>NZ_JAANYX010000002.1:0-188534 GCF_012274245.1 Mameliella sp. LZ-28 | reverse complement strand
CTCCGGCAAGATCATGCGCCGCATCCTGCGCAAGATCGCCGAGAACGACTACGGCGCCCTCGGCGACACCTCAACCCTCGCCGACCCTTCCGTCGTCGACGACCTCATCGAAAACAGAATGAACAAGTGATCGCGCACGCCCCGGCAACGGGGCGTCCCGAGACCAGAAGCCGCCGGGACATCCCGGCGGCTTTTTCCTTTGCCAAGGCAACTCAGGCCAGCAGCGCCTCGAAGGCCACGAGGTGGTTGGCCGAGCCGGCCAGCAGGTTCTCGTAGACATCGGCCAGGGCCGTTCCCTCGGCCACTTCGATGGCGGCGGCGATATCGACCATGTCCTTGGTCTCGATGGCGGCGCCCACCTCCAGCGCGTCGGTCACGGACAGGGACCCCGTGGCGATCATCTCGTCGTAGAGCGCCTGCAGTTCCGCGTCCTCGAAGACGCCCGGCTGGTTGAAGACGAACTGATCCGTGTCGAGGCCCAATGCCTCGGCCTGGGCGATCAGGGCATCGAAATGCCGGTCTTCGGAAGTGGCGATATTGTCAAAGATCTTCAGGCCGTACATCTCGTAGAAGGCCTCGTAGACATCGCCCGCCAGCTTTTCCTCCTCGATCATGTAGATCAGCTCGGCCAGGACCTCATCGCTATAGGTGACTTCGGTCACGACGGTGGCATCACCGCCCTGCATACCCCCCTCCTGGTCGCCTTGCGATCCGCCCGCGCCAAAGCGAGCCTGGGTCCCGCCGAATTTCCACTGTGCTTGTTTCATGCTGGTAGCCTCAACGTATCTGGTCTTGCGCGTCCACTTCACATATTGTTGTCGGAATGTGTTTTGAAAAGTTTAAAATCCCCACACGTTTGCGCAAATTCGCCGAAAACCGCCGAAACCCGGCAATTGCCCGCCAATGCCTTTCTATGAGCGGATTCTCTCCTCAATTCGACCAAACCCGCTGCGCGGACACACCGGCGGTGCTACCCTTCTTGTGGTGGGGGCGCTCTGAAAACGGAGCAGCCTAATGCAAGTCACTGCAACACCTCTGCTGACGGCGCCGCAGGTCACGGGCCATCCGCAGGGGCTGCCCGATGTCCCGCGCGATCCCGCGAGCGAGACCCGGGTAAAACCCATTGCCGACGCCCGCGACCCGGAGGCCGGTCTGCGCGAAGGGCAGGCACCGGCCAAGTTCTGGCGTGCCGTCAACGGTGAGCCTGACCCCGACGCCAACACCGCGCCGCCCTCGATCATGCAAATCGCCATCAGCCGCATGCTGGAGGAACAGGCCCCGCCCACCACGGTCGCCGAAGCCGCCGAAAGTGCCGCAGACACCGGCGCGAACCCGGGGGAATCACGCTCCGACGAGCAGGCCGCCCGCACAGCCGGTCCGGCTGACGGACAGCGCGACTGATCACCCCTCCGGGCATGCCGGCCCGGCAATGCCGCGTGGCAAGGCGAAACCGCGCGGCAATCCTGCGCGGCATCGCTTTTCACCGCCCGCGCCATACCCTATAAGCGCGCTGAGCCCGCCGATGTGATCGGTAACGGGCAGGTGGACATGGCGAGGATGGCATGAGCGAGAACAAGTCCGATGCGGATGTGGCCTTTATCAAGGCCCTGGCGGAACTCCTGCAGGATAACGACCTGACAGAGCTGGAGGTCATGCGCGAATACGGTGACGACGACAGCCTGCAAGTGCGCATCAGCCGAGCCACGACAGTGGCCGCACCGGCCCCCGTTGCCGCACCGGCCCCGGTCGCCGCCGCCCCCGCACCGGCCGCTGCGGCGCCCGCTGCCTCGGCAGAGGTGATGCCCGAAGATCCCGCCGCCCATCCCGGCGCTGTGACCTCGCCTATGGTCGGCACCGTCTACATGCAGCCCGAACCGGGCGCGGATTCCTTCATCTCGGTCGGCACGACGGTCAAGGAAGGCGACACGCTGCTGATCGTCGAGGCGATGAAGACCATGAACCACATACCCGCCCCCCGCGCAGGCACCGTCAAGCGCATCCTCGTCGAGGACGGCGCGCCCGTCGAATACGGCGCCCCGCTGGTCATCCTCGAGTAAGCGCATGACCCACAAGATCCTGATCGCCAACCGCGGCGAGATCGCGCTGCGTGTCATCCGGGCCTGCCGCGAAATGGGCATCCCCTCGGTCGCTGTGCATTCCACCGCCGATGCCGACGCCATGCACGTTCGCATGGCGGACGAGACCATCTGCATCGGCCCCGCGCCCTCGCCCGACAGTTATCTTTCGATCCCGGCCATCATCTCGGCCTGCGAGGTGACGGGCGCCACGATGATCCACCCGGGCTATGGCTTCCTGTCGGAAAACGCCCGTTTCGTGCAGATCGTCGAAGACCACGACATCACCTTCATCGGCCCCTCGGCAGAGCATATCCGCACGATGGGTGACAAGATCACTGCCAAGGAGACGGCAAAGGACCTGGGCATCCCGGTTGTGCCCGGCTCCGAGGGTGGCGTTGCCAGCGTCGAAGAAGCCAAGGAAATCGGCGCCAGCTTTGGCTATCCGGTCATCGTCAAGGCCACCGCCGGCGGTGGCGGGCGCGGCATGAAGGTTGCCCGCGACGAAGACGAGATGGCGCGCGCCTATCAGACCGCGCGGGCCGAGGCCAAGGCGGCCTTTGGCAACGACGAGGTCTATATCGAGAAATACCTGCAGCGTCCGCGCCACATCGAGATCCAGGTCTTTGGCGACGGCCAGGGCGGCGGCGTTCACCTGGGCGAACGCGACTGTTCGCTGCAGCGCCGTCACCAGAAGGTGTTCGAAGAGGCCCCCGGCCCGTCGATCAGCCCCGAGGAACGGGCCCACATCGGCGCGATCTGCGCCAATGCCGTGGCCAAGATGGGGTATCGCGGCGCCGGCACCATCGAATTCCTCTACGAGGATGGCGAGTTCTACTTCATCGAGATGAACACACGCCTGCAGGTGGAACATCCGGTGACCGAAGGCATCTTTGGTGTCGACCTCGTGCGGGAACAGATCCTTGTCGCCGCCGGTCAACCGCTGTCCTTTACCCAGGACGACCTGCAGATCAACGGCCATGCCATCGAGGTCCGCATCAACGCCGAGAAACTGCCCGAATTCCGGCCCTCGCCGGGCACGATCTCGCATTTCCACGCGCCGGGCGGACTTGGCGTGCGGATGGACTCCGCGCTCTATGACGGCTATCGCATCCCGCCCTATTACGACAGCCTGATCGGCAAGTTGATCGTGCATGGCCGCGACCGGCCCGAGGCGCTGGCGCGTCTGAACCGCGCCCTGGGTGAGCTGATCGTGGACGGGATCGACACCACCGTGCCGCTGTTCCATGCGCTCTTGCGCGAAAAGGACATCCACACCGGCGAATACAACATTCACTGGCTGGAAAAATGGCTGGAGGCCGGCGGGCTGGAATGAGCCGGGCCGCCCTGCCCCGGCCCTGCGCCGGGGCCTCCCCCCTCGACACCGCCCCCCGCACACGGACTGCGGGACGGCGGGTCGCATGGCGGGCCACGTCACGACAGGCGACTATCCCGCCGTCATGAGTGTCACCCCCGAACTTCTCCTGCAGGCCTATCGCACCGGAATCTTTCCGATGGCCGAACGGCGCGACGATCCGGATATCTTCTGGGTCGATCCGCGTCGGCGTGGCGTGCTGCCGCTGGAGGGGTTCCGGGTTTCGCGCAGCTTGGCGAAACGCCTGCGGCGCGACGACTACCAGGTGACGCTGAATGCCGATTTCTCGGGTGTGATCGACGGCTGTGCCGACCGTGAAGAAACCTGGATCAACTCCGAGATCCGCGATCTCTACCACGCGCTTTTCGCGCAGGGTCACGCGCATTCGCTGGAAGTCTGGATGGAAGGCGCGCTAGTGGGCGGGGTCTACGGCGTGACGGTGGGCGCGGCCTATTGCGGCGAGTCGATGTTCTCGCGCCGCACGGATGCCTCCAAGATCGCGCTGGCCTGGCTGGTGGACCTGTTGCGGCGCACAGGATTCGTCCTGTTCGACACCCAGTTCCTGACCCCGCACCTGGCCAGCCTGGGCGGGATCGAGATCACGCGGCACGCCTATCGCATGCAACTGTCCGAGGCGCTGAAACGGCCCGCCGACCTCCGGTCGCAGCCGCTGGCCGGGTCTGGCGCCGAGGTGGTGGCCCACCTGCGGCCCTCCGGCTGACCCCGACCCGATCCCGGCGCACGCACCGGATGGCCCGACGATGTCTCAGAGGATGCGCGGAATTACTCAGGCAGGGTACAGCGCATGACCCAGACGTCATAGCGCGCGTGGTCCATCGCGTTCAGCGCCGGGGACGAGGCGATCATCCAGCCCGAAAAGAGCGGTTTTGCCACGCCCGCCTCGCGGATGGTCAGAAAGGCATAGGCATCACCCGAGGGGTCGTCCTGCGGGTAACGACATTCCTTTAGCGCGATTTCGATCAGGCCAAGGACGGTGGCCTCGCCGTTCTGCAGGGTAATGTCGCTGACCTTGGCATTCAGCTTGTCCAGCCCGCGCAACACCGCGCCGGTCCCTGTCTCCGTCTGCTCCTGCGCCAGGGCGGGTGCAGTGAGCGCAAGCATCACGGCCAACGCGCGGGCGATCATTGCTGATCGCCTTCCCCACCGATGTAACGCATCAGCATGGTCAGCAGGCTGACAGAGCCCTGGGTATCCAGGATCTCATCCCCCGGCTGGTAGTTGTCCAGTCCGCCGCCGGGCGAAATCTCGACGAAGTTGCCGCCCAGCAGCCCTTCTGAGGCGATCGCGATCACGCTGAGATGGGGTACCAGGACATGGTCGTCGATCACCACGGTCGTGTCGGCGCGATAGCTCTGTGGGTTCAGCTCGATCCCCGTGACGGTGCCGACCTTGACACCCGCAAGGCGTACGTCAGTGCCGACACTGATGCCCTCGACCGAACGGAAGGAGGCGCTCAACTCATACCCCTGCGAGCCAAGGGCGAAACCGGTGCTTTGAACGGTGTAGGCGCCAAAGGCCAGCGCCGCCGCCAGAACGGCGCCGCCCACGACCACTTCGGCCACGGAATGGGTCATTCGGGCGACCAGGCCTCGTAATCGCGACGCTCTGCCGGGGCCTCGCGCCGGATGCTGCCCGCGGGCGCATAGGCCAACGCGGTGCCGGTCAGGTTCTCGCTGTGCGGCTTTTCCCAGGTCTTGTGGGGCAGCGGCTTGTCGGTGGGCGGCTCGTCGAAGGTGTAGTGCAGCCAGCCATGCCAATCGGGGCTGACGCGGCTTGCCTCGGCTTCGCCATTGAAGATCACCCAGCGCTTCTTGCCGTCACGGGTCCGGTAAAAGCTGTTGCCCTGCTCATCCTCGCCGACCTTCACGCCTTTGCGGCTGGTGTAGATCAGGGTGTTGAGCGTGGCGCCGTTCCACCAGGTCACGGCGCGCAGAAGGGTGTTGAGAATGCCCATGAACGACTCCTGTATTCTGACGCCTCTTATGGCGAATTCACGGCACGGGGTCCAGTGCCCGCCATGACGCAGGCGCGCCGTTTACCGCCTGTGGCGAATTTGCTGGGCCGGTGAGAATGGTGAACATATTGTTAACACAAAGCCGCGTCAGTCTGGAGGCACCCCAGAACAATGAACAACGGGCGAGCAGCAATGGACAAGGTGACAGTCGCGGCACGATGCCGGGGGGTGGACGTGCCCGCCTCGCCCTTTCTGACGGAAACCCGCGTGCGCCGGATGTCCGAGGGCCGCTACGAAGGCGACGAGGTCGCAGGCGCCCTGGCGGTGGTGCGGCCCGGCGACAGGGTGTTGGAACTGGGTGCGGGACTGGGCGTGGTGAGCGCCGTGATCGCGCGGAATGCGGCGCCCGCTGCCGTGCTGAGCTTTGAGGCAAACCCGGCGCTTGTGCCCCACATCCGCGCGCTGCACGCGCTGAATGGCCTTGAGGACCGGATCGAGTTGCGCAACCAGATCCTGATGTGTGGTCCGGACCGGCCGGAAACCCGCACCTTCTACCTGCGCAACTCCTTCCTCGGCTCGTCCCTGGTGGACGCGGACAACCGGCAGACGCGCCCGGTCGAGGTGCCGACCGCCGCGCTGGACGAGGTACTGCGTGAGTTTCGCCCCGACGTGCTGATCATGGATATCGAGGGCGGCGAGCTGGAATTCCTGGAACACGCCCGGCTGCATGGAATCCGCGCGGTGGTGATCGAATTTCATCCCGGCGTCTATGGCAAGGACGGCGCCAAGACCTGCAAGGACCGGCTGCGCGCGCTGGGGTTTCAGAAGGACGAAAAACTTTCGACCCGGTTCGTCTGGACCTGCACGCGCAATATCGTACGGATGGAACCGCCCAGCCCCGTCGGCGGCTGGTCCTGCCAGATCGCACGGCTGAAACACCCGGTGGTGGTGCCGCCGGCGCATCGGTCGCATATCCAGCCGTCCGGCGTGCTGACAGGCGCGGGACAGGTGGTGCCGCATGCCGCGACCTGGCGCAACGCACGCCTGCTGACACCGCCCCCTGCGCGGCCCGCTCAGGCAGAGCGCCTGCCGGGACGCTGGCTTTGGGGCGGGGTGCTGTGGCGCTATTTTCCGCATTTCGTGACAGAGAGCGTCACCCGGCTCTGGGCGCTGGAACATATCGACCAGTCGGGGTTTGACGGTATCCTGTTCGCCCCGAAAAACCCGGGCGTCACCGATCCGCCGCCCGCGTTTCATCGCGAGTTCCTGGACCTGATGGGATGTGGCCTGCCGATCCGCGAAGCGCGGGTTCCTTGTGTGCCGGACGAACTGATCGTGCCGGGACAGGGCTTTGGCCTGGGCGACATCAGCCGAGGCACGGATCGGTTCATCGAGACGATTGCGCTGCGCTTTGCTCGGGACGTGGCGCCGGAAGGGCCTTCGAGGCTGTATATCAGCCGGTCGCGGCTGGGGGCCGGACGCGGGTCTCTCCTGGGGGAGGCGCAGCTCGAGGCACGGCTGGCCGAAGAAGGCTACGAGATCTTCCACCCGCAGGCGCATTCCCTGGCCGAACAGGTGGCCCGGTACAAGGCGGCGAAACAGATCGTGGCGGCAGAAGGCTCGGCCTTGCATTTCCTGGCCTTCGTGGCGCGGCCCGATCAGCAGGTGGCGATGATCCTGCGGCGGCGGTCAGGGGCGACACGACACATCTCTACGCACCTGGAAAGCTTTTCAGGCCGCGCGCCGCTCTGGATCGAGACGCTGCGACGGGCCTGGATGCCAGAGGGCGAGGTACGCAAGCGACTGGCAGTCGGAGAGCCGAACTTCGCCGCCGTACAGGCCGCGCTCATCGCAAACGGCTTTGCCGCGCCCGGCCCTCGCTGGGAGCAGCCGGACGAGGCCGAGATGCGGGCCGAACTGGGCAGCGGTTATACCCTCATGGAGGATGACGCGAGGCTGGCGGGCTGAGCCGGGAACACCTCCCCGGCCCTCGACGATCTAACGGGCAAGCGTCGTCAGTTCGATCTCGATCCGGTACTTCGGGTCGATCAGCGCGCATTCCACCATCGTGGCGGCGGGCGGGTTGTCCCCAAAGGCCTCGCGCAGGATTGGCCAGCAGGGTTCGAACTCGTGCCGATCCGGCAGGTAGTAGGTGACACGCACCGCGTCCGCGAGGCTGCTGCCCGCCTTTTCCAGCGCCTGCGAAATCGTGGCAAGTGCGGCGCGGCACTGGTCCTCGACCGTGTCGCCCTGCCCCACCGTGCCGGCCACATGGACAAATCCGCCCGCGACGACGGCGCGGCTATAGCCGATCTTTTCCTCGAAAGGACTGCCCGAGGAGATGCGTGTAATAGTCATTGTCTGGTTCCCTGAACAAAGGAAAGGCGGGGTAAAACCCCGCCCTACGCTTGTGGTTTGCCTCGCGGAGTTCAGCCCGCGGAGGCGCCTTCTTTTTTCTGGTCGGCGTAGATCATCAGCGGCTTGGCCTCGGATGTCACCGATTCCTCGTTCACGACGACCTCTGTCACCTCTTCCATGCCCGGCAGTTCGAACATGGTGTCCAGAAGGATCCCTTCGAGGATCGAGCGCAACCCGCGCGCACCGGTCTTGCGCTCGATCGCCTTCTTGGCGATGGCCGAAAGCGCGTCATCGGTGAAGTCGAGCTTGGTGTCCTCCATCTCGAACAGGCGCTGGTACTGCTTGACCAGGGCGTTCTTGGGCTGGGTCAGGATGGTGACAAGCGCATCCTCGTCCAGATCCTCGAGCGTGGCGATGACGGGCAGACGGCCTACAAATTCCGGGATCAGACCGAATTTCAGCAGGTCCTCGGGTTCGAGGTCCTTGAAAACCTCACCCACGCCGCGATCGTCATTGTCGCGCACGTCGGCGCCAAAGCCCATCGCCGACCCCTTGCCCCGCTGGGCGATGATCCGGTCGAGGCCGGCAAAGGCGCCGCCGCAGATGAAGAGGATGTTCGTCGTGTCCACCTGCAGGAATTCCTGCTGCGGATGCTTGCGCCCGCCCTGCGGCGGCACGGAGGCGACGGTGCCTTCCATCAGTTTCAGCAGCGCCTGCTGCACGCCCTCGCCCGACACGTCGCGGGTGATCGAGGGGTTTTCCGACTTGCGGGTGATCTTGTCGACCTCGTCGATGTAGACGATGCCGCGCTGCGCGCGTTCGACGTTGTATTCCGACGCCTGCAACAGCTTGAGAATGATGTTCTCGACATCCTCACCCACGTAACCGGCCTCGGTCAGCGTGGTGGCATCGGCCATCGTGAAAGGCACATCGAGAATACGCGCCAGCGTCTGAGCCAACAGCGTCTTGCCGCAGCCGGTGGGGCCGATCAGCAGGATGTTGGATTTCGCCAGCTCGATATCCGAGGATTTCTGAGCGTGGTTCAGACGCTTGTAGTGGTTGTGAACCGCGACGGAGAGCACGCGTTTCGCGGTGGCCTGGCCGATGACGTAATCGTCCAGCACCTCGCAGATCTCGCGCGGGGTCGGCACGCCCTCGGAGGACTTCAGCCCGGCCCCCTTGGTTTCCTCGCGGATGATGTCCATGCACAGTTCGACGCATTCATCGCAGATGAATACGGTGGGGCCTGCAATCAGCTTGCGGACTTCATGCTGGCTCTTGCCGCAGAAGCTGCAATAGAGCGTGTTCTTGCTATCACCGCCTGAATTCGTTGCCATCAGTCGCACCTTTCCCGGTTTATCCCGGTTTCCTGCTTCGCCGGCGACCGGCCCTTGCGCCCCCACAACGCCGCCTGCTGCCAGTGTTCGGACAGCTTAGGCCACGTGGTCGGGCGCGACAATCCGAAAATTCGCCCCGGCCCGCCCTGCGGACCGGGGCGCTTAATCAGGCGTCGCCGCCGCTTTCGCCGTCGACCACGCGCGAGGTCACGATCTCGTCGATCAGCCCCCACTCCTTGGCCCGCTCGGCATCCATGAAGTTGTCGCGCTCCAGCGCGCTTTCGACCGCCTCGTAGGTCTGGCCGGTGTGTTTCACGTAGATCTCGTTCAGCCGCCGTTTCAGTTTCAGCGTTTCTTCGGCGTGAATCATGATGTCGGTTGCCTGGCCCTGGTAGCCGCCCGAGGGCTGGTGGACCATGATGCGGCTGTTGGGCAGCGAGAAACGCATGTCCTTGGCGCCGGCGGTCAGCAGCAGCGAGCCCATCGAAGCCGCCTGGCCGATGACCAGGGTCGAGACCTTGGGCTTGATGTACTGCATGGTGTCGTAGATCGACAGGCCCGAGGTGACGACACCGCCGGGGCTGTTGATGTACATCGAGATTTCCTTGGACGGGTTTTCCGCCTCGAGGTGCAGCAACTGCGCCACGATCAGCGACGACATGCCGTCGTGGACCGGCCCGTTTACGAAGATGATCCGCTCCTTCAGCAGGCGCGAGAAGATGTCATAGGCCCGTTCCCCGCGGCTGGTCTGTTCGACCACCATGGGGACGAGGTTCATGTAGGTCTCGATCGGATCGTTCATATGTGCCTGCCTGAAGATGCTTTGTTGGACGGTGGTAACGCGTGAAGGTTACCTGAGTCTTAGTATCGCCCTTGGGGGGCTGCAAGGGGCGCCGGGGAAAACGCGTCCGGCCACATGACCGGGCCTTGAAACCCGTCCGCCCCTGCTAGCTATGGGATCATGTCCGCAACGCCCCCCTTCCCTCCCACTCATGCCGCCGCGCTAGCGGCACTGCACCGCTTCGTGCCTGAGGCCGGCGCGCGCTATGCCACGCGACGAAATTTCGACCTCGGCCCGGGGCGGCACCACGCGGTGTCACAGCTTTCGCCCTACCTTCGGCACCGCGTCCTGACGGAAGAAGAGGTTCTGCACGCGGTCCTTGCGCGACATTCCCAGGAAACGGCGGACAAATTCATCCAGGAAGTGTTCTGGCGGACGTACTGGAAGGGATGGTTGGAACTGCGGCCCTCCATCTGGCAGAGCTACCGGTCGCAACTGTTGCGCCAGATCGACCGGGTGCAAAGCGAAGGCGGCCTGCGGCAACGCTGGCAGGCGGCCTGTACCGGTGAAACGGGCCTCGACTGTTTCGACACCTGGGCGCAGGAACTGGGCCGGACCGGTTATCTGCACAACCACGCCCGGATGTGGTTTGCCTCGATCTGGATTTTCACCCTGCAATTGCCCTGGGAACTGGGTGCGGATTTCTTCCTGCGGCATCTTCTGGACGGCGATCCCGCCTCGAACACGCTGAGCTGGCGATGGGTGGCCGGGCTACAGACGCGCGGCAAGGCCTATGTGGCACAGCCCGACAATATCGCCCGCTTCACCGAAGGTCGGTTCACCCCCGCTCATGATGAATTGAACACGGCCGCCGCGCCACTGGATGGCCCGCCCCCGCCGCCGCCTCTGTCGCCGCCTGCAGGCGGGCGGATGGAGGCAGACCTGCCGACACTCTTCGTGCTGCACGAGGATGACCTGTCGCCCGGCTGGCTGCTGGACTCGGGCCTGCGCCCGGCAGGAACTGCTCTGCTGACCTCGGGCGCGCGGCTCAGCCCGTTGGACCCAGCACCCCAGGTCACGCGGTTCCGCGCCGATCTGGTGCAGGAGACGGCGGATCGCTGGCAGGCGCAGCTTGGCCCCACCCGGCCCGCGCGGACCGCAGGGGATATTGCCGCGATGGCCGCGGAACTGGGCGCCGAACAGATCGTCACCGCCCATGCCCCGACAGGTCCGGTGGCAGAGATCCTGCAGGAGCTGGACAACGTGGTGCAGTTGTTGCGCCCCTACGATGCGCGGGCCTGGCCCCATGCCAGGGCGGGCTTCTTCAAGTTCCGCAAGTCCATCCCCTCACTGCTGGCGGCCCTGAACCTCCCCGCCTGACGCTCAGTGACCGATCCTTTGCACGCCGGAACAGACATGCGCGGCGCATTCCATCTCAAGCGTGACATGGGTCAGGCCATGCGCCTCCTCCAGCCGGGCTTTCACGGTTTGCTTGATCGTATCCGCCCGCCCCCAGGCGCCGGTTTCGATCACCATATGGGCCTGCAGGGCGGTCTGGTGTTCATCCATCTGCCACAGATGCGCATGGTGCAATCCGGCGACGCCCTCCACCGCCTCGGCGGTGGCCAGCACGCTTTCCGGCGCCAGTCGCGGCGGGCTGCCCAGCATCAGGATACGGATGACTCCGCCGATCTCGCTCCAGGCCATCCAGAGGATGTAGCCCGCGATCAGCAGCGTGATCGCCGGATCCACCCAGACCCAGCCAAAGGCCCAGATCAACACCCCGGCCAGGATCACGGCCAATGATCCCATCGCATCGGCAATGTTGTGCAGAAAGGCGGCGCGGATGTTCACGCTGGTCTTGGACATGGTGTAGGTCAGTGCGGCGGTTGCAAGATCGATCACCAGGGCCACGGCCGCGATGACGATGACCAGCCAGCCGATCACCTCCTGCGGGTCGAAGAACCGCAGGACCGCCTCGTAGACCAGGTACATCCCGATCACGATCAGCGTCGTGAGGTTGATCAGTGCCGCCACGACCTCGGCCCGGCCATAGCCGAAGGTCATGTCGGAATCCGCCGGCCGGCGCGCGATGCGCCGGGCCAGGGCCGCAATCAGCAGGCTGGCCGCGTCCGAGAAATTGTGCAGCGCATCGGCGATCATCGCCAGCGAGCCGGACAGGACACCGCCGACGACCTGCGCCAGGGTCAGCAACAGGTTCACGCCGACGGCCGCAGCCATGCGGGCATCGCCCGCCTCGGGATCGACATGGTGGTGATGATGGTGATGTCCGTGGGGCATGGTCAGAACAAGCGCGCTTTGCCGCGAAAGGTCAACCGGCGCGCCGCGCGCCGGGACCGGCGAGCACAGCGGCAGGACGTCGCGCACCGCCCGCCAGCAGGCCCGCGCCCTGTGTTTCTTTGGGCTTCAAATACCTCTGGGGGTCCGGGGGCAAAGCCCCCGGCGGATCGCCGCGCCGCAAGGCGCGGCGATCCGAACTGTCATATCCTCACAGGATCAACCGAACATGTCCGAGGTGATCCCGGCGTACCAGCCGATGCTTTCCTCATAGGTCGCCTTGCGCATGGCCGCGTCCTCACCCGTCTGGCTGACAAAGCTGGACACGCTGGCGATCTTCTCGTCGGTCGCCTCGTAGGCCGCGCCGACCTTGATGCCGTCGTCCGTCGAGATCAAAGACCAGCAGGTGTTCGAGTATTTGGCCGGGAAAACGCGGCTGCCCGTCAGCGCGCCACGCACCGCCATCGCCGCGACTTTGGCTTGCGAATTGGCGGAGAATCCGGATTTCGGCATGTCACCCTGGTTGGTGGCGTCGCCAAGGATGTAGACGTTCTCATCCATGCGGGAGACCATCGAATGGCCGTCCACTGGCGCCCAGTTGCCCTCGGTCAGCCCGGCGGCGGCACAGATCGTGCCCGCCTTCTGCGCCGGTATGACGTTGCAGACATCCGCCTTGACCACTTCGCCGTCGATGTCGACCTCCATCGTGTCCGGGTTCACAGAGACATTGCCGCCGCCAAAATCCGGGCCGATGCGTTCGATCATGCCGCCGTAGTGCTTTTGCCAGCCTTCCTCGAACAGTGCCTGTTTCGAGAATTTGGCCTTGGGGTCGGCGATGAGGATCTTGGCCGTCGGGTTCCGCTCTTTCAGCACATGGGCCACCATCGAGATCCGCTCATAGGGTCCCGGCGGGCAGCGGTAGGGGTTGGGCGGCGCGACCATGACATAGGTGCCACCCTCGGGCATGGATTCGATCTGTGCCTTCAGGAGGGCGGTCTGCGTCCCTGCCTTGTAGGCATGCGGCATGGCGGTCTGCGCCGACAGGTCCCAGCCCGGCACCGCCCCATCGACGAAGTCGATGCCGGGAGAGATCACCAGCCGGTCGTAAGGCACGCTGCCGCCACCGGCCAGCGACACGGTCTTTGCATCCCGGTCGACGCCCACGGCCCAGTCGTGCACCACGTTGATCCCGTAGTCCGCGGCCAGCGTGCCGTAGTCATGGGCGATGGATTGCAGGTCGCGGAACCCGCCGATGTAGAGGTTGGAAAAGAAGCAGGTGTAATAGGTGCGCGTGGGTTCGATCAGGGTGACGTTGATTTCGCCCTGGCTGTCCTTGGCGACATAACGCGCGGCGGTGGCACCACCGGCGCCGCCGCCGATCACCACGACGCGCGGCATGCCGTGACCGGCCGCCTGCACCATCGGTGCCGAAAGCGAGGCCGCTGCCGCGGCAGTTCCCAGAAAAGTGCGTCTGTTCAAAGTCATGTCCGTCTCCTCATTGTTGGACAATCTCTTTTATTGGCGCGCAGCCCCTCCCCTTTTTGCTCCCAGAGAGTGCGCGCGCGGGTCTCTCCCTCAAACGACGAACCCCGCGCGGCCAGTGAGGCCGGCGCGGGGCGCATCGGGTAAAGGAAAGGTCTTTGGGGCGCGTTGGCCCGGCGGGATCAACTCGGCAGGAGGCCGAAGAACGCCGCCAGCGCCAGAAGCGCGCCCAGCATCAGGATACGAAGAGCAAAGGACATCCGCATGAGAAACACCATCCACTTGGCACGGGGCCATGCGGGCCCGGGCCTGAACAACGCGCGCGGTGGTGAAATGCGCACCTCCGCGGCAGGACGTTCCGTCCTGCACCGCCACTCTTGCCTGTGGAATGCCTTCGCTCAATTGCGGAATACCCGACCCTCCCGTGGTCAACCTGCGATCATTCTATAGTTGCGAAGTAGGCGGCCAGCGCCGCGATCTCCTCATCGCTGAGTCGCCCGGCCATCATCTGCATAACCGGATGCGGACGCAACTTGCGCTTGTACGCATGCATGGCGATGACGAAATCTTCTTCCGGCCATTTCACGATCGAGGGGATGCCCTCATCCGAGCCATCCCGCTTGTGGCAGGTTAGGCATTCCGAAGCCAGGTATTCGCCATAGGCCACGTCGCCCACGATCGCCAGGATCTCGGGCGGCAGTTCGACCTCGCGCGCCACGGCAGTCGGCGCGGATTCCGGGATGTCCTGCGGGTTCGCGCTAAAGGCGCGCAGGTAGGCCAGGACATCATGCCGGTCCTGTTCGTCCCTCATGCCCCGGTAGGACATGCGCGTGCCCGAAATCAGCACGCGCGGGTTCTGGATGTAGGCATCGAGCGTTTCGTATTCCCACGTCAGACCGTCGCCGTGGGCGCGTTCCATCGACTTGGAATAATCGAACCCCTCGAGGCTGCCCGCCCGACGTCCGAAGATGCCGTTGAGATGCGGGCCGATGCGGTTCTTTGCGCCGGGGCCGATCTGGTGGCATCCGATGCATTGACGAAACAGGTCTTCCCCGCGCTCGGCATCGCCGATGAGCTGGGCCTCCTCCTCTGCGGTTGCTGGCCCCACGAGGGGGGCCAGCGCGACGAGGGCCGTTATGATCAGCCTCTTCATCATGTCATGCGTCCTATTGTGAGAAGGACGAAAGATAGGCGATCAGCGCCTCGACATCCGAGTCCTTGCGCAGGCCGGCAAAGGCCATCTTGGTGCCTTTCACGGTGCCACGCGGATCGGCAAGGAAGGCCGCCAGTGTCTCTGCATCCCAGGCGCCATCCATGCTGCCCATCGTGTTGGAGTACTTGAAGCCCTCGACAGAGCCGATCTCGCGTCCGACGATGCCATTGAGCTGCGGGCCGACGCGATCCTTGGCGCCGTCACCGATCTGGTGGCAGGCCTTGCACTTGTTGAAGACCTTTTCGCCAGCCGCGACCAGTTCCGGGTCCGGCGCGTCGGTTGCGGCAGGGGCCGCGGCAGGGTCTGCCGCCGGTTCGGCAGCGGGTTCCGGGGCCGGGTCCACGGCGGCGGCCGGCTCCGGGGCCGGATCGGTCGCGGCGGGCTCCTCGACTGCCTCTTCAGGCGTCACGTCCAGAACGGTGGCGCGCATGGTGATCTCGACCGGACCATCCTTGCAGTTTTCCATGCAAGGCTCAGTCCGCCACTTGCTGTACTCGGTCTCGGCCCGGTCATCGACGATGAAGCCATCTGAGTTGGGCAGCACCACCTCGGGCAGCGTGTCCTGGTTCAGCTCGAACTCGTCGTCGATGATGTCGTTCGAGTAGAGGATGTAGGCCACGATAGCATAGGTATCATCAACCGACAGCGACTGCGCGTTGCCGAAAGGCATCGAGCGGTGGACGTAGTCCCAGACGGTCGAGGTATAGGGCCAGTAAGAGCCCACGGTCTTGAGCGGGTCCTCATCCGCCAGTGTGCCGTCACCGCCTGCCAGCTTGGGCCAGTTGCCCACGCCCTCGGCAAAGGAGCCGTGGCAGACCGCGCATTGTTCCTCGAAGATCGCTTCGCCGTCAAAAGCATTGCCGCTGCCCGCCGGCAGGCCGGTGCCGTCGGGGCTGACGTCGAGGTTCCAGGCGGCGATTTCCTCGGGCAGCGCGCCGCGGCCCAGGCCAAAGCGCAGGCCCTTGGTGTCGCCGTTGTCCGCATGGGCGGCACCGATGATGCCGCCGTCCAGGGCCTCGGGGGCAACGGCGGTCTTGACCGGGGCCTCTGGCTCTGGGATCGGCGCCGGAAGTTCGCCCAGCATCTGCGGGTTGTCCGGGAAATCCGCAACATTGCGGTCGGCAAAGTTGTAGGCAGCGACCAGCATCAGGCCGACGCCTGCAATGGTGCCGACGTAGAGATTAAGAGACTTCGACATTTTCGGCCTCCCCGTTGGCTTTGACGTGCCAGGTCTGGATGCAGTTGTTGTGATAGATGGAGTTCAGGCCGCGCACATCACGCAGTTGAGCCTTGGTCGGCTGGACATAGCCCGTCTCGTCGATCGCGCGCGACTGAAGCAGCCATTCCTCGCCTTCCCAAGTGGTGTCCAGGTAGAAGCGGGTCAGTGCCTTGTCCTGGCCTTCGGAGGCGAGACGCGCGGTTTCCCATGTCATGCCGCCATCCTTGGAGACATCGACGCGGGTGATCTTGCCGTGGCCGGACCAGGCCATGCCGGTGATGACCACCGGACCGTGACCGTGCTTGATCGGCGCCTGCGGGCTGGGCGAGGTGACGACGGATTTCGCATCCATGACCCAGGTCCACTTGCGCGAGGTGCCGTCGGCCAGCGTGTCGGTGTATTTCGAGGTCTCCTCACGGCTTTCCACCGGGCCATCCATGACCTCGACACGGCGCAGCCACTTGACCCACATGTTGCCTTCCCAACCGGGCACGACAAGTCGCACCGGGTAGCCGTGCTCCTTGCGCAGGGCCTCGCCATTGGCCTTGAAGGCCACCAGAACGTCGTCCATCGCCTTTTCCATCGGGATCGAACGCCCGTTGGAGGAGGCATCGGCGCCCTCGACATAGACCCACTTGTCCTTGAAATCGCCCGCCGCATCGAGGCCCGCTTCGGCCAGCAGGGTGCGCAGGGGCACGCCGGTATATTCCATGTTGTGGATCATGCCGTGGGTGAACTGGGCGCCGTTCAGCTGCGCGCCCGCCCATTCCATGCCTGTGTTGGCCGCGCATTCGCAGAAATAGACGTGCTGTTCGCGCGGAAAGCGTTCCAGGTCGTCATAGGTAAAGACCAGCGGCTGGTCCACGAGGCCGTTGATCATCAGGCGGTAATCCGGCTTGGACAGCTCGATGGCGCCCGAGTGGTGGCGTTCGAACGCGCAGCCCTGCGGCGTGATCGTCCCGTCCAGTGCGTGGATCGGGGTGAAGTTGATCGAAGAGATCGTGTCGGCGGTCAGCCATTCCACGTTGCGGCGGATGACGTCGTCCTCGAACTTGATCGGCAGGCCATAGGGGACCTCGTCAACGCCGTGGCCAAAGCCGGACGCCCAGTCCTGCACTTCGGTGATCAGCGGGTCGGGACCGGCGGCGCGGGCGCCCGTGGCGGCCACGGCCCCTGCCCCCAGCGCCGCGGCACTGGTCAGGAACTGGCGGCGGGAGGTGCCTTTCGTTTCCTTGCTCATTGCGTTCTCCTTACGGATCATTTCATTCATCTATGTGAATGACTTGGCGAGAATTTCGGCGGGCCGAGGCCCGCCGGAAAAACGTGGTTGCGTTCAGGCGCCGACCACTTCGACATTGTCACGGGGCTGGATCGAAACCGTGCCCTGCTTGCGGATATGGTTTTCGACCACATCCCAGATCTGCGGCCCCTCGGTCCCCTCGTTGACCGAGGCCCAGCCCGCGACCACGTAGTTCTTGGCCGGGTCGATGGCCTCGCCGGTGCTGAGCAGCACCATGTCCGAGATCCGTTCGCCCTGCGGCTTGTTCACGTCGCAGCGGTAGCCCATGCCCCCGATGCGGACCATGTCGCCGCCCTGCTGGTAGTAGGGATCGGGGTTGAAGATGTTGTCAGCCACGTCCTCGAGGATGACCTTGATGAACTCGCCGGTCATCTCGGACCGGTAAGCCTTGCCGTAGGTCATGCTGGTGACGTTCCAGATGTCCTCGCGGGTGATGTCATCGCCCGGGATCAGCGACGGCCCCCAGCGGACGCCCGGCGACATGGCGATGTCAGCCTCACGCTCGCTCAGCAGGGCGTCGCAGATCAGGTCGTCCCAGGTGCCGTTGAAGTTGCCGCGGCGATAAAGCAGCGAGTCGGTCTGGCCGATCACTTCTTCGAGGTCCGCCTTGTAGGGCGCGCGCTGCTCTTCGATCAGGGTGGCCATCTGCGGGTCGGGCGCGATCACGTCCGAGAAGATCGGGATCAGCTTGTGGCGGAAGCCCATCATGCGGCCATCGCGCACGTCGAGATCGACGCGGGAGACGAATTTGCCGTTGGAGCCGGAGGCGATCAGGATCGTCTCGCCCACCAGCACCGGTTCCGGCAGCGCGTCATGGGTATGGCCGGTCAGGATCACGTCGATGCCGGTGACCTTCGAGGCCATCTTCTTGTCTACGTCAAACCCGTTGTGGCTTAGGCAGACGACCAGCTCGGCCCCCTGCGCGCGCACCTCGTCGACCATTGCCTGCATGTTCTCGTCGCGGATACCGAAGGAGAATTCCGGGAACATCCAGCGCGGGTTGGCGATCGGCATGTAGGGGAAGGCCTGACCGATGACGGCAATCTTGACGCCGCCGCGTTCGAAGAACTGGTAGGGTTTGAACAGCTCCGAGGGCTCGTCCCACTCGGCGTCAAAGATGTTCTGACCCAATGCGGCAAAGGGCAGACCCTCGACCAGTTCGGTCACACGGTCGGTGCCCAGGGTGAATTCCCAGTGGAATGTCATCGCATCGGGCTTCAGCCCGTTCATCACGTTGACCATGTCCTGCCCCTCGGAGTGGTAGCAGGTGTAAGAGCCGTGCCAGGTATCGCCACCGTCCAGCAGCAGGGCATCGGGACGATCCGCACGGATGGCGTTCACCACAGTCGCGACACGGTCCATGCCGCCAACCTTGCCATAGGCCTGCGCCAGGGCGCTGAAATCGCCGGAGGACAGCGCGTAATGAGAGCGCGACCCGTCCTCGATGCCGTAAAGCTTGCGGAAATCCGAACCGGTGACATGCGGGACAGCGCCACGGTTGCCACCGACCCCGATGTTGACCGAAGGCTCGCGGAAGTAGATCGGCATCAGCTGCGCATGGATGTCGGTGACGTGGATCAGGCTGACGTTGCCAAAGGTGTCGAATTGCAGAAGCTGGTCCTGCGTCAGGCTCTGCTGGGCGGCGAGCCGGGCCCAGTTGCCAAAACCGGAAGTCCCGAGCATCGCCGAGGCCGCCATACTCACCTGCAGGAAATCGCGTCTTGAGATCATGGGGAGGGGTCTTTCTGTCTCATGACACACATGCGCATGTGTGAATTTGTTAGAACGAAGAAACCCCGCGCCAGTCACCTGACGCGGGGTCGTTTATTCAGTTACGGACGGAGGGGCCTTCGACCGACAGGCCGTTGCCACGCGACTTGACGTAAAGCTCAAGCGCGATGAATTCGTCCGAACCCGGGCTGAAGGTTTCTGCGCGGGTGTCCCGGATGCAGCCCTTGAAGCGGCTGTGAGCGCCGTTCAGTTTGGCATTCTTCAGACGGTATGTCGGGAAACCGTTGATCTGGCCCTGGCTGAGGTGGTCGGCACGGATGTAGTTGCCGTAGTTTTCCTCGTGGCAGGAGGCGCAGGCAAGCTCGAGCTGGCCGTAGCGCGTGTAGTAGATTTCCTTGCCCTTTTCCCAGGCATCGGCAACCGGACCGTCGATGGCGACGTTCACCGGCATGCCGCGCGAATGCGAGGCGATCATCGCCTCCATCGAGACGGCATCGGTGGCGTCATACTTCCAGGCGTCGGCGCCCATGCGGTTCACGCGGCAGTCGTTGACCTGCATCTGCACGGTGCGCAGCTCGCCGGCGTCCTCGTTCCACTTGGGATAGGTCGCAGCAACACCGGCCATGCTGTCGGCAGGGTCGGCGTGACAATCCGAACATGCCTTGCCTTCGGACCCCTCGGCCGTGTTCCAGATGTCCATCGCCTGGTCGACGAAGATCATGCCCTGGTTCTCGAAGTCGTCGGCCTGAAGCTGCTGAGTCTCGTCCGAGCGAAAGTGCCAGCCCGAGATGATCTCGTCCAGAACACCGTCCAGGTGGGCGGGCGCCGGAGCCTTGGTCGTCATCTCGATGTCGCCGTTGACGATCAGTGTGTCGTCGTCGGCACCGCCCGCGAAGGCCGCGGGCGCAAACAGCAGTGCGGCGACAGCCGTCATTGCCTTGAATTTCATGTTGTTACCCTCCCGATTGGCGATCCTGCCCCGCGGTGTGCGGGGCAGGACTAGCTCTTCTGGTCAGCCGACTACGACCGACTTGGTCTCTTCGTAGACGTCGCCGTCATCGTCGTACCAGGTGAACTTCAGATCGCCTGCTTCCGGGATGGTCGCATCGAATTCGAAGTACGGGTTGGTCGAGATCGCCGGGGCCAGCACGACGTCAATGACGTTCTCGCCATTGAAGTCGCAGGTGAAGCGATTGATGATCGAGCGCGGGATCACGTTGCCCGAGCTGTCCTTGCGCTGACCCGATTCCATCTTGTGGGAAATCAGGGTCTTGATGGTCACGACCTCACCGGCGGATGCCTTCTTGGGGGCCTTGACGCGGGGTTTGACACCAGATGCCATTTCTCAGAACTCCTCTAGGTTAGCCGCAGGATCAGCCGCCGCAGCCGCCGATGGTGACCTTCACGGTCTTCATCGCGGTCTGGTAGCTGCCGTCCGCCATCTTGGCGATGGCCTGCACGTCCTGGGTGCCGGCAAGGCGGATACGGGTGGATGCGGCCTGCGACCCGGCGAGCGGGCCGAAGCGGAAAGTGGCGACGCCCGGGGTCGGGTTGCCCAGCGCATAGACGCGCACCTCGACGGCGCCGGGGGCGTCGACAGAGATCGGAACGGTGTTGCCGTTCTCGGCAATTTCCGGCGCGGTCAGCGTCAGGTCACCGGCGGCGGCATCGGCACCGGCCAGGAAATCGTCGGGGGCGCCGACGAGTTCGGCATTCGGGTCGGCCTGTGCAAATGCGCTCAGCGGAAGCAGGGCCATCGCGGTGGCACCGGCGCCGAGCGCCAGCGTGTCACGTCTCGTGAAGTCCATCATGTTTCTCCTCAGATAAACCCGGTCACTCTTCTTTGAGAGTCAGAAGGAAGGCGACCAAATCTTCGACGTCCTGCGCCGACAGGATCGGCGGCAGATCGCCCTCGGGGGCCTTGCCGGTGTATCCGTCACCCGGACGGATGAAACCGGAAGTCTTGTAGAATGCGGGCATAACGGTGCCCTCGAAAGTGTGCTTGGCGTTGGCCACGATGCCCCGCAGTTCCTCGGCGGTACGGGCCTCGCCGGTCCAGGTCAGCTCGGGGCCGACTTCGCCCTGGAAGGGCACATCGGGAAGCTGAGCCACGGCGTGACAGGACACGCAGTTGCCCTTGGACTTGGTCGAAAACACCACAAGACCGTTGTCCGCATCGCCCGGCACACCTGTCAGGGATGCATTCACTTCGCCGTATTCGCCGTACACAACGTCATCGGGGGCGACGGTTTCCGCAAATGCGGCACCGGCCACCAGGGCCACCGCTGCGGTGATTGCTGTAAGCCTCATGTTCCCTCCCTAGGCTTGCGACCCGAAATTGAGATCGGACCTTCGCTCATCGCTATTAGCGTATACCGTAGGCCACAGGGTTGCACGAACGCAACAACAAATTCACGGATATGAATTATTGCTCCGTTTGGTCGCATGCCGCATTGGCCGCCAAAGCTGGGTCACCTGGCCTCTGGCCAAGGGGGATCTGAATTTTACCTTTATTTTTCAGAAAGTTGCGAAAGGTCGCGCCCGCCCAGCCCGGCATCTTCGCCAACGCTTTCCCAGCGCCTTAGGGTCATGGCGAGGCGCAATCCTGGGTTGCACCCCGCCTTTCTCCGCCCGTTTTCGAGGCAGTCGGTGTGGGTCACGCTCAGACCCACCCCGGAACGGTCAATTGCGACCATCGTCGAATCGATCCCGACAGTTTCAGTCGAACTTGCCGTTGTCGCGCTCCTGGATGCGGCGCGCGTGGTAGCGCTGGAAATCCTCGCCGGTCTCGTCCTGGATCTCGTAACGTTTCTCGGCCACCCAGGTGAACATGTCCAGCGAAGTGCCCTTGGAGAAGGCACCCGGCATCACCGCGACCTGCGCGTCCATCGCGGTCATACCCTCGGGCACTTCCTCGGGCAGGAAAACGATGGTCGGGGTGAACAACACGCGCCACTTGCGGGCCATTTCCCGTTCCTGCAGCACCTCGCCGTCGAAATCCGTCACCTCGGTGCTGCCATGCAGGTTCAGCTGCACGACAAAGTAGTTCTCGGCGATAAACTCCGAAACCTCGGGGTCGGTGAAGACCTCCTCGTGCATCTTCTTGCAATAGATGCAGCCACGCTGCTCGAAGAAGAGGACAAGCCGTTTGCCCTCTGCGTTTGCCTCGTCAAGATCCTCGCGCAGGTCCTTGAAAGTGTCGCGCATCCAGGGGTTCTTGTAGAGGCCGTCATCGCCCATCTGTTGCGCCGCCACCGGCAGCGCCATGAGCACGGCCAGGGCCGCGCCGATCCAGGTCTTCATCGCTTGTCTCCTCTCACTTTGCGCGGCCGGACCCTGACGGTCCCGCGACCGCGTACCAGAAATGCCGTCAGCTCAGCGATGTCCACGCCGGGAAGGTCTCGATCATCCACTGGGCGATGACGTTCACCGTATCCGTCGCGATGAGAATCGCAAACAGGATGAGCATCCCGCCCATCAGTTTCTCGACATATTGCAGCTTGTCCCGATGGCGTGCCGTCCACTTCAGGAACGGCCCCGAAAACAGCGCCGCGATGATGAAAGGGGCCGTCATGCCGATACCATAGACCAGCAGCAAAAGACCGCCGCGCCCGATGTCGCCCATCCCCGATGCGATCATCAGGATCGAGGCCAGCGCCGGCCCCACGCAGGGCGTCCAGCCAAAGCCAAAGGCCAGCCCCATCGCATAGGCGCCAAAGATCGTGGTCGGCTCGGCGCTGCTTTCGATCTTGGCCTCGCGGTACAACAGGCCAATGCGGATCACGCCCATGAAATGCAGCCCGAACAGGAACAGGACCGCGACCGCCACCCATTTCAGGTAGTCCATGTAGTCGGCAAAGGCCTGCCCCACTGCCGTCGCCCCCATCCCGAGCAGGACAAAGATCGTCGTCACGCCGGCGGCAAAAAAGACAGACGACAGGATCAGCCGCCGCTGCGCGCCGGGCGTGATTCCCGCGTCGTCGCGCAGTTCGGACATGGAAATCCCCGCCATGTAGCACAGGTAAAAGGGCACCATCGGCAGGATACAGGGTGTGAAGAAGCTTAACAGACCGGCAAATGCTGCGCCCGCGAATGAAATGTCGAGCACTGGTGGCGCCTTTCCTTGATCAATTCACATATTCAGATTAAGTTGTCCGTCAGGCCTGCGTCAATCGGTGCAACATGCGATCTTTCATATTTCTTCTGGTCACCTGCTTCGGGGTGACCCTATCCACCTTCCCAGCCCTGGCAAGCGAGTATCGCCTTGTCATGGTGGAACAGCCCGGCTGCGCCTATTGCGCGGCCTGGAACGACCAGATCGCGCCGGCCTACCCCAACACGGATGAAGGCAAATTCGCCCCGCTGGTACGCGCCGACCTGCACATGGGTCCGCCCGAGGGCATCACCTATGCCCGAGGTGTGAACTTCACGCCGACCTTCATCCTTGTTAAAGGCGACGCCGAGATCGCCCGGATGGAAGGTTACGTGGGCGAGGATTTCTTCTGGCCGATCTTCGCCAAGCTTCTTGGCGAGCACACGGGTTTCGAGACAGCCGGCAAGGATTGAGGTGGAGCGGACGCATGGCACTTCCGGTACTGCATGACGATCTGACGGACGACGAGCTTGACGCCATCGTGGACAAGGCAACCGCCGCCTCGTCCTTTCTAAAGGCGATCAGCCACGAAGGGCGCCTGATGATCCTGTGCCATCTGGTCACGGGTGAGAAATCCGTGACCGAGCTGGAAGAACTGCTCTCCGCACGCCAGGCCGCCGTCAGCCAGCAGTTGTCGCGCCTGCGGCTGGAAGGGCTGGTGGTGCCGCGCCGGGACGGCAAGGCGATCTACTACCGCCTGGCGGACGACAGGCCGCGAAAGATGCTCGAATGCGTCTACGACCTGTTCTGCCGCGACGACGACGAGGCCTGACGCCCGCGCGGCCAACGCATCGCGAGGACGCTTGCGCGGTTTCGGGGACACTTGCATAGTATGCGGGCCAGGTTTGGCGGGTCAGGAGGAGGGCCCGTGCATGATGGATTATCTGACCGAGTATCACCTGGTCGCCCTGGTGGGGCTGGCCACGGGTGTGCCCTTGGGGCTTGCTGCGCGGCTTGGCCGCTTCTGCACCCTGGGGGCGATCGAGGACGCGCTTTATGGCGGGTCCACCGTACGGCTTCGGATGTGGGGCATGGCGATCGGGCTGGCGGTGCTGGGCAGCTTTGCCCTCATGGCCTCGGGTCTCCTGGCCGATACCGCGACCTACTACCTGTCGATCCGCTGGATGCCGCTGGCCTCGATCCTGGGCGGACTCGTCTTCGGCTACGGGATGGCGCTGTCGGGGATGTGCGGCTACGGCGCGATTGCCCGGCTGGGCGGCGGTGACCTGCGCAGTTTCGTGATCGTGCTGGTCATGGGCGTGGCAACCTTTGTCGTGCTCTCCGGCCCGCTGGCGCCGCTGCGCGCGCTGGTTTTCCCGCAAGAGCCGGTCACGACCGAGGTGCCGCCGGGCATCGCGCACCAGCTGGCCGCGCTGAGCGGTATCTCGGTCAACCTGATCGGCATGGGGATCGGTGCATTGATCCTGATCGGCTCCGCGGCATCGCGCGCGGTCTGGGAAAAGCCGTCAAAGGTGGCCTGGGCGGCGGCCGTGGGCCTCGCCGTGGTGGGCGCCTGGGCGGGCACATCGTGGGTGGCCCGCACCGGGTTCGAGGCGCTGCCGGTGGTGTCCCACAGCTTTGCCGCCCCGCTGGGCGACACGATCCTGTGGTGGATGACCGGATCTGCCCGCCCCCTGAGCTTTGCGGTAGGCTCCGTGGCGGGCGTCTGGTCCGGGGCCTTCATCGGCTCGCTCTTCAAGGGACACTTCCGCTGGGAGGCCTGCGAGGACCCCAGGGAACTGCGCCGCCAGATCATCGGCGCGGCCCTCATGGGCGGCGGCGCGGTCATTGCCCTGGGCTGCTCCATCGGCCAGGGGCTCAGCGCCTTTTCCGTGCTGGCCATCTCGGCACCGGTGACCTTTGCCGCGATCTTTGCCGGGGCGGCGCTGGGTCTGCGGCAACTGATCGTGGGGTTCCAGCCGGCGGAGTGATCCGGCGTCTGGAGTCCCGTATCGCTCATTGCCGGTCAGAGGCGGTTCAGAACGCGCTCAACCCCATTCCTGCAGGCGCGCAACATAGCGCGCCAGCGTGTCGATCTCGAGGTTGATGCGGTCACCCACCTTGATCCCGCCCCAGGTCGTCACCTCCTTGGTGTGCGGGATGAAGTTTATGCCGAAATCGCGACCGTCGACTTCGTTCACCGTGAGGGACGTGCCGTTCAGCGCAACCGAGCCTTTGGGCGCGATGAATTTCGCCAGTGCCTCGGGCGCGCGAAAGGTCACGCGGGTGCTGTCACCCTCGTCCACCATGGCCACGACCTCGGCGACACCATCGACATGGCCGGACACGATGTGCCCGCCCAGTTCGTCGCCCACCTTGAGCGCGCGTTCCAGATTGATCCGCATGCCCTCGGCCCAGTCTCCGATATTGGTCTTGGAGACGCTCTCGGCCGAGATGTCGACGTCGAACCAATCGTCGCCCAGGCCCACGACGGTCAGGCAGACACCATTGCAGGCGATAGAAGCCCCCATGTCGATACCAGCGGTGTCATAGGATGTGCCGATGCGCACACGCAGGTCGCCGCGGTGCTCCAGCGTCCGAACAGTGCCCATGTCTGTGACGATGCCTGTGAACATGCCTTGCCCTTTCCCGGCCTTCAAAGCCTTATTTTCGTCGAACTCGCGCGGTAGAACTTTGCTCAGCAACCGGACATATAGCGGCATCATGGTCAAGGCAACTGGCGACAAACGGGTCTTTCTGTTCCTTCAGGGACCGCACGGGCCGTTCTTTCACCGGCTCGGCGCCATGCTGCGCAAGACCGGTGCCGAGGTCTGGCGCGTGGGCTTCAACGCCGGTGACCGCGCCTTCTGGTTTCACCCGAAAAGCTACCTGCCCTATCGCGGCATCCCCGATGAGTGGCGCCGTTGGTTTTGCGACCTCGTCGAGGCGCGCGGCATCACGGACATCGTGCTATACGGCGACGTGCGGGCGATCCACGCCCAGGCCGTCGAAGAGGCCAAGGCGCGCGGGTTGACGGTGCATGTCTTCGAGGAAGGTTACATGCGGCCCTACTGGGTCACCTATGAACGCGGAGGTTCGAACGGGCATTCGCGGCTCATGCGGATGAGCGTGGATGACATGCGCCGGGCGCTCGAACTGTCGGACATGGAGGCGCCGCTGCCTCCGGCCCATTGGGGCGACATGCGCCAGCACATCTTCTACGGCGCGCTGTACCACTGGTTCGTGATGTTCCGGAACGGGGAGTATCGCAACTTCCAGCCGCACCGCTCGCTCAGCGTGTTCCAGGAATTCGTGCTGTATTTGAAACGTCTGCTGCTGATGCCTTTCGGCTGGGCGGATCGCGTGATCGCGACCACGCGCATCCGCATGGGCGGATTTCCCTATCACCTGGCTCTGATGCAGCTGGAACATGATTCCAGCTTCCAGCAGCACTCTCCGTTCGACACGATGCCCGATTTCGTCGACCTGGTAATCGCGGGCTTTGCCGAGGGCGCGCCGGGCCACCACCACCTGGTGTTCAAGGCCCATCCGCTGGAAGATGGCCGCGCGCAGGTGCGCCGTGCCGTGGCGCAATCGGCGCGGAAACACGGGGTGGCCGACCGGGTGCACTACGTCCGCGGTGGCAAGCTGGCGCAACTCCTGAACGATGCCCGCAGCGCGGTGACGGTCAATTCCACCGCAGCCCAGCAGGTTCTGTGGCGTGGCATACCGATCAAGGTCTTCGGCGACGCGGTCTACGCCAAGCCAGAGTTCGTCTCGACCCAACCCCTGCCGGACTTTTTTGCATTGCCCACACGGCCGGACAACAAGGCCTACAAGGACTACCGGCGCTACCTGCTGGAAACCTCGCAATTGCCCGGCGGTTTCTACTCGGCGCGCGGAAGGCGACAACTGCTGCGACAGGTTGTCGACATGATGCTATCGCCCGACGATCCCTATGATGCCCTGTCCCGTGGCACCGCGGCGCCGAGGCAACAGTTGCGCGTCGTGCACTGACGCGCCGGCAACCCCGGACTGGCTTTTTTGGCCGGACTCCGGTAGGTTGCACAAAAAACCTGAGGCAGAACAAAACAGGTCGAGGAGACCGAGCAGTGAAACAACCCCCTCTCCGGTGGGCGCGTGGAGTCGCGCTCCTGGTCGCGGTATCGCTTGTGGCGGCCTGCGGCCTTCCCCGCGTTGGCCCCAACAAACGCGAAATTTTTGCCGGATCGGTTCAGCGCGAGGGTGACGCCTTCATCGTTTCCGTAAACGACCGCGTGACGCGCGCGACCTCTGTTGTTCCGGCGCTGGGGTTTACCGAAGCGTTCAAGAACGCAGGCGTTCTGGGCTCTGACACGATCCGCCCGGGCGATACGCTGGGCCTGACCATCTGGGAAAACGTCGATGACGGCCTGCTGGCCGCCGAGGCTGCCAATTCCACCGTCCTCGAAGAGGTGCAGGTGGATGGCGCAGGCTTCATCTTTGTCCCCTACGCCGGGCGCATTCGCGCCGCGGGCAACACGCCCGAACGCATCCGCCGGATCATCACCGAACGGCTCGAAGACCAGACCCCCGATCCGCAGGTCGAGGTGCGCCGCGTCGCGGGCGACGGATCGACCGTCAGCCTGGTGGGCGCCGTGGGCGGCCAGGGCGTCTATGCCATCGAACGGCCGACGCGCACCCTGTCGGCCATGCTGGCCCGCGCGGGCGGCATCTCCATCGATCCTGAAATCGCACAGATCACCGTCCTGCGCGGCGACCACAAGGGCAAGATCTGGTTCCAGGACCTCTACGAGAACCCCAAGTTCGACATCGCCCTGCGCGGTGGCGACCGCATCCTTGTCGAGGAGGACACCCGGTCCTTCACCGCGCTGGGGGCCACCGGCACCCAGGCGCGTGTGCCCTTTGACAGCCAGGTCATCTCCGCTGTTGAGGCAATTGCCCAGGTCGGCGGGCTGATGGCCGCCGCCGCGGACCCGACCGGCGTTTTCGTCCTGCGCAACGAACCTGCGGAGGTGGCCAACCAGGTGCTTGGCCGTGACGACCTGATCGGAGCGCAGCGCATGGTCTACGTCCTGGACCTGACCGAACCCAACGGCATGTTCATGGCCCGGGACTTCGTGATCCGCGACCAGGACACGCTGTACGTCACGGAGGCGCCCTTTACCCAGTGGAACAAGGTGATTGCCGCCCTGACCGGTACGCTGGGCGCGGTCAGCACGCTGACCACTGCCGCCGACACGCTGTCGGGTGAATGAGCCGCCTTGGCCAACGGACACATTGAAACGGTGAGCGCCGGGGGCCCCAGCCCCCGGCGTTTGCACGTCTACAATGGCGGGTTTCTCTGGCACAGCCGGTTGCGCCGCATCCTCCGGCTGGCTGGCTATCGCGTGACCCTTGGTCGACCCGGCCCCGAGGACCTTGTGGGCGTCTGGGGCCAATCGCCCTACGCGCATCGAGGCGAGACCGTGGCCAAACGGACCGGGGCCGGCCTGGTCAGGATCGAGGATGGCTTCCTGCGCTCACTGCACCCCGGTCGCGCCGGAGAGCCGCCGCTGGGCCTCTTGATCGACCATCGCGGCGTGCATTTCGACGGGCGCAGGCCATCCGACCTAGAAACCCTGCTGAATACGCATCCCCTGGACGATACCGCCCTTCTGGACCGGGCGCGGGGCGTCATGGCGCGCATGCAAGAGGCGCATCTCAGCAAGTATTCCGCCACACGGCTGGACGTCGATCCGCCCGAGCCGGGCTATGTGCTGGTGATCGACCAGACGCGCGGCGACGCCTCAGTCCGAGCCAGCGGGGCGGATCGCGCACGGTTTCTCGAGATGCTTTTCGTCGCGAGAGAGGAAAACCCCGGCGCGCGCATCGTGCTGAAGACTCATCCGGAAACCGGCGCGGGCTACCGCCCCGGGCACTACACGCCAGAGGATGCGGGCGGAGAGGTTACGCTTTATGATGGCCCCGCCTCGCCATGGTCCCTGCTGGAGGGGGCCACCTCGGTCTATACCGTCTCGTCCCAGATAGGGTTCGAAGCGATCCTGGCAGGGCATCGTCCGCGCGTGTTCGGCCTACCCTTCTACGCGGGCTGGGGACTGACACAGGATGAAGAGGTCATCCCGCGCCGTACTGCCCGGCTGACACGCGCGCAGCTGTGTGCCGGGGCACTGATCCTCTTCCCCCACTGGTACGACCCGCATAGCGATCAGCTGTGCGAAATCGAGGATACCCTTGGCGCGCTCGAGGCACAGGCCCGCGCATGGCGCGAGGACAGGGCCGGCTGGGTCGCCTCCGGCATGCGCCTGTGGAAAAGACGACACTTGCAGAAATTCTTTGGGCGCCAAAGCCGGATACGCTTCGAAGATAATGTGAACAGAGCCGGGGATATCGCCAACCGGGAGGGACGTGCCCAGATGTGTTGGGCCGGCAAGGCGAGCGGAGAAACCGTACGAGTCGAAGATGGCTTTCTCAGATCGCGCGGTTTGGGGGCCGATCTGGTCCCACCGCTGTCCCTGGTGCTGGATTCCAGGGGAATCTACTACGATCCGACCCGTACTTCGGACCTCGAAGGCTGGATTCAAAAACGTGCCACTGGACTGCGACCCGACCAGACACGACGTATCCACAGGCTGATCCTAACTCTCGTCACGGATAACTTGTCCAAATACAACCTGTCCGGTTCCCTGCCCGATCTGCCCGCAGGCCGCCGCATTCTGGTGCCGGGACAGGTCGAGGACGACGCCTCCATTCTATCGGGCAGCCCGGACGTCCGCCGCAACGCCGACCTTCTGGCGCGCGCTCGCCTGGAAAATCCTGATGCGGTGATCCTGTGGAAACCCCATCCGGACGTTGAGGCCGGTTTGCGAACCGGCGTCGTCGACAATCCGGACCGCTGGGCCGACGTGGTCCTGGACCGATGTGATATCGGGGCCCTCCTGCGCGAGGTCGATGAGGTCTGGACCATGACCTCGCTCACCGGGTTCGAGGCGCTCTTGCGCGGATGCCAGGTGGTGACACTGGGCGCGCCTTTCTACGCGGGATGGGGTCTGACGCGGGACATCGGGCCGGTGCCCGCGCGCCGGCTGCATGGTCCCCGCCCCACGCTCGAGGCGCTGGTTCATGCGACGCTGGTCGATTATCCCCGCTATTTCGATCCGCTGACAGGTTTACCCTGCTCCGTAGAATGCACCGTCAATCGCCTGAAAACCGGCAGGATTCCGTCTTCGGGTCCGGCGAACCGAATGCTGGCGAAACTGCAGGGCGCGCTGGCCAGCCACGCGGATCTCTGGCGGCGTTAAGGCTTTGTTACAGTTAAGTGACATATTCACCTGATAAAAAGTTATTTTCAGACTTATCCACATGCGGATGACCCTTGGTCAACAAGGTGCAGCCGCAATTAACCTTCTGTTAACACTTTGGATTACGCGCTCTGACGCCGGCGCCAGACGTGTCGGATATCCGCCCCAGCACCCACAACATCCACAAGGTCGAAACGCGGCGCCTCGTCCAGGCGCGCCACCCCCAGGGCACCGATGCCCGGATAGCCCTCGGCCCCCAGCGCCATGCCCGCGGTGAAGACCTGCAGCTCGTCCACCAGGTCATGCAGCAAGAGCGACGCGGCAAGCTGTCCGCCGCCCTCGCAGAAGACCCGCGTCAGCCCCTCGGCCCCCAGCGCGCGCAACATGGCCAGCGGATCGATACGCCCACCAGAGATCTGGCAAGGCAGCAGACGGGCGCCGACCCCCTCCCAGGCGGTCTTCAATTCACTGCGCGCCTCGGGTCCGTGGCAGAGCCAGAGCGGCACGTCACGGCCACTTTGCGCAAGCTGGCTCATCAAGGGCACGTCGATCAGCCGCGAGACGACGACGCGCACCGGTTGGCGCCTGTCGCCAAAGCCGCGCACCGTCAGCTGGGGATCATCGGCCCGCGCGGTGCCCGCGCCGACCATCACCGCGTCATGGCTGGCGCGCAGGGCGTGAACCGCGCGGCGGGCCTCAGGCCCCGTGATCCACTGGCTTTCGCCGGTCGCCGTGGCGATGCGCCCGTCCACCGTCATGGCCAGTTTCAAGGTCACCCAGGGACGTCCCTGGGCGATCCGCAGGAAAAAGCCCGCGTGGTCCGAGAGGGCCTGTTCAGCGCCAACGCCGGTCGTGACCTCGACGCCATGCTGGCGCAGGTAGCCAAAGCCCTGTCCGTCCACCCTTGGGTCGCTGTCGGCGATGGGTGCCACCACACGGGCGATCCCCGCCTTGGCAAGCGCTTCGCAACAGGGCGGCGTCGCGCCATGATGCGCACAGGGTTCCAGGGTGACATAGGCGGTAGCGCCCTGTGCCGCCGCGCCGGCCATCGCCAGCGCCTCGGTTTCCGCATGGGGTCTGCCGCCCGGCGCGGTCCAGCCACGCCCGACGACCCGGCCCTCGCGGACTATGACGCAGCCCACTGCCGGATTCGGCCAGCATTGCCCCATGCCGCGACGGCCCAGCGCCAGCGCATGGGCCATGTGGCGCCGATCGTCGGATATCACTTCTCGGCCTGGGTTTCTGGACGCAACTCGCTGACGAACTTGTCAAAATCGTCCGCGGCCTGGAAATTCTTGTAGACGCTGGCAAAACGCACATAGGCGACGGTGTCGATCCGGGCGAGCGTCTCCATGACGATTTCGCCGATCATCTTCGACGGGATGTCGGTTTCACCCATGCTTTCCAGCCGCCGCACGATGCCGGAAATCATCTGGTCGATGCGCTCGGGGTCTATCGGGCGCTTCTGCAGCGCAATCCGGATCGAGCGTTCCAGCTTGTCCCGGTCAAAGTCCTCGCGCCGTCCGTTCGTCTTTATAACAACGAGATCCCGCAACTGGACCCGCTCATAGGTGGTGAAACGACCGCCGCAGGCGGGGCAGAACCTGCGCCGCCGGATCGAAACGTGATCCTCTGCCGGGCGTGAGTCCTTCACCTGGGTGTCGATATTTCCGCAAAACGGGCAGCGCATGGGCCCATCCCCTCGTTTTTCTTGGTGTTCCTGCCTCTGGTCATGGGGTTTGCCCCCACTTATCCACAGCCACTATAGGTCAGCCGCCATAATTTGGGTAGAGGGGATTTGACGCCGCTAGATAAAGCCTGGCTCAGCCCGGGATATGCCAGTGCCGCCCGCGCGCCGTGGTAACATATTCAGGCCAGGGCAGATCGACCGGTGCCGGATAGTCGGCCAGCGGCGGGATCGGGTTGGCTGTTCGGCGCTCCTCGAACTCTGTCCAGCAGGTTGCGCGCGCGGTTTCGTCCGTCAGCAGGCGCAGCGCCGTGCGCGACAGTACGCGGCCAGCGGTCTGCACGCTCGGGTCGATCAGTTGAGGGATGCCGCCAAGCGCATTCATTGCCCAGGGCGGATAGGGGCCGCCGCGCAGCGCCGGGCGGCCGATGTAGATCCGAGCCGTGGGCGCGTGCCAGCACATGTCGGTGTAATCATCCGAAGTGCTGTTCAGCTGGGCGGGAGGCAGATCCCGGCGCAGGATCGCCTCTGCCTCCTGCGGTGCGATGAGACGGGTGCATTCGGGGATCAGCGGATCGTCCGTGGCCTCTGCCCCGCAGGCGGTCTGGACCTGTCGCGCCAGGTCCAGCGCCTCTGTGCTGTAGTCCGGTGCCCCGACGTCCTGCAGAGCCTCCCAGGCAAGCTCGGCCAGGGCATGATTGGGCAGACCGGGGCGAGACTTGCTGACCCAGATCTTTTCCACGGTGCAGCCGGTCACCTGCGCCACATGCTCGGCCAGCCGGTCCAACTGGGCGGTGATCTGGTCGGCCATCTGCAGGTCGGGCACGCGCATCAGGTACTGCAGGTCGGCCTGCCGCGCCGGCAGGTTGTCCGCCGTCGCCTGCCCCGTCGACAGGATCGCCTCAGACACGGACCAGCCGCCGCGATGCGGCAGCATCGACTCCCGCAGGGAGCGGCCCATCTGATACATCATGACCAGCGCGTCGTTTGCGCCCGGCGCGCGCACGTCGGAATGACTTTGCGGGATCGGCGGCGCCCCATCGCTGCCCTGCATCCAGGTCTGCGGCGCCTCGCAACGAAAGCGGTAGACAAAAGCATAGGCCGCCCCGCAATGGGTGTCCCAACGGACGGTATTGCAGAGCGGCAGCATGTAGAACGGATGCCAGGACAGCATCGCGGCCAGCCCGTCATAGTATCCCGCCGCCGCATGTAGCGGTTTCGAGCCGCGCACCTTTTCCGCCGGCTCGCCCGTGATCTGCAATCCGCCCGGGATGCCATGTGCCTGCATCGCCGCCTTGGTGGCCAGGACACCCGCCAGCGCCCCCATGCCAAGGGCCGAATGCGGATCGGTATGGCCAGCGGCCAAGGGGCCCAGGCCCTCGCGCGGGGCCTCCCAGGGCACAGGGGCCTGGCAATTGGCCGGCACCGCGTCGTATTCGGCATACATGCCGATCATCGGGCCATCGCCCTGCGACCAGCGCGCGCAAAAGGCGGTGGGCATCCCGGCCGAGCCCTCCTCGACCTCGAATCCCTCTTCGCGCAGCCGGGCGACGTACCATTCGGCCGAGCGATATTCGCGCCAGGCCGGTTCGCCATAGTCGAAAATCCGTGCGCACCAGGCCGAGAGATCCCCGGCATGGTCCGCGATCCAGCGGTCCGCTGTGTCTTTGCTCACGTTCAGAACTTCCTTGGGTCGGACGCCTCGCGCAGGTAGGCGGGTATGGTCTGCGCCTCCCCCGATAGCAGCAACTGGCCCCGCTCTTCCATCCATTGCTCGATTTCCTCGGGCGTGGGATCGGCCAGCTCGATCCATTCCAGGCACCATTCCATTTCCTGCAACAGAACCTCGTCCGGGATATGCGCCAGGGAAACGTCCGGCTCATTCCAGCGCGGACCGCCCAGGAAGACGGCGGCATACATGATCTTGGCCTTCTTGGGGGGCGTCCCGTTGACCAGCAGCGCCTCGTAGAACATGCGATGAACCTCGCGCCAGCCGCGCGTGCGATAGGTGGACAGCTCCTCGTTGCCGACACCGCAATAGGCATCGTGCAGGGCAGCGGCCATCAGGTATTCGCGGCTTTGCCGATCACCGATCAACGGCGCGAAGATCACCGGGATGGTGGCACCGTCGGTCAATGTCTGCGGAGGCGCCGACCAGGTTTCGCCACTGGCGTCGATGAAGTCGATCTGTGCCCGTGTCGGCAGGAAAGCGTGGTGAAAATTCTCGATGAAGACCGGCTCTCCGGCCATCTGAAGCGGTCCGCCGATGAACCGGCACAGGCGGTCACGGCTTTCGACCTCGAGGCAGGTCGAGGCGGTTGCCGCCGCTGTGCGGGCCAGGTATTCAGGCACACCGATCACCGCCCCGGCCCCGCCTGCGACGAGCAGGAGGCCAACGGCGAAAAGCGCCCGACCTTTCGTCTTGCGTTGCATGAGTTCAATCCCGGTTACGGTCTGGAAAACCTATCAGGTTTGAACCGCAGTCTACCAGCGCGCCCCCCCGGAACAATGGCGGAAAACCTCACCCGCCGATGTGGGCCAGGACCTCGCGCCGGTGCGGGGCGTCCCGGTGTTCGAAAAGGTAGATGCCCTGCCAGGTACCCAGCCCCAGCCGCCCCTGCACCACGGGGATGGACAAGCTGACCGGCAAGAGCGCGGCCTTGATATGGGCGGGCATATCGTCCGGCCCCTCGCAGCGGTGGGTCAGGTAGTCCATTTCGGGTGTGTCTGCGCGTGGCACCAATCGGGCGAAATAGGCATCCAGATCGCGCCGCACATCCGGATCGGCGTTTTCCTGGATCAGCAGGCTTGCCGAGGTATGGCGCAGGAACAGGGTGCACAGCCCCTCTTGCGCCCCGACAGCGGCGGCCCATTGCGTCACCTCTTCGGTGAATTCATACAGTCCGGCACCCCCTGTCCGGATGATGAAGCTTGTCCGCGGCATGACCTTCCCCGGCGTAATGACCCGCCTATCTTAGTGACATCCGGCCGCCGGAACCGCAACGGCCCGGCCCGGATCACAGGGAGCCTTGCCATGAACGACCAGACACTGCCGCGCCGGATGACGGCCGCGGATTTCGACCAGGAACTTCTGGACCTCTATGATTTTTACGCCCACGGGCGCATCACCAAGCGCGAATTTCTGGACCGCGCCGGGAAATCCGCCGTTGGCGGGCTGACCGCGGCCGCGCTGCTTAACATGCTATCACCGAACTACGCCCTGGCCGAGCAGGTCAGTTTCAACGACCCCGACATCACCCCGGAATACATCGAGTACCCATCGCCAAACGGGCACGGGTCGGTGCGCGGCTACCTGGTCAAACCGGCCAATGCCACCGGCCCGCTGCCAGCGGTGGTCGTCGTACATGAGAACCGCGGGTTGAACCCTTATATCGAAGATGTTGCGCGCCGGGTGGCCAAGGCCGGATTCATCGCCCTTGCGCCGGACGGGCTGTCCAGCGTCGGCGGCTATCCGGGCAATGACGCCGACGGGCGCGAGCTGCAGCGCATGGTGGACCGCGAGAGATTGATGAACGACTTTTTCGCTGCCTATGAATTCATGGCCAGTCACGATGACACCACGGGCAAGGTCGGCTGCGTCGGGTTTTGCTACGGTGGCGGCGTCTGCAATGCGCTGGCCGTGGCCTACCCGGAGCTGGGCGCCTCCGTCCCGTTCTACGGTCGGCAGGCGGCTGTCGAGGACGTCCCGCGGATCCAGGCGCCGCTCTTGCTGCACTATGCCGAACTGGACGAGCGCATCAACGAAGGCTGGCCCGCCTACGAGGCCGCGCTACAGGAACACGGCAAGACCTATACCGCCCATATTTACCCCGGCGTGAACCACGGTTTCCACAATGACTCGACCCCGCGCTACGACGAGGCTGCGGCGAAATTGGCCTGGGAGCGCACCATCGCCTTCTTCAACGCGCATCTGACGACCTGAAGAGAGCGGGCCGGAAGCCGACCGTGGCGCCGGCCCGATTAACCCGTCAACGCGGCCTGCAGCCAGCTTCGACTGGACGGCATCGCCAGAAGCACTGCCAATGCCATGTGCAGCATGCAGATCACGTTCAGCACGAAAGCGAAAGGTTGCTTGGTCGTCTTGTGACGGAATACCCGCTGGCCGATCTTGGCACCGATGGAGCCTCCAACAGCTGCGAACGTCAGCAGCGTTCTCTCTGACAGGCGCCAGCGACCGCGTCGTGCGCGCGTCTTGTCCAATCCGAAGAGGCAGAACGCAAGCAGGTTCAAAAGTAAAAACGGGCCGGCAAGACCCCGAACAGAGCCCATTGCCCCAGCCATTGCGTCAAGGTTCATGCCGTCCCGGTTTAGCTTCAGTCGAACAGTCGAACGCCCATTTGGTCAATCATCTGTTTCGCCTTCCGGATAGAGGCCTCTTCGGCCTCATCCCGATCGCGGATCATGTCTGCACGGATCAACTGGTGCGTCCGGGGTTCACCGTTCAACTCGCCTTCGATCAGGGCACCAATGCGAAATTGGCCGCCTTCCGCCACCGGTTGCGGCGTGATCCGAAAGCCTTCGTATTCCACAGTCTGGGCGGCGGGCGTTTCCACCCCGCCGCCATTGCCACCAAACAGTCGTTTCAGAAACGACATATGCCTACTGGTCCAGGAAGCTGCGCAACTTGCGCGACCGCGACGGGTGCTTGAGCTTGCGCAGCGCCTTCGCCTCGATCTGGCGGATCCGTTCCCGCGTCACGCTGAATTGCTGGCCCACTTCCTCCAGCGTGTGGTCGGTGTTCATGCCGATGCCAAAGCGCATTCGCAGCACGCGTTCCTCACGCGGCGTCAGCGAGGACAGAACCCGAGTCGTGGTTTCCTTCAGGTTTTCCTGAATGGCGGAATCCAGCGGCAGGATCGCGTTCTTGTCCTCGATGAAATCGCCCAGCTGGCTGTCTTCCTCGTCGCCGATGGGCGTTTCGAGAGAGATCGGTTCCTTGGCGATCTTCATCACCTTGCGGACCTTTTCCAGCGGCATCTGCAGCTTTTCGGCCAGCTCTTCCGGCGTCGGCTCGCGGCCGATCTCGTGCAGCATCTGGCGGCCGGTGCGGACCAGCTTGTTGATCGTCTCGATCATGTGAACCGGAATACGGATCGTGCGGGCCTGGTCGGCGATGGACCGGGTGATCGCCTGACGGATCCACCAGGTCGCATAGGTCGAGAACTTGTAGCCGCGGCGGTACTCGAACTTGTCCACGGCCTTCATCAGGCCGATGTTGCCTTCCTGAATGAGATCAAGGAATTGCAGCCCGCGGTTGGTGTATTTCTTGGCGATCGAGATCACGAGCCGCAGGTTGGCCTCGACCATCTCTTTCTTGGCCTGCCGCGCTTCCTTTTCGCCCTTTTGCACCTGGTTCACGATGCGGCGGAATTCGCTGATGTCCAGACCGACGTATTGGCCGACCTGTGCCATGTCCGCGCGCAGTTCCTCGACCTTGTCCGAGGACCGGTCGATGAACATCTGCCAGCCGCGTCCGGATTTCTGCGACATGCGCTCCATCCAGTTGGGGTCCAGCTCGTGGCCACGGTATTCCTCGACGAATTCGCGACGGTTGATGCGGGCCTGGTCGGCCAGCTTCACCATCGCGCTGTCGATCGACATGATGCGCTTGTTGATCCCGTACAGCTGGTCGATCAGCGCCTCGATCCGGTTGTTGTGCAGGTGAAGACCGTTCACCAGCTCGACAATCTCCGAACGCAGCTTTTGATAGCGCGCCTCGTCGTCGGCTGAGAAAGAGCCGTCCTCGTTCAGGGTCGCCGAGATCCGGCTGTCCTGCATCTCGGCCAGTTCCTCGTAGTCGCGGGCGATACGGTCGAGCGTTTCCAGCACGCGCGGCTTGAGCGCGGTTTCCATCGCTGCAAGCGACATGTTCGCCTGCTCGTCGTCATCGTCGTCGTCTTCCTTGGCGATGGGGTTGCCGTCGGCGTCATACTCAGGCTCATCGCTCTTGGGCTTGGCCGAATTTTCGACGTTCCCGGTATCGACCACCGGCTCTTCGACCTCTCCATCCTCGCCCATCTGGCCCGAGAAGGTGGTTTCAAGGTCGATCACGTCGCGCAGCAGAATGTCCTCGGACAGAAGTTCGTCGCGCCAGATCGTGATCGCCTGAAAGGTCAGAGGGCTCTCGCAGAGGCCCAGGATCATCGTGTTCCGGCCCGCCTCGATACGCTTGGCAATGGCGATTTCGCCCTCGCGGCTCAGCAGTTCGACACTGCCCATCTCGCGCAGGTACATGCGCACGGGGTCGTCCGTCCGGTCGAGCTTTTCCTGCCCGCCCGAAGACAGCGCAACCTCGCCGGCCTTCTTGGTCTCGACCAGTTCGGTCGACCCCTTGTTGTCGTCCTCTTCCTGTTCTTCTTCCTCGGTGACCTGGATGCCCATTTCAGAGAGCATCGACATCACATCCTCGATCTGGTCGGACGAGACCTGATCGGGCGGCAGAACCTGGTTGAGTTGATCGTAGGTGATGTAACCGCGCTCGCGCGCTTCGGCGATCATCTTCTTGACCGCCGCCTGGCTCATGTCGAGGCTGATTTCCTCTTCCTGATCTTCGGACTTTACGTCTTCGTTGTCCTTGGCTGCCATGCGGCTCTCCTGATGAGGGGCTCGGGAACGGGGGGCGATTCGATAAACCGACTCATTAGCGCGATTCGGTGATTCGCACACCCGTCTAACCATATTTCTTTACCAGTTCGTCACCAATTCGCTGCTTATTTGCGGCTTTTGTCGAAGCGAATCTGTGACAGGAGCGAATCAAACGCACTGCGTTCCTCGCGGTCGATAGGGGCCCCGTTGGGGCCAATGTCATATTCGGCGTCATCCTCGTCGCGACGGCGTCCGGCCTGTGCGCGCACGCGCGCGGCCTCTGCCAGGCGCCAGGTCAGCGCCTCGTCGGCCCGCGCCTCGAGGTCTTCCTGGGCTTCCTTCAATTCCAGCTGCCAGCCATCCTGCGCGGCCAGCTTGGCCAGTTCCTCTGCAACCGTCAGCCGGGCAAGCTCGGCGTTTCCGGGTGCCCGGATACAGGGCACCACGGCCACATGGCGTCCGGACCGCAGGTTTTCAAGGGCTTCGGGGCCCAGCGCGGCCTCGACCACGTCCAGCATTCCGTCGCTGTCACCCAGACCACGCAGGATCGCGTCGCGCAGGGCGGCCAGTTCGCCGTCGGCACAGGCCATGTCCTCCAGCTGGCCTTCGAAATCCTCGGCAATCTCGGGCGCAGACAGGATTGCCGCCAGGATCACCTCCTGGCGCAACCGCCGCTCGCCCTCTTCTCCGCCAGAGGCCAGCAGCGATGCCTTGGCACCCGGGGTCGGCACGGCGGGAGCCTGCTGTTGGAAACGCCCCCCACCCCGAAACGGACGGTCTGGCCGGGGCGGTCGTGCCGGGCGGAAGGCGTGGTAGCGCAATTCCTTGAGCGCCTCGCCGTAGTGATGGCGTAACGTGGGGTCCTGGATCTTGCCGATCCGGCTCCGCAGTGCCTTGTCCAGCGCGGCACGGCGCTCGGGACTGTCCAGCACCAGCCCGTCGGTTTCCTGCCGCCAGAGCAGTTGCACCATCGGCAAAGCCCCTTCCAGCACCTTGGCCACCGCCTCTGGTCCCTCGGCACGCAGCAGATCGTCGGGGTCCTTGCCCTCGGGCATGATGGCAAAGCGCAGTCCCTTGCCCGCCTCCAGCAGCGGCAGGGCCAGGTCGATGACCCGATAGGCCGCGTTCAGGCCCGCCTTGTCACCGTCCAGCGCGATCACCGGCTCGTTGGAGACCCGCCACATCTGCTGGAGCTGCGGTTCGGTCACGGCGGTGCCCAGCGGGGCGACAGAAGCGGTGAACCCCGCCTCGCTCAGCGCGATCACGTCCATATAGCCCTCGGCCACGATCAGCCGCTGCCCCCGGCCCGCTGCCTCGCGGGCGGGCTTGAGGTTGAACAGGTTGCGCGACTTGTCGAACAGCTCGGTTTCCGGCGAGTTGAGGTATTTCGCGTTGTCGTTCGGATCCATCGCCCGCCCGCCAAAGGCGATGGCCCGCCCCCGCCCGTCGCGGATCGGGAACATGATGCGGTTGCGAAAGACGTCATAGGGCGCGCGCCCCTTGTCAGAGGCACGGACCAGCCCGGCCCCCAGCAGCAGGTCGACCTCAACACCCCGCCCAGTCAGCGCCTGGCGCAGGTTTTCCCAGCCGGGCGGGGCAAAGCCGATTTCCCAGCGTTCAAGCGCTGCCTCGTCCAGGCCGCGCCGCGCCAGGTAGGCGCGCGCTTCGGTCCCTGCCCCAGTCTTGAGCTGCAGACGGAAGAACCCCACCGCCTGTTCCATGACCTCGCTCAGCAGGGTCCGGCGGTCTGCCTTTTCCTGGGCACGCGGGTCCTGCTTGGGCACTTCCATCCCGGCCTCCTGGGCCAGGATCTCGATCGCCTCCATGAAGCTGACATTCTCTGTCTCGCGGACAAAGGAAATTGCGTCTCCCTTGGCGTGACAGCCAAAGCAATAGTAATAGCCCTTGCGGTCATCCACATGAAAAGACGCGGTTTTCTCATGATGGAAGGGGCACGGCGCCCAGAGGTCGCCCTTGCCCTGGTTCGATTTCCGATTGTCCCACAACACCTTGCGACCCACCACCTGCGAAAGGCTGGTGCGGTTGCGCAACTCGTCAAGGAATCCGGGGGGGAGGCTCATGCCTCTCAATATCGTTCAGCGATGCCCGGAAGCAAGGGCTCTCAACCGGCGATCAGAGTGCCTCGCATTGGGCACGCGCGGCCTTGCCCACGTCGGGGGTCAGCTGTGCCTCGGGCAGCAGAAAGATGAAATCCACCAGCTGCCCGGCAGCATCCTTGCCCATTTCCCGGGTCATGGTGCGGCGCACCTTTGACTTGCTGTCTCCGTCCAGGCGGGCCTGTACTGCCGTGTTGAACCAGGTCTCTGTCTGGACGCATTTGTCGGCGTCCTGCGCCACGGCGGTGGACGCTCCGAACCCGAGAACAGCGATCATGACCAATGCGCGCATGGCGGTATCCTTTCTGCCAGACTGAACTGGGTTCTAGCCCGCGGCCCGCCGCCCGGCAACCGAGGCCATGACATCGGCAATTTCATGCGCAAGCGTCCGCGCCATCGACCGGAAGCACATGATCTGCAGACCCTCGGCCCGTCGGCTGATCGAGACCGTCATGTGCTGGCAGAGCGTCCGAGCCGCGGAACCTTCGGGAAAGGCGGCCGGGCGCAGGTCGATGGGGACAAGGCGGGCCAGCACGTCTTCGGAATCCTCACCGGCCAGCAGGACAACCGCCCAGGCATCGGATTGGTCCGTCATGGCGGCATGGTCTGCCAGCGCGGGATCCGGGTCGGGCCCCATCAGGAACGCCTGGTCTCTTGCCGTCCAGAGACAGGTCGCGCCCTCGGTCTGGGTCACCCTGCCCGGCGCAGGAAACCCAAGCCCATGTGCGCGCTCCAGCGCCGCAGAGAGCGCCGCCCGCTGCCCACCGAACGGCATCAGAGAAGTGATCCGCCCCGGGTCCAGTTCGCTCAGCGTCACACTGCCCTTGCGCAGCGGCAACAGCCCACTGCAGGGCGCCAGAGCCGTCAGATCAACCACGCAACCGCCCTCCATCCTCGTCAAAGGCCACCGGATCGGTCACGATACAGGTCTCTTCGATGCCGCGGACATGATCCACCATCCTGATCTCCTCGCCATGCCGCGCGCGTCCGTTCCTGAGAAACCCCAGCCCCAGGAAAGTGCCCAAGGACGGCGAGAACCCGACCGAGGTGATATAGCCCAAATCGTTGACCCGCACCGCATCGGCCCCCTTGTCGAAAAGATGCGCCCCGGCAGTCAGCTCGCGCCCCGTGGTCACCGGCCTCAGGCCCACCAACTGTTCGCGGTCATCCTCGACCATGCCCGGGCGCGCGGCCAGCGCCTTGCCGATACAGTCCTTCCTGGCCGAGACCATACGCGCAAAGCCGATGTCAAAGGCGGTCGTGCGTCCGTGGATCTCTGCATGGGTGATATGGCCCTTCTCGATCCGCAACACGTTCAGGGCCTCCATCCCGTAGGGCCCGCCGCCCAGAGTTTCGGCCCGGCCCAGCAGTACCTCGAAAAGGCTGGCGCCATAGCGCGCGGGCACTGCGATCTCATAGGCATGTTCGCCGGAAAAGCTGATCCGGAACAGCCGCGCCGCCAGGCCACCGATACTGACCGGACCGCATTGCATGAAAGGAAAGCTGCCGTCGTCGATCGGATGGTCCAAGAGCCCGTTCAGCAACTCGCGCGACTTTGGTCCGGCCACGGCAAACTGGGCCCATTGCTCGGTGACCGAGATGAACCGAACATCCATCGCGCCACAGTAGGCCTGCCGCACCCAGTCAAGATGTTTCATCACCTCGCCCGCGGCGGCGGTGGTCGTGGTCATGACCCACTGGTTTTCCGTGAGTCGCGCGCTGGTGCCGTCGTCCATGACATGCCCGTCCTCACGCAGCATCAGCCCGTAACGCACGCGCCCCGGCTTCAGCGTCGAGAAGGTGTTGGTATAGACAAAATCGAGGAATGCACCCACGTCGCGCCCCTGCAGGTCGATCTTGCCCAGGGTCGAGACATCGCAGATGCCCACGCTCTCACGCACCATCTTCACCTCGCGGTCGCAGGCTTCGCGCCATGTCTTTTCGCCCGGTTGCGGGAAATAGGAGGGGCGATACCAAAGCCCCGCCTCCACCATCGGTGCGCCGCGCGCCACGCTGGCCTCGTGCGAGGTGGTGAACCGCTGCGGGGCGAACCCCTTGCCCTGCGACCCGGCCCCCATCGCGGCAATGGAAACCGGCACATAGGGCGGGCGAAAGGTTGTCGTCCCCGTCTCGGGAATGTCGCGGCCCGTGGCGTCCGCAAGGATCGCCAACGCCTGCACGTTCGAGCTCTTGCCCTGGTCGGTGGCCATGCCCTGCGTCGTGTAACGCTTCATGTGCTCAACGCTGCGATAGTTCTCGCGCGCAGCCTGCTTGACGTCCTTCACGGTCACGTCGTTCTGGAAATCCAGCCAGGCGCGGCCCTTGCCCGGCACCGCCCAGAGACGGCGCACATGGTAGGCCTCGTCCTCCGCCACCGGGATCACCGGCAGTTCGCCGCTGAATCCCAGCGCCTGCGCCGCCTCCCGCCCTGCCTCGGCGCCTTCGCGCAGGCAGGCCAAGGTAGAAAAGGTGCCGCGCGCGGCCCCGGCCACGGTCATCCCTGGCACCGCGCCCTCGCGCGGGACAAAACCCGCGATGCGGTCGTCCCAGACGGGTCGCCCGTTCAGATGGCAGGTCAGGCTCACGGCAGGGTTCCAGCCGCCCGAAACGCCCAGCGCATCGGCCTGCACCCGCTTGAACGCGCCCTGCGGCCCGATCAGGTCCACGGCCTCCAGCCCCTTGGCGCCATGCGCCCGCGCAACCTGCCAGCCCGGGTAGAACGGCACGTCCCCCGCCATGTTTTCCGCGTCGTGGCGACTGTCGACCAGAGCCACGACCTCCAGCCCTGCCAGATGCATGTCCCGCACCGTCCGATGCGCGTCATCGTTGTTGCCAAAGACCACCACCCGGCGCCCCGGCGCCACGCCCCAGCGGTTCAGATAAGCGCGCAACGCCCCCGCCATCATCACGCCGGGCCGGTCGTTGTCGCGAAAGGCGATGTGCCGCTCCAGCGCGCCGGAGCACAGTACCGCGCGCCTTGCCGCGATCCGCCAGAAACACTCGATGGGTGCATCGCCCGGATCGACCAGGTGCTGCGCGACCCGTTCCAGCGCCCCATAAGTGCCGCCATCGTAGGCGCCGGTCACGGTGGTGCGCGGCATCAGGCGGACGTTTTCCATCGTCGCCAGTTCTCCGGCCAGGGCGGTGGCCCATGTCGCGCCCGGATCGCCATCGACCGTCTCGTCCTCGGCCTGCAACCTCCCGCCGAAACAGCAATCCTCGGAGGCCAGGATCACCTCCGCCCCGGCCCGCGCCGCCGTCAGCGCCGCCATCAGACCCGCAGGCCCGCCGCCGATCACCAGCACGTCGCAGAAGGCATAGGCCTTTTCGTAGCGGTCAGCATTGGGTTTGCCCGACAACGCCCCCAGCCCGGCGGCCCGCCGGATCATCGGTTCGTAAAGCTTTTCCCAGAAGCTCTTGGGCCACATGAAAGTCTTGTAGTAGAACCCGGCCCCAAAGAAGGGCGCGGCCAGGTCGTTGACCCCTAGCACGTCGAAATCGAGCGAGGGCCAGCGGTTCTGGCTGACCGCCTCCAGCCCCTCGTAAAGCTCCTGCACGGTGGCACGGGTGTTCGGATCGGCCGCTGCGCCGCTGCGCACCGTGACCAGCGCGTTGGGTTCCTCGGACCCGGCAGTCAGCACCCCGCGCGGGCGGTGGTACTTGAAGCTGCGCCCCACCAGGCGCACGTCCGCCCCCATCAACGCCGAGGCCAGCGTATCCCCGGCAAACCCGCCGAAAGCCTTGCCGTCAAAGGTGAAATTCACCGGGCGGTTGCGATCCACCCGGCCCTTGCCGTCAATCCGCATCGACACGCTCCACCAGATCGACCGAAAACACCTCATGCGTGACCGTGTCACGCTCCACCACGAGCCAGGATGTGCACCCGGCCTCGTGATACCAAAGCTCGCGCGTGCGCCCTGCCGGGTTGTCGCGCAGGTGCAGCCAGTCGGCCCAGTCCTGCACAGGCGCGGCGGGATCGGGCCGCGCCAGCATCGCGGCATCGCCCTGGTAGTAGAACTCGCGCCGGTCACGGTCGCCGCATATGGGACAGGTCAATCGCATGGCGTCACATCCCCGAACAATCAGAGGCGTCTGCGCGGTAGAGCCGGTAGCTGACCCATTGGCCGGGGACCTCGGCCATGTCCATCACGCCCCCGCATTCACCGGTATTGCCGACCACCATGTACCGCGTCCGGAACACCATGCCCTGTGCATCCTGCTTCGTGACTTCCATCCGGCCGCCATCGCATTCGACCTGGCAGAGCGGCGCGCCACTCTCGGTGCCGCAGATCAGGAACTGCTGCAACCGTGCCCCAACCCAGGGCGCCCCCCGCGCATGGCCCTGGTTGGCGGGCACGACCTCGATCCGCGCCTCGCGCGCGACCTCGGTCATCCAGGGCCCGACCCAAAGCCGCACTGCCCGCACGACCTGTGCCGGCTGGTCCCGCAAATGCGCGTCGGAATAGAACCGCGTGTAACAGCCCGGGCGGATGTCCTCGGCCGCCACCGGCGCCGCCGCAAGGGCGACCATCCCCGCCAGCGCGATCCCTTGCAGCTTCTTCTTGGCCAAAATACCCATCTTCCGCCCTTTCGATCCGCGCCTAGTGCAGGTTGTGCTGCGCGCCCGTCCCTTCTTCGTCCATGATCCCGCGCCCGGTGCTGAACCGGTCAAGCCGGAACCGCGCTGCCGGTTCGTGGTGCCGATCCTGCGCGATCAGATGCGCAAAGGAAAATCCCGAGCCCGGCACCGCCTTGAACCCGCCGTAACACCAGCCGCAATTCAGGTAGAGGCCATCGATCCCGGTCCTGTCGATGATGGGCGAGCCGTCTGGCGACATGTCCATGATCCCGCCCCAGGATCGCAGAACCCGCGCCTTGCCGATCATCGGCATCAGTGTCATCGCCGCCTCCATCACGTGTTCCTGCATCGGCAGGTTGCCCCGCGCCGCGTAAGACGCGTAGAAATCCAGGTCGCCGCCAAAAACCAGCCCGCCCTTGTCGGACTGGCTGATATAGAAATGTCCCATGCCGAAGGTCACGACATGGTCGATACAGGGTTTCAGCCCCTCCGTGACAAAGGCCTGCAGGACATGGCTTTCGATCGGCAGACGCATGCCGGCAAGGCCCGCCACCTGCCCCGAGCGGCCCGCCACGACGATACCCACCTTCTTGGCACGGATCGCGCCGCGCGTGGTCTGCACGCCTGTCACGTGTCCGGCTTCGGTGTCGATGCCCGTCACCTCGCAGTTCTGGATCAGATCCACGCCGCGCTGATCCGCACCGCGGGCATAGCCCCAGGCCACCGCATCATGCCGCGCCGTGCCGCCGCGCGAATGCCACAGCCCGCCGTATATGGGGAAACGCCCGTTGTCGAAATCGAGATAGGGCACCTTTTCGCGGACCTGGTCGGGGGTCAGCAGCTCGGCATCGTCGCCCTGGTTGCGCATGGCATTCCCGCGCCGGGCAAAGGCGTCGCGCTGCCCGTCCGAATGGCAGAGGTTCAGCACCCCGCGCTGGCTCATCATGGTGTTGAAATTCAGCTCCTGCTCCATGCCCTCCCAGAGCTTCAGGGAATGGGAATAGAACTCGGAGTTTCCAGGCAGGCCATAGTTTGCGCGAACGATGGTCGTGTTGCGACCGACGTTGCCTCCGCCCAGGTAGCCCTTTTCCAGCACGGCGACATTGGTCAGTCCGTGTTCCTTGGCCAGGTAGAACGCGGTGGCCAGCCCGTGACCGCCGCCACCGATGATGACGATGTCATACTCGGGCTTGGGCGCGGGATCGCGCCAATGCGGGCGCCAGCCACGGTTGCCCGTCAGCCCCTGGGTCAGAACCTTCAAACCGGAAAAGCGCATCGCCCCCTCCAACAGTACCGGGGCGTAGCAAAGCAGCCTCGCCGCCCGGGATCAATTCCCCCAGGCGACGGAACATGACGTTTTCGTGCCTGGCGCAGGCGGCTGAGCGTTCAGCCGTCACTCCAGACAATCTTGGGGGCAAAGCGCGGTCGGGTGAAGCCGTAATTGTAGAACAGCCCCGCACCGGTCAGCCCGGGGATAGCAAAGGGCGGATCGTAATAGGTCTCGGTCTCGACCACGATCACCCGTTCATTGTGCAGCATGTGAGGCAGTTGATCGTACATGTCCGTCACCTGCGCCGTCTGCAACGCGCTGAAACTGCCCCGGGTCTGTGACCACTCGGCCTCGTAGGAGCCATCGTTGTCGTTGTAGCGGACCAAAGTCACCCGCAGGGAGGAATCTCCGCCCGGTCGCACGAGGAAATCCAGCAGTTCAATCATCCCATCCAGGTAGGAGGCGTCGATCGGGTCCGTCTCGCGCGAGATGGCGTCGGAGATCGTGTAGGCCGCCTTGGTATTCAGCGCCTTGTAACGGAACGCATCGTGCAGCGAAAAGGTCGCGGCCAGCACGAAGAGGATGAAAGGCAGCCAGATCAGGCTTTCCAGTGCGACGTTGCCCCGGGTGTCGGAGGAGAAGCGGCGCAGGTGACAAAGGATCGAAGAGCGGTTCATGGCACTTACCTCGGTTCCTGAACGAATGCGGATGTGGCGACCAGCTGCGCATAGCCCTGCGCGTCCTTGGGCAGGGCCATGCCAAATGAGGTGGTCGGCATGGCTGGCTTGTACTTCAGGCAGGCGCGCAACAGCATCAGCTGGTTGTCCAGCCCAGGCACGAAATTGCGGACCGGGCGCGGGTCTTCCTCGGCGTTGATGCAATCGGCGACCAGCGGAATGGCGGTAAAGTTGCGCGGGTCCACCTGCACCATTTCCAACCGCAGGTTCTCGGTGCAGCCGTCCACGATGACCGCCTCGTCGCAGATCTTCTGCCGCACTTCCTCGTAGGTGGGGATGGCGCCGGTGTTCAGCCGAATTTCCCGCGTCGCCAGATCCACCCCCCGTTCCAGCAGCGCGTGCCGCAAGTTCATGTAGCCCATCTCGACCGTTGCCGCGAGGATGAAGAAGAAGACCGTAAAATAGATCGAGAATTCGATCGTGCTCGACCCTTCTTCGTCGCGGCGGAACCCCTTGAGCATTTCAATCAGACGGTGGGTCATTGGATCAGCCTCAGGTTGTTGATCTGGCGCGCGATCGTATCGAAGGTCTCGTAGATCTCGGCGCCCTGGACGTGGAAGAAGTGACTGGCCGAAGAGGCGCAGGAGAGCATTTCGGCGGCTGCCGCGTCATCGGTTTCGAAGGCGATGGTGAACACGGTCACGCCACGTTGACGCGCCAGGTCACACTGCTTTTGCAGGTTGGTCTTGTTCGTGGACTGGAGCGCCAGATTGTAGTACGCACCCGCGCCCTGCTGCAGCAGTTCCACCTCACCGTTGACGGGGTCGCGGGGATCGTTCGGACGGAACTGGTCCGTCGTCTGGCCATCGGTCATCAGCACGATGTATTTCTCCGTCTCGGGGTCGTGCCAGTCGATCGGGCGACCTTCGAAACGCGCATCCACCAGGCCATTGGCGATCAGGTGGCTGACCTCGTCCCGGTTGGAGGGATCGAGCAGGGCCAGCCCGTACTTCATGCCATATTGGGTGCCCGTTCCGTCGTGCATCCGCATGTCCGCGATGAACTGCAACAGCGCGTCGCGGTCGGCAGAGTAATACTGCACGGCCATCTGCTCACCCGGACACCAGCCCCAGTCCATGACTTCTTCGTCGATCTCCCAGTGGTGGAAATGCGGGACATAGTCGTCGGACAATGGCAGTTCGGTGGTGTCGAACTCCGGGCCGTAGATCTCGACACAGGAGGAGGGCATGTTGATGTGGATCGGATCGTCGGCGCTTTCGTCTGTCGTATCCCCGCCGGCGGCCAGATCACCCATGTTCGGTGAAACGTAGGACTCTGTCCAGGCGGCATAGTCGATCGTGCCGTAGCTATAGGTGCTGCCGGGGATCTTGCCGCGGTTGCTGGTCGGGCCCAGGTCCGAGTCCGGCCCGTTCTGGTTGCCCTTGACCTGGAAATACCGCGTTCGCTGCGTCCCGCCCTTGATAGAGATGCCCAGGAACTGGCCGGGATCGCTCAGCTTGCTGTCGTGGGCAATCATGTAGGCCACCGCTCCACGATAGAAGTCATCGACATCTCGCGGGGCGATCTCGGGGAAATCTTCGATCTTGTGAGCGCGGTTGTAGATATCGTCGCCATCGGTGTCGAAGTAGATCACGATGTTCGAGATCGCCTGGTCCCACGGGGGGAAATAGTCACCGTCGTCGACCACCGGCTCTGGATCGGGAGTGGGTTCAGGATCCGGATCGGGGATGTCCGGGCGTTCGCCGCGGAAATAGTCGAAAAGGATGTCGCCCGGGTTAACCTGGCCCGCGAAGGGGACAAGGTTCAGCGTGGTCACGCCGTTGGTCTCATCTGTCATCACCTTGTGGACAAAGTTCTGCGCCGCAGGCTTGAGCCGAACCATGCGCTCGTTCCAGCGCATCGACCCCGAGATATCCAGCACCAGGCTGATTTCCACGTTTGCGATCTTTTCCTCGGCAACGCTCAGCGCCGGTGGCGTCAGGCTGTCATAGCCGCTCATCTTGAGGAAATAGGTGGGGATGGTGGTTTCCCCCCAGGCCTTGACCGTCCGGTGGTTGAGTCCCCAGTCGATCTGGGTGCCCAAAAGGACGTGTTCCATTCCGGCCTTGTCCATGTAGTCGCGGACAACCGCGTCCGAGGACAGGTATTGGTCAAGGTCCGCCGCGGCCAGCACGGCGCGGTCCATCTGCGTCTGCATCTGGGCACGTGTCGCTTCAAACCGCATGATGTCCACCGCAGCTCCGGAGATCACGAGGGTCAGCAGCAACATGAAGACGGAAAAAACCGTGACGTTTCCGTCTTCGGGTTTCAGAAATCGGCGCGTCCGTCCGTGTTTCGCTTGGCATAGGTCCATGACCATTCTCCCACTTCCACAGGCCCTTCTGGCCACGGTAGGGAATGGTTAACAAATGTGCCTGCATTGAGGCCGAAACCGGTACAGTATTGGTTTTTTTCCGTGTTTGTAGCGGCCTGGCATATCCAATCGGATAGGCCGCACTACCAATCGGCGTGGTTGAGGCCCTCATTGAATCAGCCTCAGATTGTTGATCTGACGAGCAATGCTGTCAAAAGCGTCGATGATCTCGGCACCGTGGACATGGAAGAAATGGCTGTCGGAAGAGGCGCAGAGCCGCATTTCCTCGGCAGCCGCGACCGATGTCTCGAAGGCGATGGTAAAGACCGTGACCCCCAGCTGTCTCGCCAGGTCGCACTGCTGGTAGAGGTGATCGAGGTTGGATGCCCGCCCGGTCCGAACGTGATAGCTGGCCGACCCCTGGTTCAGCAATTCCACCTCGCCATTGATCGGAGCGTAAGGATCGTTGGGACGGAACTGGTCGGTGACCTGGCCATCTGTCATCAGGACAATGTACTTTTCGGTCTCCGGATCGTCCCAGTCGATCGGGCGCCCCTGGAAACGCGCCTCGATCACGCCTTCGGAGATCAGGTGGCTGACCGCGTCGCGGGTTGTCGGATCCAGCAAGGCCAGCGCGTATTTCATTCCGAATTGCGCGCCCGTGCCGTCATGCATCCGGATGTCGTCGATGAACTGAAGAAGGCTGGCCGCGTCATCCGAGTAATACTGGATCGCCGTGTCGTCCTCGGGACACCAGCCCCAGTCCATCACTTCGGGATCTTCGTCCCAGTGATGGAAATGGGGAACGTATTCGTCCGAGACGGGCAGGTTGGAATTCGCAAATTCAAACCCGTCGATCTCGATACAGCTGGACGGCATGTTGATGTTGATCTCGACCAGGCCCTGCGCGGCGCCCGGACCATCGTAGGAGGTTTCCCATGTCTCGTAGTCGATGCTGCCATAGCTGAAGGTCGAGCCGGGGATCTTGCCATTGTTCTTGGTCGGACCAAGATCGGACGCCGGACCGTTGGAATCGCCGCGCACGGTGAAATAGCGCGTGGTCTGCGTACCACCCTTGATCGAGATGCCCAGGAACTCGCTGGACGAGCTGAGCTTCGAGTCATGCGCAACCGCATAGGCCGCCGCACCGCGAAAGAACGCGTCGACGTCCCGCGGGGCATCCTCGGGAAAGGACTCGATCTTGTGCGCTCGGTCAAAGATATCGTCACCGTCGGTGTCGAAATACATCACGATGTTCGAGATCGCCTGCTCCCACGGCGGGAAGAAATCCGGCGTGCCGCCTTCGGGCACCTCGGGTTCGACCACCGGGACAGAGGGCCGTTCGCCGCGGAAATACTCGAACATCTCGTCGCCCGGATTCACCGTGCCCGCGAAGGGGATCAGGTTCAGGGTCGTGACGCTTTCGGTGCTTTCCGACATGACCTTCTGGACAAAGTTCTTGGCCGCCGGCTTGAGGTTGTCCAGGCGCCCGTTCCAGCGCATCGACCCGGAAATATCCAGCACCAGGCTGATCTCGACGTTGGCGATGCGTTCCTCGGCAGTGGCCAGCGCGTTGGCAGGCAGGACATCCTGGCCGGACATGCGCAGGAAAAGGGTCGACAGGCTGGACGCCGCATCGGCGCTGACCGTGCGTTCGTTCACGCCCTGGGTAACGATGACACTGGTGACAAAGGCATCCAGCCCCGCCTTGCCGACGTAGTCGTTGACCACGAAGGTCGGATCCTGGAACTGGTCCAGGTCGGCGGCGGCCAGCACCGCGCGGTCCAGCGTCGTTTGCAGCCGCGCCCGGGATGCCTCTTGCCGCATCAGGTCGACAGAGGCGCCCATGATCGTCATGGCCAGCAGAGCGATATAGACTGAATAGATGGTGATGTTGCCGCTCTCGTCACGGACGAAACGTCCGATCGCGCTGGAGTCGCGCAGCAGGGCAGAACGTGACGGGAATACAAATCTTGCCATCTTGGGTCTCCGGTTTGGCCGCACGGCACGAAACCGGCGGAACGGGACCCGTTTTCGAGTAAGATTCGGTCAACCCTCCGGCCAGAAATGCGGCAGAAGAATGGCCTAACAAGATGATTTTCTACAAGTTCGGTCGGCATTCATCACAAAGGGCGACCGATCCGGCCGCCCTTTGCGCTGGAATTGCAGGGATCAGAGCCCCTTTGCGCGATAGCTGGCCGCAACCCGGCCGATGGCCACGATGAAGGCGGCGGTGCGCAGGTCGGAGACGTCCTCGCGGCTGTGCCAGACCTCGCTGATCGACTGGTAGGCGGTGCGCATGGTGTCATCCAGCCCCGAGCGCACCAGTTCCAGTTCATCCGCCCCGCGCAGGTAGCGCGCCTTGAAATCCGGCGTCATTGACCACTTGTCGCCAAGGTGATCCGACAGCCGTTCCAGTTCGCGCACGATCAGCTCGTGCCGGGCCTCTTCCTGGCGCCGCTGCATCCGGCCAAAGCGAATGTGGCTGAGGTTCTTGACCCATTCGAAATAGGACACCGTCACGCCGCCCGCGTTGGCGTACATGTCGGGAATGATGACAACGCCCCTTTCGCGCAGGATGTCATCGGCCCCGGCGGTGATCGGACCGTTTGCGGCCTCGATGATCAATGGCGCCTTGATGTTGTGCGCGTTGCCCAGGTTGATCACCCCTTCCAGAGCCGCCGGGATGAGGATGTCGCATTCCGCCTCCAGCACCTGCGCTCCATCGGCGGTATGATTGGCATCCGGATAGCCCGTCACACCACCATGACGGACGATCCAATCGCGCACCGCCTGCACGTCCAGCCCGTCGGGATTGAACAATGCGCCGTCCCTCTCGATGATCCCGGTGATCCGGGCACCGTCTTCCTCCTGCAGGAACTTGGCCGCGTGGAACCCGACGTTGCCAAGCCCCTGAACGACGACGCGCTTGCCATCCAGCGTGCCCGAGAGGCCCGCCCTAGCCTTGTCGTCGGGGTGGCGAAAGAACTCGCGCAGCGCATATTGCACACCGCGGCCCGTGGCCTCGGTCCGGCCCTGGATGCCGCCGGCATTCGTCGGCTTGCCGGTGACACAGGCATTGCCGTTGATGTCGGTGGTATGCATGCGCCGGTACTGGTCCGCGATCCAGGCCATCTCGCGTTCGCTGGTGCCCATGTCGGGCGCGGGCACGTTCTGCGAGGGGTTGATGAGATCGCGCTTGATCAGCTCGTAGGCAAACCGCCGGGTGATCTGTTCCAGCTCGTGCTCATCGTATTGGCGGGGATCCACGCAAAGCCCCCCCTTCGACCCGCCGAACGGCGTTTCGACCAGGGCGCATTTATAGGTCATCAGCGCGGCCAGCGCCTCGACCTCGTCCTGGTTGACCTCGGGGGCGAAACGGATGCCGCCCTTGACCGGTTCCATGTGTTCGGAATGCACCGAGCGATAGCCCGTAAACGTCTGGATCTTGCCCCGCAGCCGCACGCCGAAGCGAACCGTGTAGGTGGCGTTGCACACCCTGATCTTTTCCTCCAGCCCCGGCGGCAGGTCCATCAGCGCAACCGCGCGGTTGAACATAAGATCGACTGACTGTCTGAAGGTCGGCTCATTGGACGGCACGACGGGCCGCTCGGTAACGACGGACATGGGTTTCCTTCCTTTCCAGTGTCCGCGCGGGGCGCGCTGCACCCCGCGCGCATGGCTCCTCTTGACGGGAGCACGCGGGATCAGCCTAGCCCGGCATGGCCTGTGTCCCAACCCCGGATTTGTCCGAGTCGCCCGCGGCGCCTGCTAAAGGCACCTGCAAGGCCGCCCACAACCCAAAGGGGACCATCGTCGGCAAGGGTGAAACAATGCCCACAAGTTGCTCCGCACTGTCCAGACAACTCTCTAGAATTCAACGAAAACTCAATTCTAACTGCCCAAGTTTGGCCATTTTGAAATGGCATAAAATTGTCATCAAAACTGATCCGTCCACGGTTTCTGGGGCTGCCGTGACGACCCGGTTGAAAGGTGTCCGAATGTTTAGATCAACCACCAGCCTCACGGCGATTACGCCCTGCGGCAAGGGCCTGCGGGACAGGCTCCGCCACTTTGCCACAGACACGTCCGGCAACATGTCCTACCTCGCGATCGTCGGATCGCTGGTCATGATGATCTTCGGCGGTGTCGGCGTCGACATGATGCATGCCGAACTGAAGCGCACCAAGGTGCAGAACACGCTCGACCGCGCCGTGCTGGCCGCTGCCAACATCGAGAACGTGCAAGCGCCCGAGATCGTTGTCCGCGATTATCTGACGGTCATGGGCCTGGGCGATGCGCTGACGTCGGTTCAGGCCGAACAGGGTTTGTCTTCAAAACGTGTGGCTGCAATGGGCGAGGCTTCGATCCATTCGGGCTTCATGTCCCTGATCGGCGTGAACTCATTGGATGCCTCGGGACTTGCCGCAGCCGAGTATTCCAGTTCCAACCTGGAAATCTCGATGGTGCTCGACGTGTCGGGGTCGATGGCCGGAAACAGCAAGATCGACAACCTGCGCAACGCTGCACAGGAATTCGTAGACATCCTGATGCCCCCCGGGACCGAAACCGGGGTTTCGATCTCGGTCGTACCTTACAACGCCACCGTGAACATGGGTACGACGGTGTCGCAATACTTCACCCTGGACCGCCAGCATCACCATTCAGCTTGTGCCGAGTTCTCTGCGGCTTCCTTTGCAACAACGGCGCTTTCACCGGAAACACCGCTGGAACAGGTCGGCCACTTCGACCCCTATTCGCGCTCGACCATCGGAGGCTATACCCCCTACCAGTGGTGCCGCGACGGCGAAAATGCCGCGATCCTGCCGCATAGTTCAGACGCCACCCAGTTGAAGACGCAGATCGGCGCACTTGAGGCCTGGGGCAATACGGCGATCGACGTCGGCATGAAATGGGGCACCGCGCTGCTTGATCCTGCTGCTCGTCCCGCAGTCCAGGCTATGGCTGGCGATGGCCTTGTCGCCGTCTCGAATGCCTCGCGCCCCGTGGATTTCGACGTGAACAACACGGTGAAATACATCGTCGTGATGACAGACGGAGAAAACACCACGCAATACGACCTGCCCGACAACATGAAGGATCCTGGCGCGATGACCGGCGTCTGGGTCAATACCAAGGGCACCGAGACCTTTGCCGACGATGACTACTCGGTGCGCCTGGAACGCTATAGAACCGGCAGCGACATCACCAACTATTTCCCGACCTATTCGCAGGACATTTCGAACATCGTGTTCTACTTCGACACGAACAACGACGGAATACAGGATATCGCGCACAAGATCGAAGGTTTCCCGAATGGTGGACCGAAGGACCTTGACGATTTCCTGGAAGGTGCGATCGCGACCCTGATCGCAACGGATGGGAATCTGACCGACAGCGCGCATTTCATGGGCGCGTCGATCAAGGCCGGGAACACCTCCCTGTATTACGGAGTGAACGACGATACCAATGGCACTCTGCCCGACGTCGGACCGACCATGAACCACGAGACGATCCCGGGCAAGACACACAACTACTCGACCTTCGACTTCACGAGCTGGTCAACCGGAACCGAGATCGCGAAATACTACTGGACCCGCACTGGCAACGACTGGTCAGAGCGTTATCAGTCCACGGTCGACGGGCTTGGCGGCAATCCTGATCACATCCACGAGCTGAATTACACCGAACTCTACGACCGTTTCGGCACGCAGGCGGCCGCAAGCCACCTTTTCTCGCAGCCGGTCAACCACGGTTACATCAGCAGTGCGCGCTACTGGACGATTTCGCAACCTTACGAGGTCGTTGCGGGCCCAAACAGCGCCGATGCGCGACTGGATGCGATCTGCGACTCCGCCAAGGCGCAGGGCATCGTGGTCTTTGCCATCGGTTTCGAAGCCCCCCCGCGCGGTCTGGAGGCCATGGCGAACTGCGCTTCTTCCCCCGCGCATTTCTTCGACGTCAACGGCACCGATCTGCATGACACTTTCGCAGGTATCGCACGCACCATCACCCAACTGAGGCTGACCCAATGACCCGCGCATCCTTTCCCGCCCTGCGCCGCTTCTGGTCCGACGAGGCAGGCAACGCGGTGGTTCCCTACGCCCTTTGGGTTCCGCTGTTCGTGGCGATCATCGTCTCGGCGGTCGAGATCGGAATGATCACCGTGCGCCATACCCAGCTGGAACGCGCGCTCGACCAGTCCGTGCGCGATCTGAAAATCGGCGTGACCGCGCCCAGCCACGACGTGCTCAAGGCGGCGATCTGTGCCAAGACCACCGTCCTGCCCGGCTGCACCGAGACGCTACAGCTGGAAATGATCCCGCTGAACATGCGCAACTACGTCGAACCACCGGCCTCGGCCGATTGCGTCGATGTCAGCCAGGAGGCGACACCGCAACGCAGTTTCAGCCACGGTGGCGGAGGCCAGGTGATGTTCCTGCGCGCCTGCTACAAGTTCCGTCCGCTCACGCCCGCCTCGACGCTGAACGCCAGCCTGCCCAAGGACGCCGAAGGCTATACCGCCATCGTGTCGACCTCTGCCTTTGTCTACGAGCCCAGCTGAGGAGATCCAGCCATGCGCCTTCCCTCTTTCCTTTCGCGCTTTGCCCGCGACTCTCGTGGCTTCGTCAACGTCGAGGCGGTCATCGTCTTTCCCGCGCTGCTGTTCCTCTTCGGTGTCGGATGGACCTATTTCGACGCCTTCCGCCAACAGGCCGTCAACCAGAAGGCAAATTACGTCATCGGCGACATGCTCTCGCGCGAGACCGAGGCGATCACGCCGGATTACCTGACCAATGCCCGCCACCTTTTGCGCCACCTGACCAAAACCGGCGGCGCCGACAGCGACCTGCGCATCACCATCGTGCAGTACAGCGACAGCTATGGCGGATGGCGGGTCAGCTGGTCTCAGCAGCGCGGCGACTATCCCAGCCTCTCCAACGCGGATCTCGCGGCCTATACAGACAAGCTGCCGTCGGGCGTGAACGGCGAACAGCTGATCCTGGTCGAGACCTGGGACAGCTACAGCCCGGTGTTCAGCGTCGGCCTCGATGCCTTCGAGATCCGAACCTACAGTTTCACGCGCCCGCGCTATGCGCCGCAAGTCGTCTTTGAGCAGCCGGCCTGATTACCCCAAACGGCTGCCCGAAAGGCAGGGGGCCGCGGCATCTGCCGTGGCCCCTTCGCTGTCTGGTCAGCTGTTTCTCTGACTCAGCAGGTGGATCATGATATCGGCCACCGGTTTGGTCTGAGAGGCCGCAGTGACGCCACCGATAGCCACCCTGCGGCCCAGCCGCCACCACAGGCCCAGCCGCCAGACGCGGGACCCCGGCTCCTTCAGGATGATGATGAACCCGTTCGACGGCTTCATCGCGAACATCCCCCGGTCGACCTTTTCGATCTCGTCCAGACGGGCCACCACGGTGCCGTCGCTGTCGGTCAGCGCGTCTTCGGTCAGGATCAGCGAATGCCCCGTGGCCTGCCACATGACCTGACCCGCCCAGAGCGCCCCGGCACCCAGCGCGATCAGCACGACCTTCCAGCCCAGCGCCATTCCCGCCGTCATGAAGGCCATCCACAGCATCAGGCCACCCAGGCCCAGCATCGAGACGACCCCGATCACCCGGCGCGATGCGGATGTCGTGATGCGTGCCAGTTCTTCCTCTGCCATCTCCGGGCCTCCCGCGGTTGCGCCGTTCCGTCCTACTGTGGGTCCGACCCGGGGGAAAGCCCCCAGCCCGCCCAACATCCGTGCAAAAGGTCTGAAATCGCGCCACTTTCGGCGCGTGCCGCTTCCAAGGTCGGGCGCGACGGGATTATATTGGAAGCATGACCACAGCCGGACCATCCGCGATGACGCCGCCCGCACAGCTTTCCAACCGCCTGCGCGCCCTGTTGATGCGCATCTATCCCGACCGTGACACCGATGAACTGACCGCCCAGGTGATCGAGGCCTTCTGGCCGGAAAGCGCCTCGGCCCGCAAGCGTGCGCGCAAGCCGGGCAATTCGCTCTGGTCGCAGAAAGACGCGGTGCTGATCACCTACGGCGACAGCCTGATCGACGGGGTCTACAAGCCGCTGGACCTGCTACGCGACTTCCTCGGCAACTACATGCCGGGCGTGGTGAACGGCGTGCATATCCTGCCCTTCTTTCCCTTCACCTCGGACGACGGCTTTGCCGTCACCGATTACCGCAAGGTGAACCCGACGCTGGGCGACTGGCCCGACATCAGCCGGATCGGCGCGGAATGGCACCTGATGTCCGACCTGGTTCTGAACCATGTCTCAAGCCAGGGCACCTGGTTCAACGCCTACCGGCAGGGCCAGGAACCCTACGACAAGTTCTTTTACGAAGCCTCACCCGAAGATGACCTCTCTGCCGTGGTCCGCCCCCGCACCACGCCGCTCTTGCAGGAGGTCGAAACCTCGAACGGGCTCAAGCATGTCTGGTGCACCTTCAGCCATGACCAGGTGGACCTGGATTTCCGCAACCCCGAGGTGCTGCTGGAGATCATCCGCATCATCCGGTTGCACGTCGATGCCGGGGTCAAAATCATCCGCCTGGATGCCGTGGCCTTCATCTGGAAGGAGCCGGGCACGCCCTCGATCCACCTGCCCAAGACACATGCCATCGTGCAACTCTTGCGCGTGCTGGCGGATTTCGCTGCCGAGCCGATCGTCCTGCTGACCGAAACCAATGTCCCCAAGACGGAGAACCTCAGCTATTTCGGCCAGTTGAACGAGGCCCACTGGATCTACAATTTCCCGCTGCCGCCCCTGATCCTGCATGCGATGCTGGCCGGCGACGCACGGGCGCTGTCGAACTGGCAGCGGGCCATGCCCCCGGCGCCGCAAGGCTGCGCCTACCTCAACTTCTCGTCCAGCCACGATGGTATCGGGATGCGCCCCGCCGAAGGTCTGCTGCCGGACGAAGAAATCGCCCAGATGATCAAGACCGTGCAGGCCACTGGCGGCCTTGCCTCGATGCGGGCGCTGCCCGGCGGCGGCACGGCGGTCTACGAGCTGAACACCACCTTCTTTTCCGCCATGCAGCGCACCTACAAGGGCGAGGACGGGCTGCAGGTGGATCGTTTCATCTGCTCGCAGACCATCGTCATGTCGCTGGAGGGCATCCCCGCCTTCTACATCCATGCCATGCTGGCGACGGAAAACGACCTGGAGGGGGTGGCGCGGCGCGGCATGAACCGGGCGATCAACCGGCATCGCTGGAACTACCCGGAACTGCGGGACAAGCTGGCCGACCCGGACAGCAACCAGTCCCGCGTTCTGACGGCCCTGTCGGACCGCTTGCGGCTGCGCACGAAACAACCGGCCTTTCATCCAAACGCGACCAATTTCACGCTCTCCGTGGATGACAGGGTCTTTGCGGTCTGGCGTCAGGCACTGGATCGCAGCCAGTCGATCTTTGCCCTGCACAACGTCTCTGCCGAAGAGGTGGACCTGCCGCCCAAGTCGCTGAACCTGATTGCGGACGAGGAATGGATCGACCTGCTGTCGGGCGAGACCCTGCACCCCGAAGAGGACGGCGTGACGCTGGCCCCCTACCAGTGCCGCTGGATCACCAACAAGGCGTAAACGCCGGATGCGCACAGCGGCGGTTTCATGCTAGGATCGCGTAATAGTTGTGTCACGCCCGCCGATCCGCAGGGCTGCGCGGCATTGGCGAAAGGAAGCGACATGGCAGAGTACAGGCGGCCCGGCGTCTACATCCAAGAAGTCGGCTCCGGCGCCCGCCCGATCACCGGCGTCGGCACCTCGACTGCTGCCTTCCTGGGTGTCGCACCGCAAGCCGATGCCCACCTGCGCAAGCCCGTCTTCGTCACGTCCTGGCCAGGCTTCCAGCGCCGTTTTCAAGGTGACGGTCAGGGCAGCACCCCGCTGTCGCTTGCCGTTGACGGGTTCTTCCAGAACGGCGGTGCGCGGCTTTACGTCGTCAACCTGGGCCAAGACACAACGACCGTCTCGGCGGATGACCTTGCGACCCTGTCGGCGACGGAAGGCATCAGCCTCATCGCCGCGCCCGGCTTCACCGACGCCGACAGCGTCGAGGCCATCCTTACCGACTGCGAGACCCGAAAGGACCGTTTCGCCGTTCTGGACATGGCCGAAGGTGGAGCGATTGCCGACCTTGCCCGCACGCAGGATCAAGGCGGCCTGCGCCCCCGCAATGTGGTGCAGGGTATGGCAGCGGTCTATGCCCCCTGGATCGAGGTCCGCGACCCCGAGACCGGGGAAATGATCGCCTGTCCCCCGTCCGGCCATATATGCGGGGCCTACGCGGGCAATGACTCCACGCGCGGCGTCCATCATGCCCCCGCTAATCTGCCACTCCGCGGGGCACTTGGGCTTTCACGTCTGTTCACCGATGCCGATCAGGACATCCTGGCCCCGGCCTGCGTGAATGCCATCCGGCAATTTTCCGACGGGATCCGGATCTGGGGCGCGCGCACCCTGACGGGGGCGGACAGCGAATGGCGATACGTCAATATCCGCCGGTTGTTGACACTGATCGAACTCTCCATCCAGCAAGGCACGCGATGGGCCGTCTTCGAACCGAATGACGACACCCTTTGGAAATCCATTCGCCGCGACGTCTGGGAATTCCTGAACATGCTCTGGCGCGACGGGGCCTTGATGGGGTCTTCAACCCAAGAGGCGTTCTTCGTCAGATGCGATGCCACCACCATGACTCAGGCCGACCTCGACGCGGGCCGGCTGATCATCGAGATCGGCGTGGCCCCGGTCAGACCTGCGGAGTTCGTCGTGATCCGGATCATGCAAAACACCTCCGACTCCGAGGTCTGAGCCATGCCTGACAATCCCGGCCTTGGCGCCCTCTTTACCCTGTATCTTGACGGTGAGGCGGTCGCCCGCTTCCAGGACATCGAGGGCATGGGCGCCCGTATCGACGCGATCCCCTATCGCGAGGGCGGCGCCGGATCCGTGCGGCATCTGCCGGGCAAGGCCAAGGTATCGCCCGTAACCCTGCGGCATGGCGTGACCGTGGACAGCCGGCTTTGGGATTGGTGCACCGCGACGGTGACGGGCAACATCTCCCGTCGCACCGTCCTTGTCACGCTTTCCGCCCAGGACGGCGGATCGGAAGCTACCAGGTGGACCTTTTTCGAGGCCTGGCCGTCGAGCTTTCGCGCCGATCCGCTGGACAAGCAAAGGGACGAAATCGCCTTCGACTCCCTGACGCTGGTCTACGACCGCCTGGAACGCGATTGACGCAATGTCAGGCCGCCACGCGGGCGGAATGCGCGCCTTGCGTCTTGCTCGCCTGCCCGGCGACATAGACCTCTTGGACGGCCCGGTCGTCGCCCATGACCTGCAGGATGAACAGTTCTTCGGACAGAGTCTCTGCGCGTTCCATGCGCAGCGCCATCGCCCCGGTCGCGCTGGCGTTCAGCACGACGATGTCCGCCTCGGTGCCTTCCTCCAGCGTTCCGATCCGGTCTGCCATGCCAAGCACTTCGGCGTTGCCGCGCGTGGCCCAGTCGAAGGCTTGCAACGGATGCAGCGCCTGCCCCTGCAGTTGCAACACCTTGTAGCCCTCGTTCAGGGTCTGCAGCATGGAATAGCTGGTGCCCGCCCCCACGTCCGTGGCGATCCCGCTGGTGATCCCGCGCGCCGACAGCCCGCCGTGATCGAACAGGCCAGAGCCAAGGAAAAGGTTGGAAGTCGGACAAAAGACCGGATGCGCGCCACTCTCTGCCAGGGCGTCGATCTCGCGCGCCTCAAGGTGGATGGCATGGCCCAGCAGGCTGTTGCCCCGCAAGAGGCCATAGGTCTGGTAGACGTCCAAGTAGTCGCGCGCCTGCGGGTAGAGGTCCAGCGTATAGGCGATCTCGTCGCGGTTTTCCGACAGGTGGGTCTGGATGTGGCAAGTCGGGTTTTCCAACGCCAAGGCCTGCGCCATCTCCATCTGTTCCGGCGTCGAGGTGATGGCGAAACGTGGCGAGATGACATAGTCGCAACGCCCTGTGCCGTGCCACTTGCCGATCAGCGCGGTGCTGTCGTCATACCCCGATTGCGGCGTGTCGCGCAGCCCGTCCGGCGCATTGCGATCCATCAGCACCTTCCCGCCCAGCATCCGCATGTTCCGGCGCGTGGCCTCGGCGAAATAGGCCTCGACCGAGGTGCCATGCACCGAACAGTAGGCCACGGCGCTGGTCGTCCCATGTGCCACGAGTTGATCCATGAAGGCCGTCGCCATGCGTGCGGCGTGCGCCTCATCGGAAAAACGGGTTTCCTCGGGAAAGGTGTAGCTGTTCAGCCAGTCCAGCAGTTGCGCGCCCCAGGAGGCGATCACCTGCACCTGCGGGAAATGGATATGCGTGTCGATGAACCCGGACATCAGCAGGTGCGGGCGATGATCCGTCACGGGCACGCCGGCGGCCTCCTTGGCCACTTCGTCGAAAACGCCGCGCCGGACGATCATCCCGTCCCGCAGCCACAGGGCGCCGTCCTCGATGTAGGTAAAGGCGTCGGTATCCTCACCATCCGCCGGGGCGCGGTGAAAGCTCAGGATACGGCCGCGCAGGAGTGTCTCTGTCATGGGGTATCTCATCATTTGGCGGGGCTGCCTGTGGGGCCGCCCCCTGGTGTGTCAGGCGCGCTGCGCGGGCGGAATATCGTCCATCATGTCGGGTTCGTCCGGCACGATCACGCGCTCTTCCAGGTCCTCTTTCGGAGCCACGAGCGGGTAGAGGTACAGGAAAGCCCCGATGATGACGTAGCCCACGGTGATCCCGTCGAACTGCGGCATCTGAAGGGTCGGCGCATGGATGATCCCCAGCGAGGACATCGCGGCTGCCGCCAGCGCAAAGGCCCCCGCCATGCGGAACCGCGCGTCGATCACGTCGGCCACGATGGCGCCCCAGATCAGCCCGGTCAGGATCGCCCCCTGGCTGAGCGCAAGATGACCCTCGTAATGCGCGCCTTCCATCAACAGGGCGGCGGTCAGGTTCGCATCCCCCAGGGCGGGCAGCCCTTCGACACCGGATGCGCGCAGCGCGTTCATCAGCGAGCCCCATTTGACCATCAGGAACTCCGAGATATGCGGCAGGATCGCAAAGGACACGGCGGCCATGTGCATCGGCTTGATCGACCAGGCGGTGTTGGTGATCAGGCTGACCGAGACGAAGACCAGCACGGGCGCCGCGGCGGCAATCGGGATCAACCCGGCCAGGAAGGACAGGAAGCCCAGGAAGGCCGCGGCGGCGATCACAAGGGCAACCCCGACGATATAGCCCGCATGCGCATCCAGCCGCTTGTAGGCCGGGTGACCGATGTAGACCGTGGTCGGGAACGGGGAACCGAAGACCGCGCCGATCATCGTGCCCGCGCCGTCCGTCACCTGGCACAGGCCCACGGGATAGCTGTCCCCGGCGGCCTCGGCGCTCTCGACGTTGTTCATCGTCTCGATGAAGTTGTAGATCTGCACCGGGATCAGCACCAGGAACAGCTCGGGGTTGGCGAAGAGGTACTGGATGCCCGCGATCATGTCGCCGATATAAGGCACCGGCGGATAGGCCCCGACGCCGGAGAAATCGAACTTTGCCTCGCCCAGAACGATGGCGATCACCGTGCCGGCGCCGATGGCCACAAGGCCCGCGGGCACGTTGCCCGGCAGGCGAAACCGCCCGATCAGCCCCCAGAGGATGAACAGCAACGAGGTGAAGCCGATGACCGGGTTTTCAAAGATCTCGGCCAGCGGCACCGACCCGATAAAGACCAGAGCGATACCGCAGAGCGTGCCCAGCATCCCCGCGCGCGGCGTGATACGTTTGAGGTAGGGACCGACCACGGCGCCCAGCGCCGCCACGATCCCGCCCATGAACCCCGCGCCGATGCCCACCTGCCAGGCCAGCAGCGGATCCTGCGTCGCCCAGTAGATCGGCCCGATGACGCCAAAGAGATAGACGAACATCACCGGCGTCGAGATGCCGTATGGCAATGCGGTCACGTCCCGGCCCTGCCGCGTCGCCGCCCATTTCGCCATGAGCGTGTAAACCGCAACGCCCGCCAGGATTGCCACCGCAGCGCCCGGCACGATGCGGCCATAGACGATCTCCGGCGGCATCTGGAACACGAACTGGCAGACCCCGGACAGGATCAGCAGATTCACGAGGTTGTCGGTGAACAGCGCCCAGAAGGCGCTGAAATCGCTGCGTGTAAACAGCCTGTAGCTATAGGTTCCCCCGTCCATGACGGCTTCCTCCTCCGATATGACCAGTCCCAGGGCCCGAGGGATCAGGCCCACATTCCTCTCTGGTCGTGGTGATGGCCCGATCGGGGTGTTGGCCCCGTCTCCCTTGGGCCGGCTGCGGCAGGTTCAGAGGTCAATTCAGCCATGACTTCGGCCACGACAAAGGCCGCGATCAGGCTGGGCCGCTTGTCGCGGCTACCGCTTGCCCCGATGGGGCAAATCAGTTTGTCGATGTCGCCGCTCTCGCAGTTCCGGCGCATCCAGTTCTTGAATTTCACCCGCTTGGTGGCAGAGCCGATCATGCCGACATAGGCCGCGTCACCACGTTCCAGAGCGGATGAGGCCAGCAGGAAATCCAGCGCGTGATCATGGGTCAGCACGATAAAGGCGCTGCCCTCCGGGGCGGTCATGATGTCGATCTCGGGGATCGCGCGGACCCGGGTTTCCACATCCGCCGAACACAGGGCGATTTCCTCTGGCCGGGTGTCGATCACGACGCAGTGCACGGGCAGATGCTGCAACAGATCGGCCAGCGCGCGGCCCACGTGTCCGGCACCCAGAACGTAGACATGCGGGCGCGTCTCAGTGGCCTCGCTGTCACGCCGGATCGCCGCGCGCATGTCCGAGCCGCGCATCCGCGTCAGGGTCATCTCGACCCGCCCACCACAGCATTGGCCGATCTCGGGGCCCAGCGGCAGGTCCAGCGACTGGCTCAGATCCCCGTCCCGCAACATCTCGCGGGCGGTTTCGATCGCGCGGTATTCCAGTTGTCCGCCCCCGATGGTGCCCCAGAGGGCCGCGGCGGCGACGAACATCTCTGTCCCCTCCCCGCGCGGGGAAGAGCCGCGCACGCGGCTCAGCTCCACGCGAACAACCGCCTTTTCCGCGCCGAGGAATTCCGCCAATGACCTGACTGCGGATGCCATCGGATCAGCCCTCGGCCTGCAGGCGGGTGACGGCCATCAGCACGCGTTCCGGCGTGGCCGGGGCATCGAGGCGCGGACAGACCCGGTAGTCCGCGACAGAGGCCACCGCCATCGACAGGGCCTCGAACACGGAGATGCCCAGCATGAAGGGCGGCTCACCCACGGCCTTGGACCGCTTGATCGTCAGCTCGCGGTTTTCCGACCAGTCGGCAAGGTTCACGTTGAAGACACGCGGCCGGTCCGAAGCCAGCGGGATCTTGTAGGTCGACGGCGCGTGTGTCCGCAGCCGGCCCGCGTCATCCCACCAGAGTTCCTCGCTGGTCAGCCAACCCATGCCCTGCACAAAGGCGCCTTCGACCTGGCCCTTGTCCAGCACCGGGTTCAGCGAGCGGCCCACGTCATGCAGGATGTCCGTCCGGTCGATCCGGTATTCCCCGGTCAGCGTGTCGATGGTGACCTCGGAACAGGAGGCGCCATAGGCGAAATAGTAGAACGGGCGCCCCTGCCCCTTGTCGCGGTCCCAGTGAATCTTGGGCGTCTTGTAGAACCCCGCCGCCGAGAGTTGCACCCGCGCCATGTAGGCAGCCTTGATGAACTTGTCGAAGGGCAGCACCTCGTCGCCGATATGCACCTGGTTGGCAAGGAACCGGACGGCCTCGGGGGCCACGCCCCATTTCTCGGCGGCGAACTCCACCAGCCGCGCCTTGATCTGCTCGACCGCGTTCAGCGCCGCCATGCCATTCAGGTCGGACCCCGAAGAGGCCGCAGTGGCCGAGGTATTCGGCACTTTCTCCGTCGTGGTCTTGGTGATCTTGATACGCTCGAAATCGACCTGGAAGGCATCCGCCACAACCTGCGCCACCTTGGTGTTCAGGCCCTGCCCCATCTCCGTCCCGCCGTGGTTCAGGTGGATGGAGCCATCGTTGTAGACATGCACCAGTGCCCCGGCCTGATTGTACCAGGTGGCGGTAAAGGAGATGCCGAATTTCACCGGCGTCAGCGCGATGCCCTTTTTCAGCACCGGCGAGGTCCGGTTGTACTCGATGATCTCGGCGCGGCGATGGCGGTACTCGGCGCTCTCCTCCAGTTCCCCCACCAGACGGTCGAGGATGTTGTCCTCGACCTCCTGGTAATAGGGCGTCACGTCACGACCGTTTGACCCGTAGAAGTTCGCCTTGCGCACATCCAGCGGGTCCTGCCCGGTGGCATAGGCGATTTCCTCGATGATGCGCTCGGCGACGATGACACCCTGCGGGCCGCCAAAGCCGCGGAATGCGGTGTTCGACACCGTGTTCGTCTTCATCGGGCGCGAGGTCAGGCGCACGTTGGGATAGAAATAGGCGTTGTCCGCGTGGAACAGCGCCCGGTCCGTGACCGGCCCCGACAGGTCCGAGGAATAGCCGCAGCGCGCGGCAAAGCTGCCCTCGACCGCCTCGATCCTGCCCGCATTGTCAAAACTCACGTCATAGTCGATCACGAAATCATGGCGCTTGCCCGTGGCGGTCATGTCCTGATCGCGGTCGGGGCGGATCTTGACCGCGCGGTTCCATTTCTTCGCGGCCACGGCGGCGACGGCACAGAACAGGTTCATCTGGCTTTCCTTGCCGCCGAACCCGCCGCCCATGCGCCGCACGTTCACCGTGACGGCATTGGACGGCACGCCAAGCACATGGGCCACCATGTGCTGAGCCTCCGACGGATGCTGGGTCGAGCTGTAGACCTGCACATCGTCGTCCTCGCCCGGAATGGCGCAGGCGATATGACCTTCAAGGTACATGTGGTCCTGGCCACCGACCTGCATCCGGCCCTTGATGCGGTTGGGTGCCGCGTCGCGCCCGGTCTCCACGTCGCCGCGTTCCAGTTTCAACGGCGCGGTGACGTGCGGGTATCCCGCGTCGATGGCCGCCTGCGGGTCCAGCGCGTGGGGCAGCACCTCGCAATCCACCTCGGCCAGTGCGGCGGCCCGGCGGGCCGCGTCGCGGGTTTCCGCGATGACCGCAAACAAGGGCTGGCCGTGGAACTCGATCTTTTCCGTGGGAAAGACCGGCTCGTCATGTTGGCCCGTGGGGCTGATGTCGTTGACGCCGGGGATGTCCTCGGCGGTCAGCACGCCGACGACGCCGGGGGCGGACCGGACGGCGGTCAGGTCGAGCCCCTTCAGCCGCGCGTGGGCCACGTCCGAAACGCCCAGGTAGGCGTGCAGCGTGCCTTCGGGCAGGGCAATATCGTCGGTGTAGTCGGCGCGCCCGGTGACATGCTTGGCAGCGCTGTCATGGATGCGGTCCTGGTGAACGGCGCCGGTGATGGTCACGTTGTCTTTCATCTGGATATCCTCCTCAGGCCGTTGCCAGTTGCACGGGCGCACCTGTCGCCGCGTCGTTTTCCAGGAAGAACCGGCGCAGCAGGTTCCCCGCCGACAGGCTCCGGTACTCGGCCGAGGCACGCCAATCACTGAGCGGCGTGAAATCCTGCTCCAGCGCGGCAGCCGCATTGGCAAAGCTGGCCTCCGACCAGGCCTGTCCCAGCAGCGCGCTCTCGGCGTATTCGGCGCGTTTCGGCGTCGCGGCCATGCCGCCAAAGGCGATCCGGCAATCCGTGATCCGGCCCTCCGTGACCGTCACGCGGATGCCCGCCGCAACCGATGAAATATCCTCGTCCCGGCGCTTGGAGATCTTGTAGGCGGCGTGGCGCTCGCCGGGCTGCGGCAGCGGAACGCGGATAACCTCGACGAATTCGCCCGCCTGCCGGTCCTGCTTGCCGTAGTCGATAAAGAACTCCTGCAGCGGCAAAACACGACGGGCGTCGCCCTTGCGCAGGGTGATCTCTGCCCCCAGCGCGATCAGCACCGGAGGCGTGTCCCCGATGGGCGAGCCATTGGCGATATTGCCTCCCACGGTCCCCATGTTGCGCACCTGCCAGCCAGCGATCCGGTCCCAGTAGCCGGCCAGGTGCGGAAAGGCCCCTGTCAGCTTGTCCTGGCACTCGGAATAGCTGGCCCCGGCCCCGATCCAGAGCGCGCCGTCGCGGGTCTCGACCGTCTTCAGACCCTCGAGGTGGCCGGTAAAGATCGCCGGGCCGATGGGCCGCAGGAATTTCGTCACCCAAAGCCCGACGTCCGTGGCCCCGGCGACGATGGTCGCGCCGGGATATTGCAGCAGGCAGGCGGCCAGATCGTCCACGTCGGAAGGCAGGATCGCACGATTGCCCTCGGGGCCGGTCTCGACCCTTTGGCCATCGCGCAGGGCGGTCAGCCGCGCGGTGATCTCTTCACGTTCGCGGGCGATTGGGTCGGCAGCCGGGGAGCCGTAGCGGCTGATCGCGACGGCGGCGCGGATGATCGGTGCGTAGCCCGTGCAGCGGCAGAGATTGCCCTGCAACGCGGTTTCCACCTGGACCTCCGTCGGCTCGGGCACTTCCATCCAGAGCGCGTAGAGCGACATGACGAAGCCCGGCGTGCAAAACCCGCACTGGCTGCCGTGATGGTCGACCATCGCCTGTTGCACAGGGTGCAATCCGCCGTCCGCGCCGCGTAGGTGTTCGACGGTCACGACGTGGCACCCATCCAGCGAGACAAGGAAGCGAATGCAGGCATTGACCGGGTCATAGCGCAACCCGTCCGCGGTCAGACGCCCCACCAGCACCGTGCAGGCGCCGCAATCGCCTTCGGCGCAGCCTTCCTTGGTGCCGGTCAGACGGCGATCCAGCCGCAGGTAGTCCAGCAGCGTGCGGTCGGCGCCCACGTCGCTGACAGAGACATCGCGGCCGTTCAGAATGAAACGGATCTCGGATCGGTGCGGCATGACTTCCTCCCTGAAGACTCGCTGGATTGCGGGGTTGCCGGGAGGTTACAGGCGGGATTAGGGTCAAAAAACACCTGCCAGCGGCAAATACTTTCAACACTGCGTTGATAATCGGCGACAACCCTGCAAGGCTGTCAAGGGTCTTACCCGGGGGTAACACCATGTCCTACATCGAAAGCCTGCAAGTCTTTGTCCGCGTCACGGAACTGGGCAGCATCACCTCTGGCGGGCGTGACCTGCGCCTGACGCCGGCTGTGGCCAGCAAGCGGATCAAGGAGTTGGAGCGCCGGCTGGGCGTGCGGCTGTTCAACCGCACGACCCGTTCGATCACGCCGACAGAGGTGGGCCGCGTCTTTTACGAGGAGGCGCGCAGGGTGTTGCAGGCGCTGGAAAGCGCCGAGGCGCGGGTGGCCAGTTTCTCGGACACTCCGCGCGGAGCGCTGCGGGTAACGGCCCCCCTGGGCGTCGGCCGGCGGATCGTGGCGCCGCTGGTGCCCGAGTTCACCGACACCTACCCGGAGACAGAGGTGCGAATGCGCCTCTCGGACCGGCGGGTCGACATCCTGGCGGACGGGCAGGACGTGGCATTCTTTATCGGCGCGCCACAGGACAGCAACATGAAGCTGCGCAAGATCGCCGATTGCGCCCGGGTCCTCTGTGCCTCGCCGGACTACCTGCGCGCGGCAGGCACGCCCATGCAGCCCGAGGACCTGTTGAACCAGAACCACAACTGCCTGTTGCTGCGCTATCCGCGTTCGCCCGAGTATTTCTGGACCCTGAACACCGCCGGCGGCCCCCTGAAACTGGAGGTGCGCGGCCAGTTCGATGCCGACGATGGCGATGTTCTGACCGATTGGGCACTGGCCGGACGCGGGATCGTCAACAAGCCCCGTTTTGACGTCGCCCATCACCTGGCAGAGGGGCGGCTGATCGAGATCCTGCCCGACACGCCGCCCCTGCCGATGATCTTTGGTTGTCTCTACCCGCACAAGAAACTGCAGGACCCGAAGGTCCGGCTGTTCGTCGAACATGTCGTCACCCGCAGCAAGGCCTTGCTGTCGGGGGCAGAGACGGTGCCGGCCTAGGCCTTCGCCGCGATGACGATGAATTCGACCTTGTAGTCCGGCGTCGCCAGCTTGGCCTCGCCGCAGGCGCGGGCGGGGGCGTGGCCCTCGGGCACCCAGGCGTCCCAGACGGCGTTCATCTCGGCGAAATCGCCCATGTCCGCCAGCCAGATCACGCATTGCAGGATGCGGGTCTTGTCCGACCCTGCCTCCGCCAGCAGCGCGTCGATCTTTTCCAGGCAGTCCAGGGTCTGCTGCGTGACGCTGGCGCCCGCGGTGCCGACCTGGCCCGCCAGGTAGATCGTTTCGCCATGCGTCACGATCTGGCTCATGCGCTGGCCGGTATGGCTTCGGGTGATATCTGTCATGTCTTGCCTCTTGGGGTCAGGATTGGAACCGCGCCGGGGACAACGCCCCGATCACGGTTTCGGAAACGGGTGGGGCCATGTCGGTCACAAGCCGGGCGGTGACGCGGGACAGCACGGGCGCCGTCTGCACGCCATACCCCCCCTGCCCCGCCAGCCAGAAGAACCCCGGCTGATCCGGGTCGCGCCCGACAACCGGCGTGCGGTCCGGCGTGAAACTGCGCAGACCTGCCCAGGTATGTTCCACGCGTGTGACGGGCATCGTGACCGCCTGTTCAAAGCGGTGCAGCCCCTCGGCCAGCACCATGTCGTCGGCCCAGGCATCATGCGGTTCCACCGGGTCCTCGTCGGCGGGGCTAACCATCAGCTTGCCCGCCTCGGGCTTGGCGTACCAATGCTCCGAGGCCGAGACGAACAGCGGCCAGCGGGTAACGTCGTGTTCCTCCGGCGCGGGCAGGATCGCCGCCGAACGCCGCAAGGGATGCATCGGGATGGGCCGGACGCCAGCAAGCGTCGCCACCTGCGCCGCCCAGGCCCCGGCGGCATTGACGATCAGCGGCGCGCGGTATTCCTGCGTGCCGGCGGTGACGGCCCATTGGCCGCCGTCGCGCCGGATCTCCGTCACCTGCGCGCCTGTCTCGATCCGGCCACCGCGACGGCGCAGCAACCGTGCATAGCCGTTCAGCATCCGGTCGACGTCGATGTCCTGTGCGTCCCATTCGATCACCGCCGCGGCGATCAGCTCGGGCCGCAGGATCGGCACCAGTTCCGCGGCCTGCGCGGCGCTCAACCGTTCCAGCCCCTGCGCCTCGGCACAATACTCCTCCAGCGTGGCCAGTTCTTCCTCGGTGGCCAGCATCATCTCGCCGCGTGGCGACAGCAGGCTGTTGTCCGAGACACCCTCGGGCCGTTCCATCAACCCGGCGGACACCGCGTTCAGCGCGCGCAGGGTCGCGTTGCCGTAGTTTCGGATAAAGATCGCGGCGGACCGGCCCGTGGAGTGATAGCCGATCTGGCGCTCCCCTTCGAGAACGGTCACCGACATCTCGGCGGCCAGTTCCGCGCCCGCGCTGACACCGGCGATACCGCCGCCGATCACGATGACGTCCGAGGGTGTCACGCGCCCTCCTGATACCCGGTCAGGGTTTTGGTCAGGTTCGCACCCAGCGTGTCCGAGAGGTATCCGCCCTCCTGCACGAAAAGAACCGGCAGGCCAATGGCGGCGATGGCCGCACCGATGCGGGCAAAGCCATCCTGCGTGACGGCCAGCCCCTGGAAGGGATCGTCGATCGAGGCATCGAGACCAAGTGCAATCACCAGCGCATCGGTGCCAAAGCTGCGTACGCGCTGCAATGCCGTGTCCAGCGTCTTGAGGAAATCCGCATCCCCCGTGCCCCGCGCCAGTGGCAGGTTCAGGTTGCAGCCCATCCCCCGGCCCGCACCGCGTTCCTGCGCATGCCCCCAGAAGAACGGGTAGAACCGCGCCGGGTCAGCGTGGATCGAGACGGTCAATACGTCGTCACGGTCATAGAACATGCCCTGCGTGCCGTTGCCGTGGTGCACGTCCACGTCGAGGATCGCGGGACGAAACCCCTTGGCCCGCAGGCGTTCGGCGGCAATGCCAGAGTTGTTGAGGAAACAGAATCCCCCGGCCAGATCGGCAAAGGCATGGTGCCCCGGCGGACGCGACAAGGCATAGACAGCGCGTTCGTCACCGGCGATCAGGTCGGCCCCGGTGATCGCGCTTTGCGCGGACCAATAGGCCGCCTCCCATGTGCCTTCTGCGATGGGACAGGCGGTGTCGGCCTGGTGATAGCCGGCCTGCCCCACGGCGGATTTCGGATAACCGTCGCTGCGGCTGGCGGGGTGGATGTTGGGAATCACCTCTTCGCCCGCGCCCTCGATCCGGCGCCAGCGGGTATAGATGTTTTCCAGGAAAGTCAGGTATTCGGGCGTATGCACCGCCGCGATGGGGCCAAGGCCCGCGTCCTGCGGCGGTTGAAACGCACAGCCGGCCTCTTCGGCGGCGGCCTTCAGCACCTCGATCCGGCGCGGTTGCTCGGGGTTGGGCATGATCGCCCCGTTGGCCATGAAATGCTTCGGATCATGGCGCCATTGGCGGTCGTCAAAGACGGCTTTCATCGCTCTCCTTCCAGGGCCGCGCATCCGGCCTCATCCAAGAACAGATCGGTGTGACCCTTGGCCGGGACAAAACCCAGCCGGTCATAGAAACGGCGTGCCGCAGGAGCCCGGTCATAGACCTGCAGACGCAGGAAGCAAGCCCCCCAAGCCCGCGCCGCATCGGCAAAGGCGGCCCCCAGCAGGCGCCGCCCCAGCCCGCCGGAACGCTGCGTGGGCGACACCCAGAGGTCCGAGACATAAAGCCCCGCACCGCCGCGCACCGTCGACAGGCCCGGCGAATACAGCGCCAGCCCGGCCAGCATCCCGCCCTCCTCGGCCATCTGGGCGCGAAAGGCGGGAATGTCTCCCCAACCCGCGCGCTCCAGCGCCTCGGGAGAGGCGTTGTAGGTGTCGCCCAGGTCCCGCGCCAGGGCGGCAAGTGCGCTGTCGAGCCGCCGCGCGTCGGAGCGCCCCGCCAACCTGATCGTCACCGCCATCAGATCGCCGTCCTGTCCGCGCCCTTCAGGCCCAGCATCCGGCGGGCATCCTCTGGCGTGGCGACTTCGCGGCCTATGTCCTCGACGATGCGCCGGATCTTGACCACCTGTTCGGCATTGGTCCGTGCCAGTTGCCCGCGCGCGATCATCAGGCTGTCTTCCAGCCCGACGCGCACATGCCCGCCCATCGCGGCGGCCATGCTGGTCAGCGGGATCTGGTGCCGTCCGGCGGCCAGAACCGAGAACATGTAGTCCTTGCCGAACAGCTTGTCGGCGATGGTCTTCATGTGGGTCAGGTTCTCCGGATCCGGCCCCATGCCCCCCAGCACGCCAAAGACGAACTGGATGAAGAACGGCGGTTCGACCATGCCCCGGTCCACGAAATGACGCAGCATGTAGAGGTGGCTCAGGTCGTAACACTCGAACTCGAACCGCGCGCCGCGCTCCTTGCCCATCGTCTGAAGGATGCCCGCGATGTCGCGCGGCGTGTTCTTGAACACCAGGTCGTCGGAGTTTTCCAGGAACGGCTGTTCCCAGTCGTGTTTCCAATTGTCGATGCGCGCCGCAGCAGGATAAAGCGCAAAGTTCATCGACCCCATGTTGAGGCTGCACATCTCCGGTTCGGCCAGCTTGGGTGCGGCCAGCCGCTGGTCCAGCGTCATCACCGCACTGCCGCCGGTGGAAATGTTCAGGACAGCGCCCGTCGCCTGCTTGATCCGCGGCAGGAAACCCATGAAATGCGCCGGGTCGGCAGAAGGCTGCCCGGTCTCGGGGTCGCGGGCGTGCAGGTGCAGGATCGAGGCCCCGGCCTCTGCCGCGCCAACCGCGTGTTCCGTGATCTGATCCGCCGTCACCGGCAGGTGCGGCGACATCGACGGCGTGTGGATCGAGCCGGTCACGGCGCAGGTGATGAGGATCTTGCTCATGTCATCCGGCCTGCATCACGGGCGCGATTTCCTGCGCGAACTGGACAAGGGACTCGTCCAGCCCCTCGATGATCTCGTCGATATGCCCCTCGTTCAGGATCAATGGCGGGCAGACAAGGATATGGTCCCCCTCCACCCCGTCACGGGTGCGGCGCGAATAGACGATCAGCCCACGCTCATAGGCGATGTCCACGAACCGCTGATGCGCGTTTAGCTGTTTCGGCAGGGGCGCCTTTGTGCTCCGGTCCGACATGAACTCGAAGGCGGTCAACAGGCCCTTGCCGCGCACGTCCCCGATGATCTCGTGCCGCTGCATCAGGCCGTTCAGCCGCGCCAGCAGCTTTTCCCCCATCGCGGCGGCATTGGTGCAGAGGTCTTGCCGGTCGATCTCTTCCAGCACGGCAAGGCCCGCCGCGCAGGCCAGCGGGTTGCCCGCGTAGGTGAACCCATGCGCAAAGCCGCCCGCGTCCAGCACGGGGTCCACCAGCCGCCTGTCGGCCACCATCGCACCCAGCGGCGCATAGCCGGAGCCGATGCCCTTGGACATGACCACGATGTCGGGCCGCACGCCCCAATGGTCGACGCCCAGGAAGGTGCCGGTGCGCCCCGCCCCGGTCATGACCTCGTCGAGGATCAGCAGGATTCCGTACTGGTCGCAGATCTCGCGCACCCTTTCGAGATAGCCGGCGGGAGAGACCAGCGCCCCGGTCGAGGCGCCGCCGATCGGCTCGACGATAAAGGCAAGCACGTTCTCCGGGCCTTCCTCCTCGATCCGCCGGGCCAGCATGTCGGCATAGTGCCGCCCTGTCACCGCATCGTCAGGGTCCAGCCCGTCGAGATAGGCGCGCGGCGCGGGCACCTTGGGCATGACCCGCATCATGGGTTCAAACGGCGCGGTCAGCGTCGTGTAGCCGGTGGTCGCCAGCGCCCCCAAAGTGCAACCGTGATAAGAGGGCGTGCGTGAAATGATCTTCCATCGCTCCCCCTGCCCCACGGCCAGCGCGTATTGCCGCGCCAGTTTCATGGCGCTTTCCACCGCCTCGGACCCGCCGGAGACAAAGAACACGCGGTCCAGCCCCTCGGGCATTTTCTCGGCCAGTTTCTCGGCCATGTTCTCCGAGGCCTCGGTTTCGAAATGCAGACGATAGCCGAAGGTCGATTTCTCCATCTGGCGCTGCATCGCGGCCAAGACATGCTCGTTGGAATGACCGATGTTGCAAACCATCGCGCCGGACGATCCATCAAGATAGCGGCGCCCGTTCTTGTCCCACATGTAGACGCCGCGTGCCTGGTCCAGCACCGGCTTGCGTCCGCGGCCCTGGTAGAAAAGCTTGCTCATCCCGTCACCCCGGCAATGCGGCGCAATCCACGGGACGGAACCCCGCCGTCACCGTGGTGCCCTCGGCAAAGGGGTGGCCGTCGATCATGTTGATCGCCTGGAACTGGCGGTCACCGGCGCGGATAAAATAGCGCACGGTCTGGCCCTGGTAGTCGACGGTTTCCACAACCGCCTCGGAGGTGACCATGCCGGTTGTGTCGGCCCCTTGCGGCATCAATTGCAGTTTCTCGGCCCGCAGCACCAGCTTGGCGGCGCCTTCGCTGACCTTCGGTGCCTTGTCGGCGGGTACAGGCACCTTGCCAAAGACGGGCACGTCCAGCGCCACCGTCTCGGCATCCTTGCCGCTGCACGTTCCCTCGATGATGTTGGAGGCGCCCAGGAAATTGGCGACGAACTCGCTGGCCGGGCGGTTATAGACCTCTTCCGGGGTGCCGACCTGTTCGACGCGGCCCGCGCTCATGACGACGATTTGGTCGGACATGGCCAGCGCCTCGGACTGGTCGTGGGTGACAAAGACGGTGGTGACGCCGATCTGGTCCTGGATGCGCTTCAACTCGACCCGCATGTCCTCGCGCAGGTTGGCATCCAGCGCCGAGAGCGGTTCGTCCAGCAGCAGCACGTCCGGTTCGATCACGATGGCGCGGGCCAGCGCGATGCGCTGTTGCTGCCCGCCGGACAGTGCCTTGGGATAGCGGTCGCCCACGTCGGGCAATTGCACCAGGTCCAGCGCCTGTTGCACGCGGCCCGGAATCTCAGAACTGGGCACGTTGCGGTATTTCAGGCCAAAGGCCACGTTGTCGGCGACGCTCTTGTGCGGAAACAGCGCGTAGTTCTGGAACACGATGCCCAGGTTGCGCTTGTGGATCGGCACGTTGTTCACGCTCTTGCCGCCGATGCGGATCTCGCCCTCGGTCGGGTCCAGCAGCCCGGCGATCATCCGCAGGTTGGTCGTCTTGCCACAACCGGACGGGCCGAGCAGCGTCAGGAAGGTGCCCTCGGGGATTTCCAGGTTGGTCGGATGCACGGCGGTGAACGTGCCGAACCGCTTGACGATATTGTCCAGGGTGACGGTACTCATGGGCAAGGTCCTGCGAGAGAGGGGCGCCCGCCCCGGCACGACGACCGGGACAGGCAGGGTGGATTGGGGTCAGTAGCCCTTCTGGACGCGACCGAAGGTTTTCGACCAGGCGGCCTCGTGACCGTTCCAGTAATCCGGGTCGGCGAAGGTCAGGCCCGACAGCGTGCCCGTGGGATCGAAGGCCGGCAAAGTCGGGATCTTCTCGCCCAGGTCGACCTTCTGTGGGTCCAGCGCGGGCGGATAGCTCTGCCCCTCGGCCACGGCGATCGAGGTCGCCGGGTCCAGCATGAAGTTCAGCAGCTCCTCGCAGGCCTCCAGCGGCGACCCCTTGATGACGAACATGCATTCCTGCCAGCCAAAACCGTTGGGCGGGTCCATGTAGCCGATGTCATGGCCCTGTTCCTGCAGCGCGTAGATGCGCCCGGACCAGCCCTCGGTGACGTGGATTTCCTCCTCGGCCAGAAGGCTCATCAGCTCGGCGCCCGAGCCCCAGTATTTCAGCGCCAGGTCGCGGTGGGCGCGCACGGCATCCCAGCAGGCCTCTTCGTCGGTGACACCGTTCGGATCCTGCCCGGTCTGCAGCGAGGCATACCACATCCGCGTGCGCCAGTCGGACCAGCCGCCGATCTTGCCCTTGTGGGCCTCGTCGATCAGGATCTTGGCGCCCTTTTCCTGCATCTCCTCGTCCGAGATGTACTTGCGGTTATAGGCCAACCCGGTGGTGCCGTAGTCATAGGGCACGCAACTGAGCGAGCCGTCGGTGATGTTGCGGAACACGTCCACCAGCTTGGGGATGACGTATTGCAGGTTGGGGATGCGCTCTTCGTTCAGCTTAGTGGTCAGGCCCAGCCCGTGATAGCGCGCGTAGTCGAAAACACCGGACAGGTGGGCGATGTTGTATTCGCCCGGCTGGCTGGCCTTGACCCGGCTGATGTATTCGTCGCCGCCGCCGAAGGTCCCATCGACAACCTCGATGCCGGTCTTGGCGGTGAAGGGATCGAAGGCATTGGCGCGCAGCGCCTCGGAGACCACGCCACCCCAGCCATCGAACCGGACCTGACTGACGCTTTGCGCAAATGCGCGATAGGGGGTCACCAGGCCATAGGCCGCGCCCGCCGCGCCGAGCAGGCCCAGAAAGCTGCGGCGATCCAAGTCGCCGTTCATGTAACGCTCGCGCAGGCGCTCGTAGCGTGTGGTGTCGTCGATCTTGCGTGTCATCTTCATCTCCTTGTCGGGTATGGGAATATGCAGGCGGTTCTAGGTGCCGCTCTTGCGGGCGAGTTGCCGTGCGATCGCCGCCCCGATCAGGGGCAGGCCGACCGTCATGACAATCATGACTGTGCCAAGGGCATTGATTTCCGGGCTGATGGAATTGCGCAGCATGGCAAAGATCTGGGTCGGCACGGTTTCCACCCCGCCGGGTTTCCAGAACAGCGTGCCGGTGATGTCGTCAAAGCTGATCGTGAAGGCAAAGAGCGCCCCGGCAAGCACCGCCGGCAGCATCAGCGGCAGGGTGATCTGGAAAAAGGTCTGGACCGGGCTGGCGCCAAGGCTCATCGCCGCCTCTTCGACGTCGCGCCGGATCGAGACCAGCCGGGCCTGCACCACAAGAATCACGAAGGGCAGCGTAAAGATCACATGGCCGAAGAGCAGCAGCGTGAAACTCTTGTGCAAACCGAGGAAGTTAAGGAACAGCAGCAACGCCACCGCCAGCACCACCTCGGGCACGAGGATCGGCGCGATCAACAGGGTCGAGATCGCGTTGGCGCCCGGCACCTTGTAGCGCACCAGCGCGAGACTGGCCAAAACGCCCAGCGTCGTCGAGATCACCGCCGTCAGCAGGCCCAGCACGATCGAGGTGCGAAAGGCGCGCATGATGGCGTCGTTGTTCCACAGTTCCACGAACCAGCGAAAGGAAAAGCCGGTCATCGGGAAGCTGCCGAACTGGCTGGCGTTGAAGCTCAGCAGCACGACCACGGCCACCGGCAGGAACATGAAGCCGTAGACAAGCAGGCTCCACAGGCGGATCAATTGCCATCCCCAGCGCATCAGCCCAGCCCCTTCATCAGTTGTGCCATGCCCAGATAGCGGTTGTAGATCATGACCAGCGCGCCCAGCACGACCAGCAGCATCAGGCTGAGCGCCGAGCCCAGCGGCCAGTTGAGTTGCGTGATGATCGCCTCAAAGACGAGGTTGGCGAACATGGCGTCACGCGGCCCGCCCAGCACCAGCGGCGTGATGTAGGTGCCCGCCCCCAGCACGAAGCACAGCAACCCGCCCGCCGCGAGACCGGGCAGCGACAGCGGCAGCGTGACCTGGATGAAGGACTGCCACTTGGTCGCGCCAAGCGAATTGGCGGCATCCTCAAGGTTGGTGTCGATGCCGTCGAGGCTGACAAAGACGTTCAGCACCATGAAAGGCAGCAAGAAATGCACCAGCCCGAGGATCACGGTTGTCTCGTTGTAGAGCATGTTCAGCGGCTCGCCGATGATGCCGACGCTCATCAGCAGTGTGTTCAGCGCGCCCGAGACGCCCAGGATATTGATCCAGCTCATCGTGCGGATAATGTAGCTGATCCAGAAGGGCAGCATCAGCAGCAGCAACAGGATGACCTTGTTGCCGCGTGAGCGGGCGATGAAATAGGCCGCCGGATAGCCCATCAGCGCACAGACGATGGTGGTGATGGCGGCGATGCGCAGGGTACTGAACAGGATGTCGCGGTAGAACCTGTCGGTCAGCGCCTCCTGCCAGTTGTCGAGGTAGAAGCCGACCTGGTCGGCGCCGGTGGCCGTGCGCAGCCAGAAGCTGTAGACCACGATGAAGATCAGCGGCACCAGCAGCAGCAGCGTGACCGCGCTGATGGCCGGGGCCAGCAGGATCCAGGGTTGGCGCGCCTCACGGGCTTCGACGGACATGCGTTTCCTCGTGTCTGGAGACTTGCGGAAACCATGCGAAGCGGACAATCATAGATCAAATAGATAAGCGGAATGATGACTATAGATAATGCCTATGACCCCCGGTGATCCCGCAAGAGACCCACGCTATGAACCAGAGCGTATCGCCCGCGAATTGGACTGGAACCTCTTGCGCGCGTTCGTGGTGCTGGCGGACAGCCATTCCATCACCGAAGCGGCACAGCGACTGCGGCTCAAGCAACCGTCAGTTTCCGCGGCACTTCAAAGGCTTGAGGACCGGATCGGGCGCAAGCTGGTGAACCGGTCCCCGGGGCATTTCCAGCTGACCGATGCGGGCCGCCTGCTGTATCGCGAGGCGGTGGAAATCAACGGCTCTGTCCTGCGCCTGTCGACGCTGGTGCGCGAGCTGACCGACGAGGTGCAGGGACATGTCAAGATCGAGGTGGCCAGCCATGTCGTCTGCCCGGTTTTTGATCAGACGCTGGCCGCGTTCCACCGATCCCACCCCCGCGCCAGCCTGTCGATCGAGGTCCGGTCCAGCGCCGAGGCTATCGCCGAGGTGCTGGCCAAGCGCGCGTCCTTCGCCATCTGCCTGGTGCGGGATCACAGCCCCAAGCTGGAATACCGGCGCCTCTACCGCGAGTATTTCGGCCTGTTCTGCGGGCCGGAACATGCGCTTTTCGGCCGTGACGACCTGTCCATCGGCGATCTTGCCGGGCTTGGGTCTGTCAGTTTCGAAACCGACCGGCTGCAGGACGTGCTGCGGCCCGTCACGCTGATGCGGGCCCAGGCCGACCTGGGCCAGCGGATCACCGGCGTCTCGACCAACCTCGAAGAGGTCCGGCGCATGATCATCGCCGGGCTGGGCATCGGCCCCCTGCCCGTCCATGTCGCGGCGCGGGACGTGCGGGACGGATTGCTATGGCAATTGCCCCCCTATACCGACCTGCCCGCCATCGACGTTCATGTCGTCTGGAACCCGAAGGCGGTCAAGAACCGGGCCGAGGACCTGCTGCTGGCCGCCCTGCTGGAGGCGATCGAGGCCACCCCGATGGAGGAACGCACCTACCGCTGACCGCTCAAAAGGTCATCGGCGCAAATTCCTCGTTGTCCGCCGCGACGGCCGCACGCAATTCCCCCACGATGCCCGGGTCGGCGGCGTTCACGCGGCTCCAGTTCGGGACAAAGGGTGTCTCGTTCGGTTTTTCGAGGAACACCTTGCCTGCCTCCACGATGTTGTTGGCAAACAGCTCGACCGTCAGTTCCTCGCGGTGGCGGTCGATGGTCAGCCCGTTCATCTTGGCATCGTTGTCGTAGAACTCGATCAGGTCCAGCGCCACGCGGTAATAGGTGGCTTTTAGCGCGCGGAAGACATTGGGCGTAAAGACGGTGCCGTCCGCCGCCAGCTTGCGGAAGACCGCCTTGCAGATGTCCATCGACATGCGGTTGAGACCCGTGGCCGCGTCCTCTTCGCTGACCTGCTGGTGCTTGTGGTCATAGGCATCCGCGATTTCCACCTGGCAGACGGAATGCCGGCCCAGGTTGCGCCAGACCTCTGACAACACGCCGATTTCCAGCCCCCAGTCCGAGGGAATGCGCAGGTCGGGCAAGAGCGAGGTGCGCAGGGCAAATTCGCCCGACAGCGGATAGCGGAAGGCGCGCAGGTAGTCGATGTAATCGCGGTCGCCGATCGTGCGTTTCAGCGCGATCAACAGCGGCGATACCAGCAGGCGCGTGACCCGCCCGTTCAGCTTGCCGTCGCCGATGCGCGGGTAATAGCCCTTGGACAGCTGGTAGCGGAAATTCGGGTTCACGACGGGGTAGACCAGCCGGTCCAGCAGGTCGCGCTTGTAGGTGACGATATCGCAGTCGTGCAGTGCCATGACAGAGGTATCGGCGCAGGAGATCAGGTAGCCCATGCAGGTCCACATGTTCTTGCCCTTGCCCTGTTCCTGCGGCGCCAGCCCCATCTCGGCCAGCTTGGCGTCCAGCTCGGACATGCGGGGACTGTCGTTCCAAAGGACAACATGATCCTGCGGCAGGCGGGAAAAGAAATCTCGGGCGCGACGGAATTGTTGTTCGGTGGCGCGGTCCAGCCCGATGATGATCCGGTGCAGGTAGGTGACCTTGCTCAACTCATCGAGGATCTTGCCCATCGCGGGTCCTTCGAGCTCGGAGTAGAGGCACGGCAGGACAAGCGTGATCTTTCGGGTCTGGGCGTAGGTCTCGATCTCGTAGATCAGCTCTTCCAGGGGGCGGCTGCGCAAGTTGTGAAACTGCGCGACATTGCCGTTCTGATGGAAATCAGACATGAGATCAGTCCTTTATGTCGTTCAGTATGGCCAGAACCGCCGTGTTCCAGCCTATGGGGCCGGGATCTGCGGTACGCCGGATGGTGCCTTGGCCCTCGCCCGGAAGGCGCGGGATGCCGGGGCCGTGATCGTTGCGCACGATGACGCCAAGATCAGCCGCCTGCAGCATGTCGGTGTCATTGGGCGCGTCCCCCAGCGCCAGCGTCCGTTCGGCCCCAAGCTCGGCGGCGATTTCGCGCAGCCCGTCAGCCTTGGTGCGCCCATGCGACAGCGTCAGAAATCGCCCACCGGACCGGCACGCGATGCCCCTGTCCGCGAGGGCCGCGAGAAAACGGGCTTGCGTGGCGTCGCTCCCCCGCCATAGCCCGGGTTCCGAGTGTTGCCGTTGGCGCGCCAGCGCAGCGGCCTCAGGGGCAAGGCCAGTGATTTCTGCCACTTCGGCGTCGCTCATGTCGCCAAAACCCCTGAACGGAGCGCGCAGATCCGGCGGCAAGCTGTCCAGAGCGGCCCGCAGGGCGGCATAGGGCGCGGCATCCCCTGTCGTGCTGCCGGGTCGATAGATCCCGGCCCCGTTCTCGACGATGGCGGGCCAGTCGCCCAGCGACAGGGCCTCGTGCAACACGGCGACCTCGGCGGCCGTCTTGGAGGTGGCAAGGATCAGCGGAATGCCCCGCGCAACCAGTGCGTCCAACGCGGGCTGCGCCGGGGCGAAAGAGTAATTCGCATGATCCAGAAGCGTTCCGTCCAGATCGCTGAAGACAACGAGTTTGCTCACACGGTCAACCGTTCATCCCACCCATGCCCGAACTATGGCCGTGCCGGAGGTCGCTGACCACAGTCGGCCTGCGCTGCTCACGCAGCGCGCCCAATATATGAGCAAATGACCGAAAAATGATCGAAACGTCCAAACTTCAGGCAGAGTCCGTCTGGCGCAATACAATGTCCACGGTCTCACGTTCAGCCATGACACGGCGGGCATTGGGGATGTCATTGACAAGCGCCTTGCGCTGCGCGGTTTCCTCATCGAACCCGAAGCCCAGCCATCGCGCCACAAGGCGACGCTCCAGCTCTGCCTCGGGCACCTCCAGGAACACCGACAGGTCCCAAATTGGCATCAGGTCGGACCAGGGCGGCTCTGCGAAACAGAGATAGTTGCCCTCGGCCACCACGATGCGCGTCTCCGGCCCGATTTCCTGCGCTCCGGCAATGGCGATCTCTCGCGCGCGGTCGAAGACGGGCAGGATGACCGAAGGGTCGGACGCGGCACGTGCCAGCGCGGCCTTCAACCCGTGGAAATCAAAGGTCTCGGGCGCGCCCTTGCGCGGCAACAGCCCGCGTGGTTCCAGCAGGCGGTCATCAAGGTGAAACCCGTCCATCGGCATCAGTACCGCCTCGGGGCCGATCCGATCGACCAGCGCTTCGGCAAGGGTGGACTTGCCCGACCCCGGCGGACCGGCCACGGCAATCATCAGGCGGCGCCCCTTTGGCGTGATCCCCGACAGGCGGTCGGTCACGTCGCGAAGATGCGTTTCCGGGATCATGGGTCAGACCTCCTGCGCCGGGGCGGCGACATGCAGATCGCAATCGAACGGGATCGCACGGCCGGACATTGTGCCCTGGTAGATCGCAAGTACATGTCCCAATCTCTGCTCCTCCAACGGTTGCGGCCCGGCTTGTCCGGTTGTCCCTGCCCCAGCTTGGCGCAGCATCCGGGGCCGGGGCAAGGCCCTTGCCCGGCTAGAAAAGATGCACCCTGCGGGAACCATTTGCCGCGCCGTGCATTTCCCTTGTGACAGGCACGTCATCTGCGGGCGCAGATCCCTCATCCCCCAACGCCCGCAATCATCGCCCCCGCCCGATTTCGGCGGGGGCGTTTTTTTGGATCATCGCATGACACCGAAAAAGCCGCGCGCCCGGGTGGGTGCGCGGCTTTTTTCGGTTTTTCAGTGGCGTGTCCGCCCCCGTCAGTCGCGCAGAGACGAATGCAGCGTCGGCGCGTCGCCATGCATGTCGACGTGACGCAAGGCGCCATTGTCCTGAAGGATCTCGTGGATGGCCATGACCTTGGCCACATGCGAGGCCTCGGGATGGTCGACGATCACCTGTAGCCGGGTCTGCTCGGTTGCGGGCACCTGTGACAGCTCGAACGCCTCGACGAAATTCCGCAGATCGGAGGCGAGCGCATCGCGGACCTGCGCCTCGGCGGTGCCGGCCATCAACGTGGCGGCGAGGGAAAAGGCAAGAATACGGAGCATTTGGCAGCCTCCTGTTCTTTGGTTCGTCGGGGTTCGGGCAAGACATGCCCTGCCGGCCAGGCCACCTCGGCCTGGTCGGTGGTCGAAATCTGCGGATCGGGGTGGTGTTCGCTTTAGCGCCGCATCTGCATGGACATGGGAAGACGCCGCCGCCCACAAAAGGGGGAAGAACCACGCGACAGGCCCCTTTGGCGTGCTGATGCCGTGATCGTGTTCATCGCGTTCCATCCTCCATTCGGCGGTTTGTCCGCCTCAACGGCGCCGCTGATTGCGACACCCCGGCGGAGGGTTCTTGTCGCTGCAGGCTTGTTCGCCCCAGGACGTGGACCTCCTTCCGCCGTCTTCGCAAACTCAACGCATTCACTGCGCCGAAAGTTCCGTGGGGCCCGTATATTTGCCCGGGACGCCCGCCCCGGGAACCGCGCAAGGGCGTGCAGCGTTGTCTCAAAGCCGGAGGCATGTCTCCGACAGATGACCGAAGGTTCCCGATGAACGCGATTTCCCTGCCCGATTGTCAGCCGCCGTCCCGCAACGCGCCCATGCGCGGCGGCGCCCCTCTGGTCTTTCTTCCCGGTCTCTTCATGACATGCGAGGCTTGGTTGCCGCTATGCCGCGACATGGGGTTGGGCAACCGGTTGTTCCTGGATCTGCCGGGCCATGGGCCGCAGGAGGATGCAGAAACGGTGACGCGGGACCTGGCCTCAGGCAAGTGGCTGGACCCCATCCTGGAGAGAATCGCGGCGTTTTCCGGCGGGCGGGCCGTGCATCTTGTCGGCCATTCCAGCGGCGGGCTGGTCAGCCTGCTGCTGGCACGCCGGGCGCCGGACCTTGTCCGCTCGCTCGTGCTGGTGGGGGCGCCTGTCACGGGACACCGCGACCTGCCGCGCGACATCGGCGCGGCGATCCTGTCGCATGACCTGGCCGGACGCTGGTCGCTACCGATGATGTGGCGCCTGGGCCTTGCCACGCGCGGCAGTTTCGAGCGCGCGCTGACCACGGTCCTGCCGCGCGAGGCGGCCGCAAGGGTACCGGACGAAATGCGCCTGGCCCTGCAGCACCGCAACCCCGAAGCGATCCGCCAATTCGGCAAATGGGTGCTGGAGCAGGATGCCACCGCGAACATGGCCGAGATCGCCCAGCCCTGCCTTGCCGTCATCGGACGTCAGGACACGGTCGTCCCGCCGCTTCACCAGCTGAAGCTGTTGCGCCACCTGCCACAGGCCCAGGCACAGCTTGTCCCCGGCGGACATCTGCCCTTCATCGAGCATCCCTGCACCTTTTCCCGTGCGCTGCGCGGCTGGCTGGCGCTTGACCATGCCCCCCGAATGGTGGCCTGCTGACCCGCATGGCAGGCAAACACACAATGAAACTGGTCCAGACGATGCTGACCCTGCGTCGGATCAGCCGCATTCTCTGGGTTCGGGTCGCGCTGCTGTCCGCGCTGTCGGTCCTGGCCGCGCTGTCCGCAGAGCTGCTGGGACCGTTGATCCCGGACGGCCCGCGCGACCGCTTTTCCGAAGACGCGACCATGCCCATCCTGACCATCCTGGCCAACGGGATGCTGGCGGTCGCAACCTTTTCGCTGGGGGTCATGGTCTCGACCCACCGCACGCTGGCTCAGCAGACCACGCCGCGCATTCACCGCCTGTTGATGGAAGACACCTCGACCCAGACGATGCTGGCGACCTTCATCGGCGCCTTCGTCTTTGCGCTGTCCTCGATCATCCTTTACCGGGCAGGTTACTATTCCGACAGCGCCTCGGTGATCGTCTTTGCCGTCACGGTTTTCGTGGTGGCAGCGATCGTGGTATCGCTGGTGCGCTGGATCGGGCAACTGTCGCGGATCGGCAGCCTGGAATACGCCTTGCTGCGCGCCGAACAGACCGCGCGCGAGATCCTCTACCAGCAACGGCGCCTGCCCCGCCTGGGGGGCTGCAAGCTGGAGGAGAGGCCCTCGGACGGTGTGGACATCGAGGCGCCTCGCTCTGGCTTTCTGCGGCGCATCGACATGGACGAGTTGCAGAAGCTGGCGGAAGCGCACGAGGCGGAGGTCTACCTTGACCACCTGCCCGGCGACATCGTCCTGCGCAGCCAGCGGCTGGGCCTGTTGCGCGGCTGTGACGAGGCCGAAAAATTCGCGGCCTGTTTCCTGCTGGCCACCGATCGGACCTATGAACAGGACCCGGCCTATGCGCTGCAGGCACTGAGAGAATCCGCCTCCAAGGCGCTGTCTCCCGGGATCAACGACCCCAAGACCGCCATCGACGTGATCGCGCGGCTGGAACGGCTGTTGTGGGACTGGGCCTTGAACACCTCCGACACCGAGGGCCCCCTATACGACAGGGTATTCCTGAGCGAACTGGGCGCCGGTGACCTGGTCGAGGCAGGTTTTCGCGACATCACGCGGGACGCGGCGGGGTTTGGCGACGTGCTGACCGCCGTGGCCGAGGCACTGGTGCGGCTGCGCGGGGCGATGCCGGAGGCCGGGCGCGAGGCCATCTCGGATCTGCTGGAGGACCTGCGCGCGCATGGCGAGGCGGGGCTGATGACCGCGCGGGAGCGCCAGCGACTGACCGACAGGCTGGCCGCGCTGGACGCCTGACCGCCCTATTCAGCCGGTTGCAGCTGCTCGGCGCCCGAGGTCCTGTTGAGCATCTCCGGGCTCATCAACACGCCGAACCACAGCATCACGGGCAGCGCCACGATGGCCCCGACCGGCCCCCAGAGCCAGAGGCCAAAGACAATGGCCACGAAGACACCCAGCGGGTTCATCGCCAGCCGTTGACCGACCACCCAGGGGGTGACGAAATTCGCCTCGGTGAAGTTGGCCAGCATGAACAGGGCGGGCGGCAGCAGGGACATGGCGCCGGTGAATTGCAGCAACCCGGCGATGGCCAGCCCGAAGATGATCAGCAGCGGCCCCAGGTACAGCATGTAGTTCAGGATCGCGGCCGCCAGGCCCCAGAGCATGGGATAATCCACCCCGATGGCCAGCATGATCAGCGCGGTCACGGTGCCCAGCCCCGCGTTGACCAGCGTCACGGCAGCGAAATAGCGGGCCACGGCGCGATCGGCCTTGCGCAGCTTCGGTTCCAGCGTGCCGACAGCGGAATAGAGTTCGTTGCGGGTCAGCACGAAAAAGAACAGCGTACCGACAAAGACAAAGAACTGCGCGCCAAAGTTGGGCGCCATCCACAAAGCGTCGCGCACGGTTGGCAAGGCGCTTTCGCTTGCCTCGGCGGCCGGCTTGGCGCCTTCGATCTCTTCGCTGATGGTCTCGATCCCGCGCAGCACGTCAGAAACCGAGGCGATCCAACGTGTCGCCGCCGCCTTGAGCCGGGGCAATTGTTCGATGAACATGTTGAGCAGCGGCTCGATCATCAGGATCAGAAGCGCGATCAGGCTGGTCGTGACTAGAAGCAACAGGATCGCAACCGCGACCCGCGGGATGCCCACGTCGGTCAGGCGTTCCGCGAGGGGCGAGACGACGATGCCCAGCACCACCGCAAAGACAATGGGCGCCAGCAGTTGCTGACCCAGTTGCAGGGCGCCGGTCAGCGCGATCACGGTAAGGATCAGCAACATCACGCGTTGCGCGCGCTCGCTGAGAACGGTGGTGAGCATGGTTCAGGTCTCGCTGGTCAGTCGTCGCCGTGACTGTCACGGCCCAGGTTGGGCAGCAGCGCGCCGGCCAGGGCGCCCGCACCAAGGATCAGCGCCCCGGCCGTCAACATCGGTGCGCGGCTCTTGGGGGCATCGTCCTTGACCGCGCCCGGGGTCCGCGCCCCCGCGCCCGTCGCGAACAAACCCATGCCAAGCCCTATCAGCGCCGCCGCTGTCGGGTTGCGGCCTGCCGCGCCGACGGCGCCGCGGCCCAACCGTCCGGCCTGTCCCATCGCGGCCCCGGTCAGGGGCGCGGCAATGGCGCTTTTGCTGGTGCTGCCGCCCAGCGCCTCAAGCGCGATTTTCAACCGGGCACGGTCTTCCGCCGCCCGCATTTCGAGTTTCTCGATCTCAGCCACGGCGGACCTCCTGCAAGGTTTCCAGATCGCGTTTGACGTTGTTGAGACTGCGCCGGGGCGTCAGGACGCGGGCATTGATGCGTTTGCGGGCGATCAGCACGCAGATCAGCGCAAGCACCAGCAGTCCGCCCCCCATCCCGCCTGCCGCCTCGACCAAGGTCAGGCCATGCGTTTCCAGCCAGGCGATGCCAGCCGTGGCGAGCGCGTTCAGCCCCGCGATGGTCAGCACCAACGCGAGGGCGTAAAACACCAGCCCCGTCCCGGCCCGCGACAGGTTTTCACCGATCTCGGCCCGTGCAAGGCGCATCTCGCTTTGCAGCAAGGAGGTCGCCTGGCGCAGCACTTCGGTCAGGATGCGCGGCGCATCGCGCAGGTCAGGACCGCTCATTGCGGTCCTCCAGCTGCATCCGCGTCAGCAGGTTGCGGTGATCCTGGGCAGGCGGATGAGGACCCCGCGCGCCGCTGTTTTGCGGCGCCCAGGCGTCGCGCACCTTGGTGTCGCGGGGCGGCACCAGTGTTCCACGCCGCTGCGCCCGGCGCCCTGCGGCGTAACCCGCCAGCGCGGTGGCCGCCAGGGCCAGCGTCGGGTGCCGGCGCGCCACCCCCAGCGCCTGCGAGATCAGGCCCGCAGGGCCGCCCGCTCCGGCGCGCAACGCCAAGGCGCCTGCGTCGCGCACGGCGTCCTTTTTTTCGGTGGAACGAGAAGGTTTGCGGTCTTGCGTCTTGCGGGTCATCGGAAGGTGCCCCCTGATTTGCGTCCGTTGCAAGAAGAACGGACGGGGGCGCGAAAGGTTCCGCATTTCGGTCGTCCGACTCCCCGCCGACAGGAAAAGGGCGCCGCATTTGCGACGCCCTTTTCAACGGCCAAGTTACTGGCAAGTTAGCCCTTCTTGCGCATGGCCAAACCCAGCAGGAGCCCGACGCCGACAGCACCGGCGACCGCAAGGACTGGGTTGTCCCGCACCATCTGGGTGGACTGGCGGGCGGCACGCTCGATCTCGTCCCGGCCCTCTTCGATGGCCCGGTCGATCGATGCCTGTGCCTCGTCCAGCCGCTCACCTGCGGCGCGGGCATAGGCGGCTCCGGCCTCTGCAGCTTCGGCGGCGCCGTTGCGATGGTGGTCTTGTGTGTTCTTGCTCATGTCGTCCGTCCTCTGTCAGTGCCTTTGCAATGTGCGCGGCCCGGAAACCTCCGGGCCGAGGCCCGGATCATCCTCGGACCACGCGCGCCACCAGCGACACGACAAAGAGAATGAGGAAGACGAAGAAGAGGATCTGCGCGATCCCGGCGGATGCGCCGGCGATGCCGCCAAAGCCGAGTGCGGCCGCGATGAGTGCGATGATGAGGAACGTCAGGGCCCAGCCAAGCATGGTAAGTCTCCTTGTGTTTTTCCCTATGCGCCGTCCGTGGCGCTCTGGCAAAAGAACGTGCCTTGCCGCGCAAAGGTTCCCGCCCCCGGGCCGAAGACGTGCCAACCGCCCGGGCCAAAGGGCAAAAAACCGCCTGAAAGGGGCTTTCCTTTGCCTTTGCAGGACTACTTACCCCAAGTGATGCATTGCTGATTGGACCTGTCCGATGAAAGATACCCCCGAGTTCAGGACAGAGGTTCAGGAAGTGACCCACCAAGACCGGCTTCGGGATCCGGAGCGCCTGCAGGCGCTGGAACGGACAGGGCTGATGGACAGCCCCGCCCCCGGAGCACACCAGAGAGCCGCGCGCATCGCCGCACGCCTGATGGATGTTCCCGTCAGCCTCGTGTCTTTCGTGGACGACGAGCGGCAGTTCTTTTCCGCCCAGACCGGGATCACCGGAGAGGCCGCAGAACAGCGCGGCACGCCGCTCAGCCATTCATTTTGCCAGTATGTCGTGTCGTCCGAAGAGCCGCTGGTCGTGCCGGACGCCGAAGCCGACAGCCTGGTCTGCGACAACAGCGCCGTTCAGGACCTGAACGTCCGGGCCTACCTGGGCGTGCCGATCCGATCGCCGGACGGGCATGTGCTGGGCTCTTTCTGCGTCATCGACGACAAGCCCCGCGACTGGACGTCCGATGACATCGCCAAGATGCGGGACATCGCGGACATGATCGAATCCGACCTGCGCCTGCGCGAGACGCTCGAGGAACGCGATATCGTCATGCAGGAGATGACGCACCGGGTGAAGAACCTCTTTACCGTCATCAACAGCATTCTGCGCATGGAGCGCAACGCGCATGAGACCGCCGACGAACTGGCCGAAAGCGTGGGTGCCCGGCTCAAGGCGCTGAGCGATGCGCATGAGATGATCGTGCCCGTCGTCAATGTCCGCCGAAGCGAAGGCGCGACCACGACGCTGGACGCGCTGACGCACAAGCTGCTGGCGCCGCATGGCTCGGAACATGAGACGCGGATCACGATCCAAGGCGAACACGTTCCTGTCGGCCCCAAGGCCGCGGTCTATCTGACGCTGGCGCTGCACGAGCTGGCGACCAATGCCGCCAAGTACGGCGGGCTGTCCACCGATGGCGGACAGCTGGCGGTGAAATGGAACCGCACCGACAGCGATGACGTCGTCATCATCTGGGAAGAAACCGGCCTTTCCTGGGACACAGAGGCCCGACCACGCTCGGGCTTCGGCTCGCGGCTCCTGTCGATCGCCGTCGAGGGGCAACTGGCTGGCGAAATGGCCACCCAGATCGAGGCCGGCATGTTCCGCCGCCGGCTGCAGATCCCCCTGACCAGCCTGCAGTCCTGACCCACCCGAAAATCTTGGGAACCAATTCGGGACATGCGGCATTTGTCCGGAGGGGACTGTGATTTCAGATGGGGTGACTGCATGAGCAGGCAGCGGCGATATCCGCATGAGCGGCGCGTGGGAACAGGGGCATACTGCCCCGGTCAAGGGAGACTTGTGCCCCCGGTCACGCACCGTGCCGCCCGGAAGCGTCCCGTTCATTCCCTAGCCTCGAAATTCGGCCCTCCATGCCCACGCGTCTGAAAAGCCTCTATCGACTGTCCCGCAGTCTGCCGGCGCGTATCGCCTGCCTGATGACCATTGCCATGTTGCCCGTAGGCCTAATCGCGGTCTATCAGACCCAGGCCGTGATCGAGAGCGCGCGGCAACAGAACCGCACCGCGCTGATGGCACAGCTGCGCGCCGAAGCTTCGCCCCAGGCGGAGACCCTCGAAAGCGCGCTGGCCGCGGCACAGGGGCTGGCCGTGCTGATCACCAAGCTGGGCGAGGAAGATTGCAGCGACATCCTGAAAGGCTTTGTCGAAAGCAATGACACCTATGTCTTTGCCGGGTTCATCGAGGCCTCGGGCTGGCTGACCTGCAGTTCGACCGCCGACCGGATGGACCTGTCCGAACGCCAACCCTTCAAGACCGCGATGGCGCGCGGCGGCGCAAGCGTGCAGGTCAATCTCGAGGGCGCCGTGACCGGGCGCAACATCGTGATGGTCACGCATCCGGTACGCGAAGGCGGCGAGATGGTCGGCTATGTCTCGCTGTCGATCCCCCATGCGGTCCTGAATGGTGCGCTTGAGGATCCCGACCACGACGGCGCTTTGCGTCTGGCGGCCCTGGACGCCGAGGGGGACATCCTGGCCGCTTCGCTGGGACGGGCCACAGCCCCCGAATACCTGCCCCGCGACATGCCCCTGCCCGAGATCGTCAAGGAACCGGGCCGAACCTTTCGTGCGGTCAGCGGCTCGGGTGAGACGCGTTTTTTCGCCGTCACGCAGATGGTGCCCGGCAAGGTCATGTTGCTGGGCAGCTGGCCTCTCTCTGCCGTGCCCGATGCGGACAGTCGCCTGCAAAGCGTGATCGCAAGTTCGCTGCCGGTGCTGATGTGGCTGGCCGGGGTCGGCGTCGCTCTGTTCGGCATCCAGCGGCTTGTGATCCGCCATGTCGCGCAGTTGCGCAACGCGATGCGCCGTTTTGCCCTGGGCGAGCGCGAGGAAACCACACTAGACCTGCGCGATCCGCCGGCGGAACTCGAGGAGGCCCAGCGCGCCTTCAACCGCATGGCCTTGTTGATCGCGGAGGGCGAACAGCGCCGCGAACAGGATCTCAAGGACAAGGAAGTGCTGCTGCGCGAGGTGCATCACCGGGTCAAGAACAACCTGCAGCTGATCGCCTCGATCATGAACATGCAGTCGCGTGACCTGGAAACCGACGAGGCCAAGCACGTCGTGTCCGAGCTTCAGCGCCGGGTGCGCGGCATGGCGGTGTTGCACCGTGCGCTCTACAATACGCCGACCAGCACCACGGTGGACGCCGCCGATCTGGTGCAGGCGGTGGTGCGCGACACGCAGGATCTGGTCGGCGCGCGCGGCAAGATCGAAATCGACACGGCGCTGGAGCATGTGGCCCTTTATCCCGACCAGGCCATCCCCCTGTCGCTGTTCGTGGCCGAGACACTGAACACCGCGATCCGCCAGACCTGCAACGCGGACCCGCGCGACCGGATCGGTGTCCAACTGTCTTCGGGCGGTAGTGACGAGGTCCGGCTGTGCATCGACAGTTCCCCCGCCGAACCGCTGCCCCCCGGGGCAGATGCGCCGCGCCCCGACGGCATGGCGCAAAAGATGATTGCCGCCTTTCTGCGGCAATTGGGCGGAAAGATGGAAACCACTTCGGATGACGGACGTTATCGCGTGACAGTGATGTTTCCGCGCGCCGCCTACGGCGCCTGACAGGGGGGCCGGATGGCCGGCGACTTCGAAGTGATGATCACGGCCGACGAGGCCTGGCCGGCGTTCGAACGTGCGGTTCTGTCCGCGCGCCGTCATGTCGTCGCCGGTTTCCGGATCTTCGACCTGTCGACCCGGCTGCGCAGCACCGAGGCGCGCGAGATCGGCCAGGACTGGTTCGACCTTCTCGCCCATGCCCTGCGGCGCGGCGTGCGGATCGATCTCACCGTCAGCGATTTTGACCCGGTCATGGCAACCGATCTGCACGAACTCAGCTGGCGCACCGTACGGCAGGGCGTGGCCCTGGCCGAGGCGACGGGCGCGGGCAAGGACCTGCTGAACATCCGCGCGCACCAGCACAGCGCGCGCGCCGGCATGTTGCCGCGCCTTGCTTTCCTGCCCGCGGTCCTGCGCCGCCGCTGGGAACGCCTGCGCGAGACGACCCCGGTTGAACGCCGGTTCGAGGCGGTCGGGCTGGAACGCAGCGTGATGCCGAACCTACACACGGTCTCCCATCACCAGAAAGTGGCCGTGATCGACGACGAATGGCTTTACGTCGGCGGGCTGGACCTGAACGAACGGCGCTACGACACGCCCGGTCACGATCGCCCGGCGCGGCATACCTGGTCTGACGTGCAGGTCATGTTGCGCGGCCCCGAGGCGGCGGCCGCACGCAGGCACCTCGAGAGTTTCCAGGCAGTAACCGAAGGCCGCGCGGCCCCGCCACCTTGCCCCGGGTTGAAACGGACATTGTCGGCGCCTCGGCGTCTGCAACTGCCCTATCTTTCGCCCCGCACGCTTGTGTCCGAAATCGAGGAAGCGCACCTGGAGGCCTTTCGCAAGGCGCGCTACCTGATCCATATTGAGACGCAGTTCATCCGCTCCAGCCGGATCGCCGAGGCGCTGGCAGAGGGCGCGACACGCAACCGCGACCTGAACGCCATCATCGTCATGCCGGGACTGCCCGAGGACGTGGCTTTCGATTCCTCCGAGAGCCTGGATGCCCGCTATGGGCTTGCCCTGCGCCAACAGGCGGTTGCCACCCTGCGTGAGAGTTTCGGGCATCGGCTGACCATCGCGACGCCGGTGCGCCCGGTGTTGGCCGCCCGCGACACCTGCGAGACGCTGGCCGGGTCTCCGCTGATCCATGTGCACAACAAGGTTCTGATCCGCGATGCGGCCTCTGTCCTGATCGGTTCTGCCAATCTGAACGGGCGGTCGATGCGCTGGGATACCGAACTGGCGGTCGAGATCACGCAGCCGGAGCGCGTGGAACGGGCGCGTGAGCGGTTGCTGTCGCACTGGTGGCATGAGCCGCTTGCCCCCGAGGCCATGTCGCCGGAAACGCTCTATCCCCTGTGGCAGGGAGAGATCCGGCGCAACGGTCTGCGCCGCCCCGAGAACCGGAGCGGGTTCCTTGTGCCCTTCGACGCCGAGGAAGGCGCCGACCTGGCCCAGGACCTGCCCGGCGTGACCGAGGACATCGTCTGAGCAGGGAACGCCAACGCAGGTTTGCGCGTTGACGTCTCGAAAGCGCGCAAAGCGGATGGCTCTGCGCGCTCGACAGTCGCGGCCCAAAGGCAGGCGACTGACCGCCCGATAGTCACCACGCTGAAAAGAGGAGGATCACGACATGATGCGAGCCAAGGGCGTGCCGCATGGCACCTGGGTGCTGATCGCCGATGGAGAAAAGGCGCTGTACCTCGTCAACAAGGGGGACAAGGCGCATCTGCATCTGGTGGTGCGGGATCGCGCGGAGCAGGAGAATCCAAAGGCGCAGGACTGGGCCGAAAACCGCCCGGGCCGGTTGAATGATGGTCCCGGCGAACATCGCTCCGCCGTGGATGACACCGATTGGCACCAACTGGAAAAAGAGCGTTTTGCCAAGACCATCAGCGCAGACCTCTACAAGGCCGCCCATGCCGGCAAGTTCGACCGGCTCATCATCGTCGCAAGCCGCCCGGTGCTCAGCGCCCTGCGCGAGGAAATGCACGAGGAAGTGGCCTCGAAACTGGTGCTGGACCTGCCCAAGGTGCTGACAAACCATCCGCTGGACGAAATCGAGACCGCGATCACCCGCGCCTTGGAAGAAGCGGCCTGAGACGGAACGGATCGGCATCCCGGACGTTTTACAATCAGAGGCCCGGAACGGATCCGGGCAGCGAAACGCAAAGGAGATATCCGATGGACAGGGATCGCCTGGAAGGAAAATGGACCGAGATCAAGGGCCGGCTGCGCGAAGCCTATGGCGTGCTTTCGGACGACGAACTTGAAGAGGCACGCGGCGACCGCGAACAGCTTGAAGGCAAGCTGCAGCAGCGTCTGGGCCAGACCAAGGACGAGGCCCGCAAGACGCTGGACCAGATCCTCGAAAAAGTCTGACGTACAGACAGATCAACACGAAACGGCCCGCCAGCTTGGCGGGCCTTCTTCTTTGAACTAGAGCCGGTTTCAGGCGGGTGACAGGATTTGCGCCCGGTCTTCTGCGTAGGCAGATGCGGCACGGCTCAACGCGCGAAAGATCGCCCGCTGGCGATGCGCATAGAACAGGTGTTCGGGATGCCACTGCACGCCCAACGCAAAGGGATCCCGACAGCGTTCGATGGCCTGAACCATGCCGTGCGTATCCCGCGCCGCGACGCGAAAGCCCCGGCCCAACCGGTCGACCGCCTGGGTATGCAGCGCGTTGACGTGCATCGGAGCCTCGCCCGACCAGGCCGCCAGTTGCGAGCCCGTTTCGACATGGACCTCGCGCCGGGGCAGGATGGTCTTGATCGGCTGGGCTTCGGGATAAAGAGACCAGGCGTCCTGGTGCAGCGTCCCCCCTGCCGCGACGTTGAGCATCTGAGCCCCGCGGCAGATACCTAGGACGGGGATGCCGCTGGCCAGTGCCTTGCGCGCGATGTCAAGTTCCATCGCGTCGCGGTCATGGTCTAGCCGTGCGACCACTTCTAGGCGGGCACCATAGAGATCGGGCGAGATGTCGTCGCCGCCACCGATGATCACGCCTTCTACGCGGCCCAGGTCGATGTCCGACCGGGTCGTCCAGCGCAAGGCACGCGCCCCGGCCAGCCAAAGGTTCAGCCGGACAAGCGGAAAGATACGCCACCCCGACCGTGTCGAGGTGGTCACTGCGATCAGCGGCCGGTTCACCTGAATAGCTCCTCGCCGTTGTTGCCGATCTGCCCTGCCACTTCTTCGACCCAGAGCCCGCCGTGCCCTGCCCCGCGCCGCCAGGCTTGGTACAAGGCGTCAAATCGAGCCTCGTCCGCCGCCAGGGCTTCAACCAACCACCATCGGTCCCATTCGTCCGTGATGCACCAGTCCGGCTCGTCCAGGCGGCAATCCGGCAAGCGAAAGTGAAAGGCCGGACGGGCGCCGCTGGCTTCTTTTCCGAACATCGCCGCAAACCCCTCGGGGTCATGGGCGTGCAGGATCGGCAAGAGGTCCAGCCCGTAATTCCGCCCGTTCAGGTGGCTGTGAACCAGGTGCCGGAGCACCGAGAGATCAAGATCGTCCGCCGCCACTAGCGCATCCGTGAATTGCAGGGGCCAGGGATCGACAAAGGGCAGGATGCGGCGCGACATGTCCAGCGGGCGCCATTCGCGCAACCAGGGTTCAAGCAGGCCATAGGCGATCACGGTCCGCAACATGTAGGGATCTTCGTAGCCGGTGATCTCGGGGTTGAAATGGATGCCGAACCCGGCAAACAGGCTGTCGGACGTGCCTTTGCCACCCGCCTTTTGCAGGGCCTTGGTCAGGTCCAGCACACGATCCATCTGCTCTGGTATCAGGGGGGGCGTGACCACCTCGACCGGGACGACGGCGCGGGCGGCGTCCAGCACGCCTTCGGGCAGGAACTGGTTTCCGGGCTTGGCATACCGCGTGTCCAGCTCGACGCAGATGGTTCCGAGTCCGCTGTCCTCGATCGTGAACAGATGCGGCCCCTGCCGCTTGACCAGGCCGCCCAGGGTCTGGGCCACGATCTGCGAGGTGTTGCCTTCATCAATTCCTGAAAATTCTATCTCTATCCCGCACCGGCGCATTTTGCCGGCAAGTGTTTTCTCTTTGGGCAGGGCACGAAACCCGCCGACACAATTTGTGTTTTCCATGCGTGCGTAACGCTCTTTCTCCCCTGCAGGTTCCCGAAAAAACCCGTCTTTCTTTGCTGTTTCCGGCCCGGAGCACACGGAACCGCGTGGGACGCCGGGCGTTTGGTCCTTGTACAGTCTCGCGCTTTTGGGCCGGGCGGCATGGGAAAATCCCCGGGCCGGTCTCACGCGGGGCAAGGATGCAGGAGGTAGCGCGATGGCGAAGGAGAAGGAGAACAACCCGTCGATCAAGGACGAGGAAACCTACCAGGTCCTGCGCGACAAGGGCTATGCCAAGTCGAAAGCGGCGGCGATCGCCAATGCGCAGGCGAATGACAACATGGCCCCGTCCCGCAAAGGCGGAAAAGCGCCCCCTTATGAAGAATGGAAGCGCGATGCGCTCTACGACCGGGCGCGCGAGCTGGATGTCGATGGGCGGTCGCAGATGACCAAGTCGGAGCTGATCGACGCACTGCGCGGCTGAAGGGCGGCGTGAAACCGAAAGGAGACTATCATGGGTATCGAAATTGCGGGTTTGGGCGGATTGATCCTGTTGGGCCTAGCGGTCTGGGCAATCGTCAACATCATCAATTCCAGCGCAAGCACCGGCGGCAAGGTCCTGTGGACGCTGTTCGTGCTGTTGCTGCCGCTGCTGGGGTTCATCGTCTGGCTGATCGCGGGCCCGCGTTCTACGCGCCGCCTGGCCTGACTGGCACGTTCCGGTCCAACCGATGCAAAGGCCCGCGCTACCCCAGTGCGGGCCTTTTCATGTATGACGTCAATCTGCGTAGGTCACGGCGCCTGGGCGTCGCTAGACGATGGTGGCGCCTTTGTCTTTCGATGTCGGTGCCAGATGGGGGCATGCTGCCTTCTCTGCTGCCTGTTCCCCGACGAAACGCGCCCGCCCCCTTTCGTCCCGCCGGGCTGGAACAGGAACCTTTCCGGGCACCGTTCGTTGTCTGATTAACCAATGAAACAGGAGGCTTAGATGACTGACTCGCTGAAAGTCGTTCCCACCGAAGATTCCGTTTCCACCGGGGTCCGCAACACCGAAACCCTGGCAAGCGGCCTGTCGGACGTTCTGGCCGATACCTACCGGCTGCTGTTCAAGACCCATGCCATTCACTGGAATGTTGAAGGGCCGCTGTTCTTTTCCGTGCACAACCTGACCGAGGAACAGTACCAGGATCTCTTTGCCGCTGCCGACGACCTGGCCGAGCGGATACGCGCGCTTGGACATCTTGCCCCGGCCCGCCTGGACGACATCACCAAAAGATCGCGGGTCGACGACCTGTCTGCAAAGGCGACAACCGCCGACATGATCGAGGACCTGGCCCACGATCACGAGAAACTGGCACATCGTCTGCATGCGCTGATCGCGCTGGCTGGTACGCATCGCGACCCTGTGACCGAAGACCTTGCAACCGCCCGCAGCGCATTTCATGAAAAGGCAGCCTGGATGCTGCGTGCCCTGGCAAAAAGCTGAAGCACAGGACCACGTAAACAAAAAGGCCCGCCGAAACCGGCGGGCCTTTTTCTTTGTCACATCAGTGATCAAGTCAGCGGATCAACGTCTCTGTCGAGGCAAAGAACAGCGCCTGGCTGACAGCGGATCGCACCTGGTTTTCTGTATAGGGCTTGGAGATCAGGAAGGCCGGCTCCGGCCCCTCGCCCGTCAGCAGCCGTTCCGGGAAGGCGGTTATGAAGATCACGGGACGGTCGCCGTCGCGGGCAATGATCTGGTTGACCGCGTCGATCCCGCTGGAATCGTCGGCCAGCTGGATGTCCGACAGGATCAGGTCCGGGGCCTCGCTGCTGGCGAGGTCCAGCGCCGCTGCCTCGGTGCGGGCAACGCCGGTGACACGGTGGCCCATGTCCATCACGATGCTTTCAAGATCCATTGCGATCACCGCCTCGTCCTCGATGATCATGATCTTGCCGGAAATCGCGTCACGCATTTCAAGGAAGGCCGTATCGACATACTGGCCCGCCTCTTCGGTAGAGACCTGCATGATCTGGGCGACCTCCTCGATCGGGAATTCCTCGATCGTGTGCAGCAAGAGCGCCTCGCGCGTGTTTTCCGTCAGGCGCGACAGGTGTTTCTGCGCCCGTGCCGCCAGCCCCGTTTCGCCGCCGTCCTCGACCGGCATGCCCGAGGACATCCAGATCGCGTGAAACACGCGGAACAGGGCGACCTTGGCAGTCAGGCCGGCATCGTACAGCTCGGGGTCGTTCAGGATGGCCTCAAGCGTTGCTGCGGCATATCGGTCGCCGCTGTCCTGGCGCCCGGTCAGCGCGCGGGCGTAGCGGCGCAGGTAGGGAAGGTTGCCGCCGATTGCGGTTGTCATGTCCGAGGATGACTGAGCCGTCATGCTTGTTGCTCCAAATATTAGTGCTACCTTTGGAACCGAACGCAGGCTGCAACGTTTTGGTTCCGTAATGAGGCGTTGCGAGATCCAAAGATGACAAAACACATGACGCGTAAACAACTCAATTCAAGAGTCGTCGACGAAATCGACAGGAACTTGAGACAGGCCTTCGATGACATGGCCCAGCAGCCCGTGCCCGATCGGTTCACCGATCTGCTGGCGCAATTGAAAGCCGCCGAGGATAAAAAGAACAGCGGGGGCCAGCAAGATGCGTGACCCCCGCGAGGAACTGACCGAGCACATCGGCTCGTTGCGCGCCTTTGCGCTGTCGCTGACCCGGAACTCTGCCACGGCGGACGACCTGGTGCAGGAGACGCTGGTCAAGGCATGGACGAATATCGACAGCTTTCAGCAAGGCACCAACATGCGGGCCTGGCTGTTCACGATCCTGCGCAACACGTTCTATTCGCTGCGGCGCAAGCGCAAGCGCGAGGTCGAGGATGCCGACGGCACGATGAGCGAAAGCCTTGCGACCAAACCCGATCACGACGGGCGTCTGAACCTGCGAGATTTCAAGGTGGCCTTCGATCAGTTGCCCGACACGCAGCGCGAGGCGCTGGTGCTGATCGGTGCGCAGGGCCTGGCCTACGAAGAAGCGGCAGAGGTCTGCGGCGTCGCCGTGGGCACGATCAAGAGCCGCGTGGGCCGCGCGCGCGCCCGGCTGGCCGAATTGATGGACCTGTCCGAGGAAGAAAGCCTCGAGATCACGGATTCCGTCACTCAAGGCGTCGTTGGGTCTCGCCCCGCCGCCTGATCCGTTTCGCCGCGTCACACCACTCGGCCCGCATTCTGCGGGCCGTTTTTTTTCCTTTCAGGCCTCGGCCCGCGCCCCCACGCGCGCGCGGTGCGGTCCAAAGGCGCAGGCCAGCGCAAGGATGACGCCCGAGACGGTCGCGATCATCCCCGCCGCGCTGACGGCATTGTCCCCGCCCAGCCAGAGCGGCCCGTAGCCCGCCAGAACGTATCCCAGCACGGCCGCGACAACCGCGAACAGCACCGACCACCAGACCTGCCGTTCCAGCCCGTTGGTCATCATCCGGGCCGCCGCCGGCGGGCAGATGAACATGGCGATCACGATGATCGACCCAACGGCATCAAACGCCGCGACCGCTGCCACCGCCGCCGTGATGACCAGGCCCATGCCGATCATGCCCACCGGCAGGCCCAACGCCTGGGCAAAGCCCTCGTCGAAGGTTGAAATCTTCAGCCAGCGCCAGAAGACCAGCGTCAGCAGGATAACCCCCGCACAGACCACGGCGATGCGCGGCAGCTCCTCGGGCACACCGGCCAGCGCCCAGGGATCAAAGAGCGAGGACCAGTCCGTCGCGCGCAGCCAGACCAGCGATTCAAGATTGCCCATCAGAGCATGTTCCACGTCCAGGTGGACGCTGGAGGTATCGCTCTGCTCCAAGAGCAAGACGCCCCCCGCAAAAAGCGTGGTAAAGGTCACACCCATCGCCGCGCCCGGTTCGATCCGACCGAGCCGCTTGATCGCCTCGATCAGCACAACAGCCACCACGGCGGCCCCGGCGGCACCCAGCAGCATCGGGATCGCGGCCACGACGCCGGTCAGCAGAAAGGCCACCACGATCCCCGGCAGGACGACATGGCTGATGGCATCGCCGATCAGCGCCTGCCGCCGCAGGATCAGGAAGTTTCCCGGCAAGGCACAGGCGACAGAGGCCAGCACGCCGATCAGCATGGGTGTCAGGGAGAACATGACGAATTCGCTGCCCATCACAGCCCCTCTCCTATGGCACGCGGGCCGCCGATGCGGCTGTCGAACTCGGCGATCTCATCGGGGGCAAAGACATCTTCGATCGGGGTCAACCCGTCATAGCGCCCGGTCAGCCCGGTGTCCTGATGGATTTCGCGGGCCACGTCCCAGCGGCGTTCGTCGCGGGCGATCTTGGCCGCCTGGGCGCGCCCGGTTTCCGTGGCAACGCCATCGGCACGGATCAGCCCCTCGCCCCGCAAGACACGCAGGGTCAGCTCGTCGTGGATCGGCTCCTGCCGCGCCAATGCCAAGAGGCCCTGCCGACGGTGCACCTTGCGCTGGAACCGGCGGTGCCGGAACACCGCCGCCGCCACGCCGCGTGCGGGGGCCAGGAAGAGCGACAGCAGGAACAGGCCCGCCGCGACGAGTACGATGATCGGCCCCGTCGGCAGATCGGGGGCCGAGGCGGACAGCGCCGCGCCCAGGTACCCCGACACAGCGCCAATGCCCCCCGCGTACCAGATCAGGGATTGGCTGCGCTCGGTCCAGAACCGCGCCGTGACCGGCGGGATGATCAGCATCGCCACGATCAGGATCAGCCCGACGATCTTGAGCCCGATCACCGTGACCGCCATGACCAGCGCCATCATCAGCCGGTCGATCCCCGGCACGTTGACGCCGCTCGCCGCCGCGTATTCCGCGTCAAAGGCCACCAGCGTCATCGGTCGCCGCATCACCCAGGTCGCCAGAACCGCCAATGAGCCACCCACGGCGATCACGATGGCGTCCTGGAACAGCATCCCGGCGGTCGAGCCGAGCAGAAAGCTCTCCAACCCTGCCTGGCGGCCGGAGCTCATTGTCTGGATCACGGTCAGGATTACGATCCCAAGCCCGAAAAAGACGGAGAGCACCGCGCCGATGGCCGCATCCTCGCTGAGCCGGGTGCGCCGGGTCATCCATTCCACCGCCAAGAGGCCGATCCCGGCGGTCACGGCAGACCCCGCCAGAAGACCCAGCAGGTTGCGCCCGTCGCCGCCCAGCCAGACCATCGCGATGAAGGCCAGCCCGACGCCGGGCAACGTGGCATGGGCCACTGCGTCGGACACCAGCGCGCGCTTGCGCAGGAAAAGAAAGGTTCCGGCGGCGCCGGCAGCAAAGCCCAGCAAAGCGGCGCCCACGGCCACCAGCGCCGCATTGTAGCCCGCTTGCAGCAGCAACGCCTCGATCAACGGGGTCACGCGCCCTCCACCAGGTTCAACTGGTCGATATGCGTGGCAGCAAGCCGCCCGCCGTAGGTGGCATTCAGCGTCTCGCCGTTGAAGGTTGTCCTGACCGGGCCTTCGGCGATGCGGCGCACGTTGATCATGAAGACATTGTCGAAATAGTCGCCCACCGTGGCCAGGTCATGGTGGACGCAGACCACCGCCTTGCCTTCGGCCTTGAGTGCTTTCAACACGTCGATGATCGCCCGTTCGGTCGCGGCATCCACCCCGGCAAAAGGTTCGTCCAGCAGGTAGAGGTCCGCGTCCTGCGCCAGCGCCCGGGCCAGGAAGACCCGTTGCTGCTGGCCGCCCGACAGCTGGCCGATCTGGCGGTCGGCAAAGCTGGCCATGCCGACCCGGTCGAGACAGGACAGCGCCCATGCCTTGAGAGCGCCGGTCAGCCGTCCCAGCAGGCCGACCTGCCGGTACAGGCCCATCATCACCACGTCGATCACCGTGGTCGGAAAATCCCAGTCGACGCTGGCGCGCTGGGGGACATAGGCGATGCGCCCGCGGACCGTCTCGATCGGCTGACCGAAGACGCTGACCTCGCCCGACAGCCGCGGGATCACGCCAAGCGCGGCCTTCAGCAAGGTCGACTTGCCCGCCCCGTTCGGACCGATGATCGCGGTCATCTCGCCCGCAGGGAAGGCCGCATCGACGGAAAACACCGCAGGTTTCTCACCGTAGGACACGGTCAGGCCCCGCAGGCTCAGGGCGGCGTCAGGGCGTGCCGGCGCCGCCGCCTGCCCGCCGGATGCGGCCAAGGTCACGGAAGGTTCGGTCATCCGTTCAACAGTCCTTTCATGCCATCGCGCGGGACGTCGCCGCCAAGGGCCCCGGCAATGGTTGTCGCGTTGTGATCAATCATGCCGACATAGGTGCCGACGTAGGTGCCCGGCTCTCCCATCGCGTCCGAGAAGAGCTCGCCGCCGATGACAACCTCGTGCCCCTTGGCGGCGGCACCTTCGATCAGGGCGCGGATGTTGCGATCAGAAACAGAGCTTTCGACAAAGACCGCGCCGATGCGGCGATCCACCAGGATATCCACCAGATCCGCGATCCGGCGCAGCCCGGCTTCGGACTCGGTCGAGATACCCTGGATGCCCATGACCTCGAACCCGTAGGCCTGGCCGAAATAGTTGAAGGCGTCATGCGCCGTGACCAGCACGCGGCTTTCCTCGGGCACGCTGGCGAGGATGCCGGCGGCATAGGTGGCCAGTTCGTCCAGTTCTGCCAGGTGCGCGGCGGCATTGGCGGCAAAGACCTCGGCGCTGTCGGGTCGCGCCGCGCTCAACGCATCGCGTACGTTTTCCACCACATGTGTCCAGAGATCAGGCACCATCCAGACGTGCGGGTCGAACTTGTCGTCGTAGTCGTCATGGGCCAGCAGCAGATCGCGCGGCAACCCCTCGGCCACGGCGGTCGTTGTGCCGCGTTCGCCCAGATCCTGAAGGAATTCCTCCATCTGCGCCTCGAGGTAGAGACCATGCCAGAGCACGACATCCGCGCGGGCCATCGCCACGATGTCGCTGCGGGTCTGGCGATAGCTGTGCGGATCGACACCCGGCCCCATCAGGCCACGGACCTCGACAAGATCGCCCCCCACCTGCCGTGCGGCATCGGCGATCATGCCCGTGGTCGCGACCACGGTTGTCACCCCCTGCGCGGCCAGGCCTTTGGCCGACAGGGCCAGCGGCAAGGTCGCCAGTCCGGCAAGAAGCTTTCGCTTGGTCAAAGTCACTGTGCACCTCCTCAAGACGACACCCCGGCGATACACCCGCCGAGGCGTTTCCACCTGCGAGATATAGTGCGACTAATTCGCAAGAGTCAATGAAAATGAGAATTAGTCGCAACTGGGGCCGCCAAGATCATTCCACGTCGCCAAGTCCGCCCATTTTTTCACCACGCCCGTCACCATCGGGCACGTCACCTCCGGGCTTGAGCGGTGTCCGGTAGCGTGTCAGCCTGACCTTCTGTTGCGAACCGGCAGGAGGGTCCTATGTCGACCGAGCTTTCGCACATCCGGCACTACCCCGAGCTGGACGGCAAGACGCTGCTGGTCTGCGTCGGCGCCATGAAATGCGCGACGAGCTGGTTGCACGCCTACATGGGCGGACTGGAGGGCGTGTCGCCCTCTCCGCTCAAGGAACTGCATTTCTTCAGCCGAGATTTCCCGGAACATGCCCTGAGTGACATGGACCTTCTGGCAGTCCGTCGTTTGACGTTGTTCCTGTCGCAAGAGGGACACCCGGCAGAGCACCTGGCCGCTTCGCCGATGCTCCAGGCCGCACTGGACCGGGTGCAGATGATCTATGACGACAACGCCTATTTCGGCCATATGGCCCGGATCAGCACCCCGCAGACACGGGTGATATGCGATGTCACCCCGGCCTATTCAGTGCTGGGGACGGCGGGTTTTGCCCATATGCAGGCCTTTTGCGCCACGCAGGACATCCGGCTGAAACTGCTGTTCGTCATGCGTGACCCCGTCGAACGGCTGTGGTCTCAACTGCGGCACATGCAGCAACAGGGCCTGACAGAGGACGCCACGCAGGCTTGGGCCGACGCCCTGGACGCGCCCGCGATCATGGCGCGCGGCGACTACCGGGCGACCGTCACGGCACTGGACGACTGTTTCGCGCCCGAGGATCTTCTGTACCTCTTCTACGAGGATCTCGCCGGGGGCGACGCCCTGCCCCGGCTATGTCGCTTTCTGGACACCCCCTGGCGGTCGCCCGGCCCCGGGCTACGCCGGAATGAAACCACCGTGGGAACCGCCCTGCCCCATGACGCGCAAAAGGCCCTGGCCGCGGCCCTGGCGCCCCAATACGCCTTCTGCCGCGCACGGTTCGGCGGAGACCTGCCGAAGCAATGGCAAGGTTAACCTGACTGTCCGCAACGCGACGGATGCGGGATACTGGCAGCCACACCGCTGACACCGGTGCAGGCCTGAGACTTCCTTGACCAGTAATCCCCGCCCCAAGGTTCGGGGCGTCCATCCAGGAGACCAGCCAAATGCCCGAAGACGGTATCATCATCGACGACATCGGCTTTCGTTTCTTCAGCCAGGACAACGGTCCCTTCATCGCCAATGACCGCGCGGTGCAGCAGACCTTTGACCAACTGGCGGACCGTATCGTCCAGGAAGCCGCGTTCGACCACCTGGGCGCAGCTCGCGAGGCAGTTCAAAGCGCCGCGCGCCGCAAATTCACCGAGGACCCGCGGGATCAACCGGATCTGCAGGACACCGAGGACTATGTCCCCGGAGACGAATTCTTTTTCTAAAAAACCATAACATGCGCCGGGGCAAACCACTTGCATTCGGCGCATGATCTGGGGGACATGGCGGCAAGCCTGTCAATCTGTTGTGGAAAACTCGGGTTGCAGCTACATTGTTCAGCCTGCCACCTGAGGGAATCGCCATGACCCGCTTTGCCGCCCCCATCGCCGAACAGATCTGGGACATGAAATACCGCCTGAAACAGGCGGACGGCACGCCGCTTGACCTCAGCGTCGAGGACAGCTGGCGCCGCATCGCCAGGGCGCTGGCCACGGTCGAAAAGGACCCCGCTCACTGGGAAGAGCGGTTCTATGAGGCGCTGGAAGACTTCAAGTACCTGCCTGCGGGACGGATCACCGCAGGCGCCGGCACCGACCGCAGCGTGACCCTGTTCAACTGTTTCGTCATGGGCACGATCCCCGACAACATGGGCGGCATTTTCGACCAGCTGCGCGAGGCGGCACTGACCATGCAGCAGGGCGGCGGGATCGGTTACGATTTCTCGACCATCCGGCCCAAGGGCGCACCCGTGGCAGGCGTGGCGGCGGATGCCTCGGGACCGCTGTCGTTCATGGACGTCTGGGACGCCATGTGTCGAACGATCATGTCCGCAGGTTCGCGCCGCGGTGCGATGATGGCGACCATGCGCTGCGATCACCCGGACATCGAGGATTTCATCGGAGCCAAGGCCGACAGCGCGCGCCTGCGCATGTTCAACCTTTCGGTCCTGGTCACGGATGCCTTCATGGAGGCGGTCAAGGCGGACGGCCCCTGGGAGCTGGTCTTTGACGGGGTGGTCTATCACACGCTCCCCGCGCGCGACCTGTGGAACCGGATCATGCGCGCCACCTATGATTATGCCGAGCCGGGCGTGATCTTCATCGACCGGATCAACCAAGCCAACAACCTCAGCTACTGCGAGACAATCGCCGCCACCAACCCCTGCGGAGAGCAGCCCCTGCCGCCCTATGGCGCCTGCCTGCTGGGGTCGGTCAACCTTGCCCGGCTGGTCAATGATCCCTTTACCGGCGACGCGCACCTCGACGAACAGGCACTGGACAAGCTGGTCGCCACCGCTGTCCGGATGATGGACAACGTGGTCGATGCCTCGCGCTTTCCGCTGGAGGAGCAGGCCCGCGAGGCCCTGAACAAGCGCCGCATAGGGCTGGGCGTGACCGGGCTGGCGGATGCCCTGCTGATGGTACGGCTGCGCTACGGTTCCGAGGAAGCGGCGCGGCAGACCGAACGCTGGTTGCACCGGATCGCCCGCGCCGCCTACCTGGCCTCCGTGCAATTGGCGAAGGAAAAAGGCGCCTTCCCGCTCTTTGATGCCGATGCGTACCTGGACAGCGGCACGATGCGGGGCATGGACGAGGACGTACGCGCCGCCATCCGCGAACACGGCATCCGCAATGCCCTGGTCACCTCGATTGCCCCCACCGGGACGATCTCGCTCTATGCCGGGAACGTCTCGTCGGGGATCGAGCCGGTCTTTGCCTATGCCTACACCCGCAAGGTCCTGCAAAAGGACGGGACCCGGACCGAGGAAGAAGTGGTCGACTATGCTGTGCAGATGTACCGTGAGACCTTCGGCACTGATGCCGCCCTGCCCGAGTATTTCGTGAATGCGCAGACGCTGGCGCCACTGGACCATGTCCGCATGCAGGCCTCGGCTCAGAAATGGGTCGACTCGTCGATCTCCAAGACCATCAACTGCCCCGAGGACATTTCCTTCGAGGACTTCAAGGACGTCTACCTGCAAGCCTACGAGACAGGCTGCAAGGGCTGCACAACCTATCGTCCGAACGACGTCACCGGATCGGTGCTGAGCGTTTCCGAGGTCGAGGACGTGGCCCCCGGCGAGGCGCCGGACCAGGTCCGGGGCGAAGGCGCCCAGGGCGCCGAGGTCGTCTACATGTCCGAACCCCTGGACCGCCCCCAGACCCTCGAGGGCGCGACCTACAAGCTCAAGTGGCCCGACAGCGAACATGCCATCTACCTGACGATCAACGACATCATCGTCGGCGGCCGCCGCCGCCCCTTCGAGGTCTTCATCAACTCCAAGAACATGGAGCATTTCGCCTGGACCGTGGCCCTGACGCGGATGATCTCAGCCGTGTTCCGGCGCGGTGGCGACGTGAGCTTTGTCGTCGAGGAACTGAAGGCCGTCTTCGACCCGCGCGGCGGCGCCTGGGTTCAGGGCAAGTACATCCCCTCGATCCTCGCGGCCATCGGCGGCGTCATCGAGCGCCACATGATCGCAACCGGCTTCCTGGAAGGCGAAGGCATGGGCCTGAAGAGCGACCCGACCGCCCAGGTGGTCAACCTCGACCAGCCTCGCGGTCCGGCCTGCCCCAACTGCGGGCAATACGACATGCGCATGGTTGAGGGTTGCATGACCTGCGCCTCCTGTGGGCATTCGAAGTGTGGGTGAACAGAGGTTCGTGCATGAGCCTGTGGTGTGGCGTGCCACGCGACATGACCTAACCGTCTCACAAGGTCATTTTGGCTGAGATGATCAAGAAACGGCCTCGGAGAGTACCCGAGGCCGTTTGCATGTCTGGCTGTGGCGACGGCTAGCGGTGTCTTGCGAGGGCGGCATGCCGAGGAGGACAGCCGAACTTCATTGCGCGTGGTGTGATCGTATGAGGGAAGGCAGGCGCAGTAAGTTGATGCGATTCCGGGTACATTCGTTCTAAATTCGCCAAGAGATTTCGGCCCATACCAGACGCTCATATCGGCCTCATTGCCGCAGGTCAGCTTGCCGGAAGCGGACATTGAATGCTACCTGTAGTGAAGCAAATAATGATGGTTAACGTCCAGCAGGAGGCGACGGTTTTGGCGGGTGTTGAGGTGAACTATTCAAAGACCAGTGAACACCCGGCAGGAGCCGACCGGCTCTTCAAGGTCATGATGCGCCTTGAATTTGGCCTCAAAGAGATCGGCTATTGTCAAACCGCAAGAAACCAGAACGCTGAGATTGATTGGGACAGGTTTGCCAATGAACGTCTTGGCGCACCGTTTTTTGATGCGATGAAGGCGGCAGGCAACGTGAACGTTCTACTCCAGACGCCGCCAAAGCGGCAAATCATCGACGGGCAAGGCTACCTGAATTGGGAGCAGGTAGGCGCAGTTTCAAACATCCAGGAGTTAATGGGCTCTCTTCGACGCGTCAGAAACAACCTCTTCCACGGAGGCAAGAGCGGTGACCCGGATAAAGATCGAAACGACGAATTGGTCTGCAACGCGCTCTCTTTAATAGATGCCATTTTACAGCATGACCATGATCTACGAACGATGTTCGAAGGAAACTATTGAGCTGCGTCGGAGGCCGGCCCAATCCGGCATTCATGTTACATTCCAATGCCGCAATACAGCTTCTCCAAAGCGGACATTGTCAGACCGCAGCGAACTGCGTTGTTCGCGCATGCGCTATTACCCGTTAGGCTTCAACGAGTTAACTCTAATATTGCGAGAACTTCTTCCACAAGTTCATGATTAGGGAATTTCTCGACGGCTCTTAGCCACACGTCCTCGGCTTCGACTATTTCCCCTTCGTTCCAAAGAACACCACCGAGGTTGAACATGGCTATGTCATACTCGGGGTCGAGTTCTATTGCCTTTTCATAGGCTGCGATCGCCTCGGAAGTACGTCCAGTGTTGCTGTTTGCCAAACCTAACTGGAACCAGCTCATTGCGTCGGGTTGAAGATGCTCCGCCTGCTCCAGGAGGATCGGGCGGCTTTCTTCAAAACGGCCGAGAAAATTGAGCGCTGTGCCTAAGCAATAACCATAGTGACCTCCAGCCATCTCGTACGCCTTGCGGAAACACAGCTCGGCTCCCTCCCAATTTCCTTCGTCTTGTGCCCAGTGACCGAGGCGATCCCATGGCAGTGCGGCATCTTCGGCATCGACAATCGCGATATGCTTATCGAATACTGATCGGAACTCAGAATACTCCCCAATATCGTGACCTTTAGCGCGTAGGTAGAAGCTGGTGAGCAGTCGCTCGGCTCGCGCACGCCCCAATTGTGGATGCGTCTCTATGCAGCGATCCCAAAATGCCAACGCAAGCAGCGCACTCTCGACAGAGGTACGCCCGAAAGCTGCAACCTGCCTAGCGCACCATGGCCATATCCAGGGCTCAGAATCTGCATTGCTCAGCAAGCCATTGATTTCGCGGAAAGCTGCACGGGTATCGTCAAGACTAAAAAGGACGTTTATTCGCCAGCCCGAAATCGCCGATGTTCGACCCAGTTGCCGATCAGTAAAGACAACGCGGTCGAAGTAACTCAGCGCCTCCTCGTATCTGCCATTACGATGATGATAATGGGCAAGTGCGTTATGTGCCTCCGGCAGGTTCGGGTTCAATCGCAATGCTTCGAGATAGTGTTCGGCGGCGATATCCTCGTCGCCGAGCCGCTCAAAGCTAGTGCCGAGGTTCTTGTAACACTGCGCGGCCATCTCCGATGAGCTACTGAAATCGGAATCTTCAAGCGCAGCAATGTATGATGCCTTGGCTTCTTGCTCCTGGTCGAGCGCCGAAAGCGCGTTACCGATAGTGTAATACAGGCTTCCGACTTGAAAGCGTCCTGTATCGAGCCTCGATCGGAAATGCGTTAAGGCTGCCTCGATCCGCTCCACGTCAGGGGATTGATACCCCATTCCCAAGTTTATCTCGGCCATGTAACAAAATCCCATCGCATCGTGATCCGCGCCGAGCACCGAGAGAAACTGCTCGAAAGCAGCGCTGAGAACACGATCCGCGCCGCTCTCATATAACCGTTTGGCTAGTTGCCGCGCGAGGTCTGGGTCCTCTGGCACGTGGAGCTCCGGCTTCGCTTCTCGCACCACGACAGGCATTGCTTCAATTGTCGCTGTCGTTTGTGCGATCCTGCGATCTCGTGCAATCCGCGACCCAGAAAGCGCAAGACTTGCTAATCGGCTCAAACGGTCAACCGTGAGCTCATCGGTGAATAATATCGTTAGGCTCTGTTGATCGGTCCAGTCCTTTCCGCTGTGCTCGTATCGGCGCAGAACCGCATCAACGAAGCTGACGCGAAGCGATTTCGACGGTGAATGATATCCGACATAAAAGCTGTAGGGCTGCGCAACCAGATAATTCAGATTGGCTCGATCAACCGGGATGCTAAACGAGCCATCCGCATTGAGAGCGCGTTCTGTTCCCTTCAGTTGGACATGCACCCGCACATTGGTCGCCTGCCCATTCAAGACCACCTCTATTTGGCAGTCGGTGCCATAGTCCTTCCGGTCAGAACCTTGGAACACAAAGTCTTCGCTATGCGAGATCAGAGCCTGGAAAGCAGCTTCAGCCTCTTCTTCCAAAGCATGGTTGCGATCGCGTTTGGGTAAATCGTCGAACGAGCTCATCTCATCTCTTCAAAGATACTTTCTGCTTCACAGCTACTAACTCAGAATCCTAATTGCATAGTGTCGGATAGATTAGGACAAGAACAAAGAACGCGAGAAGTGAGTAAGGCACTCACCCGGCACTATATCATCGATGAGAGAGGTACTCGGTGAGCTGCTCGTTGCTCGGGTCCTTATGCTCAAATCGGAGCTGGCCGGTAATCTCTTCACCACCGAAGCGGAAGATGCCCCAGTAGTCGAGCTGGCCACCCCAACCGCTTCTGTGCGGACGGCCGCCATGCGCGCTCTTCTCGCCGCGGAACATCCAGATCAACTCCAGCCCATCTCGTTCTAGAAGTGCGGCCAGAGCGGCACGGTCGACGAGTGCTGCACTATGGCCGACGGATTCGGCGGACGGATCCTTAAATTGGATGACGCCCTTTGCATCGCAAAAGGCGAGCGAGCGCCCCTCCGCAAGCCCAAGTTCAAGACCTCGGACGAGCCGGGGGCCGGGAAGAGAGAGGTTGAACGAGTCCTCAATTGAATAATTGTGACCAGATCGCTCGACATAGCGGTTGGCGATCGTCCCGAAGACCTCGATCTTCGGCGTGCCCAATTCCCAATCACCAAGCAACTGATCATAGGACGGGTGCCATGGATACTCGCCGAGATAAGCGCGCCACGGCAATTCTATCTCGGGTGGGTGGTCGCGCTCGCGCTCCGAGCTGGTCAGTAGCCTGACGAGGCGATCCGCATCCCCCCGCGCTACAAGAAGGGAATGCACCTTGTGCCAAGTCATTCGCAGAAAAACAGATTCGCCGTTATCGACCACCGACTGATTGCGAGTCGCACCCAAATCAAGCACCAGCCAGCGACGACCATCGGGATCGGTCACGTCCAACTGCTTGAGAACATCGGGTACATCGCGGCTCTCGTCGCGCATCCAAGCAATCCTCGCTTGAGGTGGATCCTCGCGCCACCGCGGCGCGTGCGGTGACCACCAGGTCGCTGGTTGTCTGCTACTATCCCGCTCGTTTGTGCGCGTGATCAAGATCGTGGGATCCATCTCTCGAGTGTTGACCTGCCAAGGACCGCGATAGGGCTGAGGCTGATCGCGAAAACCGCCGTCGACCGCGACTAGATCGGAGAGCCGGCCCGTCAGCTCATGATAGGCAATCCATTGATATTTCTTTCCAATCCGTTCGATGCTGTGCTCCATACGGCCTCGGCTCGGCATATGGCGTTCAAATTGGGCAAACCGTTCGGGCGTCCATCCGAGGTCGTGCGCGCGCCAAGCCACCCACCGCCGCGCGGTCTGGCTGTTGAATTCCGGATGCCGTAGCGATGCCTCAGCATCCCACATCCCCTCTTCGACCCAACCCTCAGCATAGATCTGATAATCCTCGTATTCCGCGTCGCTGAGCAGTAACCGGAAATCAGCCGCTGCTGCATCGCGTTCGGCTTGGACCTCCTTTCGAGTTGGCCCTCCATTTCCGTCGTCCGGAACATCCTCGGTATCTTCGAACCATCGGTTGAAATCGTAAGGCATGGCGCTCAATCGTCCGGAAATATCGGTCAAACGCTCCAGTGCTGCCTCGCGGTCACGCCGCCCAGCAATAGCCCGGACATACCACTCGTTGTACCGAGCCTCGTTCGAACGCCCGACCTCTTCGCGCGGCAGTTTTAGGAAGCAATGCGCGAGCGGATCGATCTCATAGCGCGCAAAGTCCCCGTCCTCGAATGCAGAACTCATAATGTCATCGCGCAGGAGTGAACCTGAATAATCCTGAACGAAGCCGGCCAATACCTCGTCGCTGACCGCTTCCAACGGTGGCCCTGCCGGATATGGTGGCCTTGCTCGATCGAGCGATACGCTAGTCGGTAAGACACCACGGTACGCTGCCAATTCGATGATACCCCGCGCATGGTCGCGGATCAGAGCATGAGCCGGAATAGGATCATTCGTGAACACTGCCAAATAGACAGCTTCGGCCAATGCTCCGAGTCCTTCGTTGCTGCCGTTACGGGTTGCCCCGCCATAGACGGCTGCCAAGACACGATCGACAACGTAGGCATCGCTGAGACCAGCAAATCGGTCGATGAGATAGGCGCCTAGCTCGCGCCGATTCACCAGCAACGCAGCCAGCGCTTTTGTTGCCATGTCGCGGACGATCCGGTGACTAAGGCTGGTGAGCCAAGCGAGCATGATCGCGGCCAGCCTAGCGCGCTCGCGTTCGATAGGATTGAGGCCATTGGCTAGCACCCATTGGATCAGCGTATCGATCGCATTGCCATCGTTGGCGGCGAGATAGGTCACACGCACAGACCACTGTTCGTCGCGCTCCGGCATCGACATCGGACGCAACCAATTATCGAGATAGTCCGCGTTGAAGGCGTTGCCGGGTTCGGTCGCAATCGCGATCAGCGTATCGAGCCAAGGGTCGCCGTCCAGATAGTCGGCGTGTTTATCGAGCAATTCCAGCGTGCGTTCACGGAAAGCGTCTTGGCGTCGCCACAGCAGGCTGGTCCGGAAACCCGGCAGTAGGTCGTAGAGCGCAATATCGTCCTCGATGAGATCGAGAAGCTCGAGACCGAAGCGTTCGGGCAACTGCACGGCGAAGGCTTCGGCAATGCCGGCAAAGCGATACGCGCTAGATCCGACCACGTACTCGCGAAGCGACCCACCCGGTGAAAAGGCGGGCGCCGGATCGCTACCGGTTATTGCTGCGTCTAGTAGCTTTTGGGCGATGCGATGGTCGCTCAAGCGCTCGAAAGTGAAGCGGACCAGCTCCACTGTCGTCGAGCCGTCGATGACCGGCTCCACGGTCAGGACTCCCTCATTCTCCAGCTGGAAGAAGAGGCTCTGCTCGGTCTGGTTTTGTGAAGGGTGCAGCTCTTCTAGCAATGCATGGACCTGAGCCATTGGGAGATAGCCGCTGCGCGCCTCCACCATCGCCTGGGTGATCCTTTCAAGCGCCGTCTCGACGATGCGGAGACGCGGGTACAGCCCCATCCGCGCCGTGATCGCATCCGCGACAGCTCCGAAATAGAAATCAAACACACCCGATACACCGGCAAGCCCTCGTGGCAGTTCCTGCTCGCCGCGGCGCTCAAGTGCATCGCAGCAGGTGCGCAGAAACAGGGGGTTTTCGAACTCGGGGGAGAAATTGGGCGCTGCCATGCGCACGATGCCGCGGGCATCGAGATAACGCTGTGCGGCCTGCGCGGCCCGACCAACGAAGCCGGGATGAGCGATACGAGGCAGCGCCGTCTCGTCGATCTCGCGGACGATGTAAGGCAGGAAGGTAGTGCGGCAGGAGAGGATTACCGCCACATGCGAGAAGCGGTCCGCCGTGGCGAGAAACGCTGCAAGACGATTGGCCCATAACGCAACTCCACCGCGTTCATTGATTGCATCGATCATGACGAGCGCGCGCGTGCCTGCTGCTTCGCCAGCGGCGTCCAGCGTGCCGAGAAGCTCATCAGGCGTCGTATTAGTCAGGCCGAGCTGATCGGCGACTTGCCGCCAGGGCTCGCCATCGACGAAGCTGCCGCCCAAGACCAAGACCGCAGGGAAACCTTGGCCGATGTGATGGTTCGCCACATCGGCGAGCAGATGAGACTTGCCAATCCCGGCTTCGCCCGTGACAAGCAGTCGATGCTCATTCGCTAGCCGACTGATTGGCCGCTTGATTTCGTCGGTTACTTTCCCGATCGCCTCGTGAAGCTGATCGACATAGAACTGGGCGTGGCGCGCCTCTTCGCGATCCCCGCCTTGCTGCGCGCGCAGATCCCAGACTGCTGCGGAGCAGGTTCTTAAGGTCTCGCTCGCAACATCTAGAGCTTCTATCCAAGCATCGAAGGGTACTGGGTCGGCCGGACCAATCGATGCTGTTCGGATCAATCCGATGATAGTCTGAAGTTCTGCATCAAGGCCCGCGGCGGGCGCAGCTGCCGACCCTCCAGAAAGCAATCTCGCGATACTGTCGGCCGCGCGATGCCGGGCCTCATCGATATCGTCGGCGCGCCGAGTCAAGCCCTCAACAAAGCTAGGGTCGCGAGCGATCGCGAGTAACCCTCGGCGGATTGGGAGTTCTATGTTGAGTTCGGGCGTATAGCGCGTGCCGAGCGCATGGCGAGTAATTGCAAAACGCGTTTGAAACCAGTCCGGCGTGAAATGCAGAAGGTCGAACCAGTAGTGCCGCCGTCCAGCGTATCTTGGCTCGTTCCGGGAAAGTCGTTCGATGAGCTGCGTTTCGTCCCACAGCTCAATTTCCACCTTACGTGGCGCGACCGCTTTGGTGCGGGCTTGCACCCAGCGATTCCAGCGATCCTTTTCGGAGATTCGATTCCCAACCCGTCCGTCTGAGAGATTGAATGGCAGACTGACGATGAAACGCGAAAGCTGAGGGTGACGCGCAATCGCTTGCTTGAAGGATTTCGTCAGCTGCGTAGCTTCGTTGCTCCCAAACTCGAAGAAATACTTGGCCTGCCAACCAGTCTCTCTTCCATCAGCTTCCACTCGATAGCATTCGAGCCCGGCATCGGCGCCTGCACCCTTGCGGTGAAATCGAACATTTTGAGCGGTTTCCAGGACTGCAAGCTGGCAGACCATTTCCTCAAAACCGCCATGCTGGCTTCCATGTTGCGGGCGAATGCTACGGAAATTGATCGTGGGAGAAGACATACTCACTCTGCACTTAAATTTCGGGTCGGGCGACTTCGGTGGGCGCAAATGTAGATCAAAAATCCTGCGTCTGGATGCCGACCCTTTCTAGCCATTCACTCGCCCCAAGAACTCCGCGTCAACGGTCACACCGGCCGTCATCAGAGCATCACAGACTTTGTTCCAAGCAGAGACGTTGGATAGCTGTTCCGCGCTCTGGCCGACCGAAAGGACACGCCGCCCGATGCCGAGCTCGTTCCAAAACCGATTATTGGCTGCCTTGGCCCATCGGTCGGCAGCTGCCGCGAGCGGCGCCTCAGCAGTCGATGGCTCCAAGCATTCGAGAATATGTAAATAAAAGTATGCAATAGTCGGGCACGATGGCGCTTCTCTAGTGATCTCCAGCAGCAGCGGAATGAAGGGCGTCAATTCGGGGTCGCCTAAACCCTTTGTGTAAGCTTGGCACTCACCGAACCCATAGCTCACCCGCATGAAGTAGGCGCTGATGAGTTCCTTCAAATGGATTTCCATACCGTCGCTCGTCGACCACAAATGACCGCGCCAATGCTGTGTCTGCTTAAGTCGTGGCCAAAGAGCCTCGCGCACAGACAGCAGATAGGCTCGATCTTCTGTATCGCCCTCGATTAAATGAAGGTCGCTCTGCACAATGAACGTAGCGGCAGCATCGATGAACGCTTCATCAGAAAAAGCTTTTAGGACATCGAATACCAATGCCTGGCGCGTATCCTCTTGCCAGTGTTGGGCATGCACAGCAGCGAAATGCATCAAACCTCGCGTCCAAACGCGTTCGATATCACCATCGTCTTCGCAGTCCTCGCCTGACGCGTTTGTCGCTAAGAGCCAGTCCCGATTGGCGCGCATGAGCGTTTGCGATATCGCCCCGGCACTTGTGCCGAGACGTTCAAGCGTTCGAAGCCACGCCGTTCCGGTTTTTTCGTCGAAATAGTAGTCTGGCCATTGCGGCTCGGGCGCAGCGCGCTTCTTCGAACCGTTCTTCCCACCAATCGTCAAAGTCCGTCTTGCACGCTTCGAACGCCGCCGAGGCGGCGTCGGCCACTCAGGCTCTGCGCCGTTCTCTCGCCATAGACTTTCTGCCTCAATCGCGGAGGACAAACGCAGTTTCAAGTCTGCGCATCGCTTGTCATAGGAGGCTTCGTCCTCATCGTAATTCGCACGGCGAGGAATCCAGCAGCCGAGAATTGCTAGACGACAGATCGAGATCAAGGCCTTCTCATCGATCCTGCCTGCTGCGGTTCGATGCCGCAGAAAGACTGGCGCGGCATTCATCGGGAATTCCACCACAGACCTCAAAAGCCGGTTTGTATCCGCCTCATCACCGCTAGCGGCGGCTAGATAGAGGAGGCCAGCGATCGCCAGTGATCTCTCGTCGTACATTACATCGTCGCGCGGCCACGTCCTTTCCTGGCCCTTGGACTGCAGTGCTTCGTCAAATATCGATGTGAGCTTAGACCGATATCGCGCTAGGTCTTCAGGTGTGCCAAAGCGTGCTACAAATGCTGCAGCCGCGATGCGCGCCAGCCAAGGATCGTTTGGGTCGTGCGACGTATCTTCGTTTTCGGCAGGCGTGGCGTTGGCAGTCTCATCCAAGATCGCTTCCGCATCTGCAACACTTGCACTGACGGGCTTTGTGTCGTCGTCCATTGCCATGCGGACTGCCAGCGACCGAGTGAAAGCTGAATGTTCCGCGCTCGCAGTGGCGGCACCTTCCTCCAGCCATCGTTTTTGTCCTGGCGGCCAATCGTAAGCCCATCCTTCGCGTTGCTCGCCCGACGCGTCTTTTTCCTTGACCTGCTTGTAGTTGCTCCGGGATGAGAGACGGAGAGCGTGGGACGCCATGAATTCAGGCGAGCCCCATTCGACCGCGTCTTGGGTCCACGGCCCAAGTCGTCTCACAGCGACATCGAGCCGCTGCTGCAGCACAGCAAGCTCTTGCTCAGAACCTCTGAAGACGAGCTGAGGTATGACGTCGTGCAGCGCAAGGCTTCTTGACACACGGTTCGCCAGATCTTCTTCGACAGATCGGTCGGATGCCGGGGCCGGCCGCCAGGCGCTGCCGAGCAGCCCCCCTCCGATCGAGTCAACCCTGTCGATATTGGCCCGCTCTGCGTCCAATGCCAGCGTTTCCGGTGATGCGAGAAGATCTCGTAGGATGCTTCCATTCAGCGAAGAATGAGACAAAACGAGATCGACAACAACAAGCCATAGCGCGCCGAGTATCGGTCCCTCACCAACTACATCTGCAATTACCGATTCAAGTGTATCGCCTTCGTCAAGCCTGCGATGGGACCAGTGCTCTAGAGCCTGAAGTGCCTTGGGCAGCATTGCCGATGGCGTACGTCCGCGCGACCAGCCATAGCTGAACGACGCCGCAATCCTGCGCGTCTCGCCCATGAATTCTACGGTAAAGTGCGGATCACCGTCTTCAGGCGCACACGCGCGCGCTGTCAGTACTCTGATGAAGGATGTGCCAGTGGCAGGTGCTGCCTGAAGAAGCTCCGTGAATACGCCCATGCCACATCGGCCAAGTACAAACGATCTGTCGACGCGCGACATTGCGTAGGAGCGTCGACCCCTTGCTCTCATGTCGTAGTCGTTCTCATCTTCGTCGTCTTCGGTCGCCCGCAAAAACGCCGCGGCGAATTCCGCGGGCGCAGAGCTCGCCAACCGCCCCGGAAACTCGAGGATCTGGCTCATTGCTGCTTCCGGACGCTTCGAGTTTTTGATTGCGTTCAAATAGCGGGCCGCAACCTCTGGCGACAGCGGCGCCCAGAGCGCAAGTTGCAGTCGAGCTGTTTCGAGAGCATCGCTGGTGACCGCATACTTTATCTCCGGGAGTGTGTCTCGATACCGAGGCAGAGGGCGGTCTGTCTGCTCGATATCCGCGACCAGAATATCGGCCAAGCGACCCAGCAAGACTGGCGCCACTGTCTTTTCTCCAAACGCTGCAAGAATGAGCCAGTTCTGAAAAAGATCTACGACCGCTGACAAAGCAATTGGCTTCAAACGATCGAAGCGCTGCAAACACCATAGGATGAGTCGCATCCACTCCGGACCTTTTGGAAGCGTCATGCCCTCAGGCATTTGAATCCCGTCTGGCAGAGCCTCGCTCAAGAGGGGCGCTGCGGACTGAGTGTGCGATGCGATGAAGCGTCTGACGAGTTGCGCTGCTCGCTCCCCCTTATCCGCCAAGAGAAAACGGTCGTATCGATCGAGCAAGTAGTCGGCATGTTCCGATCGGATAAGCGCCAGCAATACGAGACCCGTCCATCCTGGGGCAACGCCTTCTCCCTCTAGTCGCGCGAGCAGTTCCGGCCACGCCTCGTCCGAGCTGCTTTCGGCAAGCATTCGGCACGCAAGTTCAAACCCGCGGGCCATCCAGAAAGGTGGCGGCGCGGCAAAGGGCAGACCGTCCATCACGTCGGGATCATCCGATAAGACGCAGGCGGCCGACCAATCTGTAAACAAATCGTGCCGGAAGCGAACCCGGTCCGAACGGATTTCGACCAGCACTCCTTCCGCAATCAAACCCGCAACGGCCTGCGCGTCCTGTCCCGCGACATCGACTAGACCGGCGCCCTCGATAAGGCCTTGGCCGACCGCGTAGAGCACGCGCTTGCGCGTGCGGGTCTCGCCGCTCGTACGCTCACTCGTCCCCCCGCCGGAGGCCAGCCAGTCGTTTGCGAGTTCCGCCTCACTGATTGCTTTGGTAGTATCGAGCCGGGTTCTGATGAGCAGCCGCAACTTCAACAGGTTTCGGGCAAGCGGTTTCGCCGGATGATCCGGTCTTAGCAGGCTTGCGAGCTGCGGAGATGCTGCCGCAAGCGCTTCTGCCTCATCGTCATCGAGCCCGTCCAACGTCAGTCGTCCGCGACTAGACAGCTGCCCGAACGTCTCTTCGCCGATCCACGTAGCGGCTTCTTCCTCCCATCCAGGTCGTGCAGTGAACAGCACCGTCAGTCCCTGACATCGCAATCCTGCACGTAAGAGGTCGAGGACAGTCTTTCGTTGCGCGCTGTCACGAAACCGATCAAGACCATCAATACAAAGGTAACCACCGCCATCGCAGGCAAGATCGCTCAGAAACTCGTTTGCCTTCGCCTGTATATCGAACTGTGAGCGCATTGCGGACCAGCCGCCAGGCGGGGTCCGGTCTGGGGCCAGCACCAATATGCGAGAGACCGCTCCACGACTCTCGACAACATTTCTGAGCAGACCGGATTTACCAACGCCGCTAGGCCCCGAAATCTCAACCACGCCGTCCAGCGTCTCCGCCGCCTGAAGTAGCGCCTCCAATTCCCGCCGAGGCTTTTCCCGCGCGAGCCGACATTCATTCACCGTAAGGCCGATGTCCTCAAGCGCATGGCGGCTGAGTTCCTCGATATGGCGGCGCGCCGACGCTAGCGTTGGCGCTGCACCAATGCCGATACCGACAGCTCCTAACTTTTGGACCAGTTGACTCCGGTCCAGTTCGCCTCCTGTGGCATCAGCCCGAAGGACAAGTCCGAACAGCCCGTCATAGGGGTCGGGACCACCGTTGGCGGATGTCAACTGCCTTGCACGAAAGCGATCATGCTGCTCGGCTATCGAGTTCGGGCGGGCATAATCGAATGTCAGGACTGAGAATGATCGAAGGATCTCGTAGAGAGCATCGCCCCCGGTCTCGCCGCTCGTTTCGAGGTGAACTCTGAACGCAGCAACGAACGCACGCATGTCCTTATTGCTGCGACCAGGCGTCTCAAGGAGCTTCAGGAACGAAGCGGCATCGATCGTCTGCTGCGCAAGTTCTAATGCTTCCTGCGCGCCATTGTCGATCGCACCCGTGGTGCGCTCGATGGCAACCGCAAAGCGACGGTTCGGCTCGATCTTTCGCGCTCTGACGATTGCGTCTACGATCGATGCGAAATTGGCGTCGCTCTCGGTGAATGCCATCGATCGTTTGACCTGAACCTCAAGACAGCGATCTTCGCCTTCTGAAGTCTTGCCATGGACAATTACGTCGTCGAGCGGATGTTCTTGGCCACCGCGTTGAAATTCAATTCGATCAACAACTGCGCCCGGCATTCCAAAAGGCTCCGTGTTGGCTAGCAATGCCAACGCATAGTGGGTGCCTACTTGCGCTTCAAATTTGGGACCTGCTGGTCCAGTGGATCGTGGACTCGAATCTGAAATTCCGCTGCCTCCAGATCATGTTTTGTTCTGATTTCGAGTTATACCCTAGTAGCAAGTTATGCCGCAATAGACTGCACATCTCCAGGTCGTTCCCAACGACTGCCGTTGAATGTCTGCTTTTCCTGGTCTGTCGATACTCCAACGCATACGCAGCGAACTTCCGCTTCCCGCCCCTCGCGCCAAGCCTGGCAAACAGATGAGACAAGTTGTGCGAGCGACGGGTGCTGCCTGCCGCTGTACCATTGCGCCGCCTACCGGGCGCAGCGTTTTCAACTCAGTTCGTTCCCGTGCTCCACATCATGCCAGTGCTTGTTCACGGGCAGCTTTGCGGCCCGACCTATGATTTCGGAAACCCGCACGGGGCGGAAATCCCACTGGTCGACGCCAACGTTCACGCTGTTGCGGGAGCCAGGCCATTGGTCGTGAACATGGCCGAAGAGCTGCAATGCACCCCGCCGAGCGCCGTTCCATGTGATCATCGGGTAGTGGCACAGAACGAGGCTTTGATCGCCGTCCTTGATCTCTGCCATGTACTCGGTGCTGGCCCAGGGTAGCGAAATTACCGCTTCATCATCGTGGTTGCCGATGATCAGGTGCTTGCGCCCAGGGAGGCTGTGAAACCAGCTTTCGAACTGGGCCGTATCCTCGGCGCGTCCGAACGCGAAATCCCCCAGAATCCATAGGTCATCGTCATGACGGACGCAGGCCTGGAAGTTTGCGATCAACGCGGCGTTCATCTCGGCTGTCGAGGCAAACGGGCGCTTGCAGAAGTCGATGATGCGATGATGGCCGAAGTGCAGGTCGGCCGAATACCAGTTGGCCAAGTGCATGCCCTCCGCTTTCGTCTGAATCCGTCCCCGACATTGGCATGTGACTGCACAAAAGCCGAGGACCTCTTTTGGTGTGGTGCGGGGTTCCCGATGCCGTTTGAAACCTTCTTTCCACCGCCAATGTCCAATGTGAAATCGCCATATGACATTCCGAGGGTAATGTAGGTTAAGTGTCAGAACTGATTGAGACTTCTGTGGGAAAAGGCCCCATATTTTCCTTGCAAGCTGCTCTGGAGCCTTCCTAGAATCGGTTCAGGTCGGGAAAGCGAACCCGGCTTGATCAGAAACGTTCGTTCCCACTGAAGGCTGCAAGATATGGACGCAGACAAAATGCGTCAGCAGATCGTGAAACTGCATCTCGGGATGTCCGGGACGACGATCACGGAGCTTGCTGAGAGTATCGGATACAGTCGACCTGCGGTGTCGAACGTGTTGGCCGGTCGGAAGAGATCGCCGCAGATCGAAGCGGCAATCGCCGAGCGCACTGGGTTTCGCGCAGATGATCTGTGGCCCGCTGCCGGTGTAAGAAAAAAGGGAGGTCAGACGGGATGATCTAGAAAAGAGAAAAGCCCCGAGAGCGGACTCTCAAGGGCCTTCATGTCGATTGGTACCCGACAATGTGAAGGTCTCTCGATTCCCCTCAAAAGTCAAGTCTGGCGGCCGGGTCACCTGACCCGATCGGTCGTGCTCGGCCGTCTTCCATCATTCGACAAGAGGATCGTGAGCGGTTCACCGTGGTCAGTATGACCCACGGGCAATCCCGCACACTGAAAAAACATGGAAAAAGAAATCTTCGTGGCCCCCCGGGCCAGCCGTTCGACGCGGAACCTTTCGGAACGCTTGAAGGCGCGAACCTATGTAGAGACAGGCGCTTTCCGACCTTATGGCGGTGAGAGCCAGAAAGTGAAATTCGACAGCCTTGGTGAGTTCGACGCTTTTGTCACGATCACCGCCGCCTATCCTGTCGCTGACATGGTAGAGCAACCTCCAGCCATCGAGTACGTCGACGCAGAGGGGCGACCCAGACGCAAAATGATCGACCAGGTCTTTACCTTTGCTGACGGAACCACGTTTGCCACCGAGGTGAAACCTGCGGCACGCGCCATGGCCCAGAACCTTGAAGAGCAGCTGAGCTTTGTGGCGGCGGCCATGCCGCCAGAGTTCGCCGAGACTTTGGTTCTGATCACCGAGGAAAATTACGACCAGTGGGAAGCCCTGAATGCGCGCCGCCTCTTGGCGTACAGGCGTGAAGACGATCCGGAAGCCGCGTCTATCATTGCAGGCTTGGCGGCCGAGCTTGAGCTGCCGGTTAAAATCCGCGATCTGATCGCGCGGGCTGCCATCGGGGGGAGGGCATGGCCTGAGGTCTTCAAGGCGATCTATGCTGGCGTACTGCGGCCGCTTGAGGACGGCATCATCGACCTCGAGATGCTGGTCGAAGGAGGCTCGAAATGAACGAGATCATTCGTCTGGAGCCATACTCGCAAATCCGCCATGGCGGCATAGCCAGCTTGGTCGTTGACCAAGGGCCTTTGGGGGTTACCGTCACGCGCGAAGTTGACGGAAATGTTGCTTTTGATGAGCTGACCTACGATGAGATCAAAGATGGCCTGAGGACGGGTCATATCGTTGTACAGGACGGCTACCACAGCGAGGAGGCGGCGCGACAGCGAACCAAGTTCGGAGAGCAGGTCGTCTCCCAGTTGCCGCGCAAGCAACGCGGGAAGGTATTCTTCCGACAGACATGGTGCGATTTCTTTCTGGATGCCGAGGCGCGCGAAGAAATCGGACGGGATTGGAGGGACGTCGACGCTTGGATTCTCAAGGTCGCCCCGCAGATAGAGAAGCATATCCCTCAACCCGAAGGGCCTGCCCAGAAACGCAAGTACTGCGGCAAGAAACGCTCGCGAAACGAAATCGACCCGCCAAGCTCGTCGGCCCTATTGCGATGGGTGCGAAAGTACCAGGATGCAGGGCGTTCCGTTCTGGCGCTTATCGATAAGAGGCACTTGGCCGGTCGTACAAAGGTGAAATTCGGCCCAGAGAGTGCGGCACTGCTGCGGAAGTGCGCAGATCGTTATGCCAGCTTCAAACGGCCGTCCAAGAAAAGTGTCATTCGGCAGGCAAAGCGGGCGTTTCGGCTGGCCAATGCCTTTCGGGTAGACCGCGGCCTACCGGCTTTGGAAGTGCCGTCCGATAGTACCATCTACAGGGAGATCAACCGTCTCGAGCCCTATTACGTCATGTGCCAGCGCCAGGGGCTAGAGGCGGCCAACAGGCATTTTGCAATCATCGGAGAGGGCCTCAACGTCCTGCGTCCCGGAGAGCGGCTGGAGGTTGATGAGTGGAAGGTCGATCTGATCACCTTTTTCGCGGAAGCCGGCGTGTTCGGGCATCTGACCGAAGAACAGATCAAGGCGTTGCCGAAGGGGCGACGCTGGATCTACGTGGTGATCGATGTCCGAACGCGGCTGATCCTCTCGGTGAAGGTATGTGCTGCTCCCAACACTGAAGACGCGATTGCCGCGTTGGACCTTGCCACGCGCGACAAGTCTGAGTTGGCAAAGCTCTTCGGGTGCAAACTGCCCTATTGGCCGGGGACTGGGTTCGAGACCGTTGCCTCTGACCAAGGCGTTGCCTTTGCGAACTTCGACTTCCGAGCTGCTGTGACTGACCTGCGTGGTACGGTCATGTTTCCTCCCGCGGGCGTGCCCAAGTTGCGTGGGCATGTCGAACGGTGTTTCCGGACCTTCGGTGTGGACCTGATGCAGTGCCTGAGTGCGCGCACATATTCGAACATCGTCGAAAAGGGCGACTTCGAACCTGAAGACTATGCGGCGCTTGCCGACGACGAGCTGACACGGATCTTGGTGCGCTTTGTTGTCGACGTGTACAACAACAAGCCACATGGAGGCCTTGGTGGACAGACGCCGCTGAATTGTTGGCGGGAGCTGTGTTCGACGGTCGGAAAACCTCGGCAACCGGGGCGGTTCGAGCGGTTGGGTGCGTTCGGCCGGAAGTACACCCGGACGATTTCCGGGCGCGGTGTTCGATTTGCAGGTATCTTCTATACCTGCCAGGCGGTGGAGGACTACTTCCTCTCCAACCCTGATCTCGAAGTCGAAATTCGGGTAGATCATGAAGACTTGGGGCTGATTGAGGTTCACCTTGATGGTGTATGGGTCGTGGCGCGCACCCGCGCAAAGGGGTTCGACGGCCTGTCTCTGGATCTTTGGACAGAAGCCTGCACCAACCTGCGGCGGCGTTTCGAGGCAGAGGCGGAGCTGACGCAAGATGTCATTGATCAGGCTCTGGCCGATTTTTCGGAAGAGGATCGCGCAGCCTCACAACGGCTCGGTATTTCCGCTCTCGCGCCGACACGGGCCGACGTCGAGCGCAATCGGAAACAGCTTTGGCTTGGCCTGGATGTCGTTGCCGGACACTCTCCTGCTGTTTCCAGAAAGAAGCGTGGGCTGCTATCTGGCGTGATCCCCAAGGCCGAGAACGCGCTTCCGGCCCCCCTGACCGTTCTTCCATCGGAAGAGGACGTGGTCAGCACGCCTTCCTCCCAACGCCCGCGGTGGCGCATGGAGGAGGGTGAATGACCCGCATTTCACGTGAGGAGGTCAGCCACATCGTGGCTGACCTTGAAAGCCGCTTCATCGCTCACGACGCCTATCGTGACCTCCAAGATCAGATTGATGATATTTTCTACCGGCGTAAGGCGCACATGGTCGCCGGACGGATGCCCGCGGAACGTGGTATTGTTGTCATCGGGAACGCTGGGGCTGGCAAGACGGTCAGTACAACGCATGCGTTGGAGCAGCATCCCCAAATTTCGTATGGGTCGCCCCTGCGAGAAGCACTGACCGTTCGGCTTGAGACTGGTGCAACGATCAAAGGGGTCGGCGTCGATACTCTCGATGCCTTTGGATACGAGAGTAAGAGCGAGCGCAATGCGCATTCCATCTGGCAGCAGGTGATGCGCCAAGCGCGGGCGCATAAGACGTTGTTCTTTCACTTCGATGAGGCCCAGCACATCCTGAGATCCAAGTCGAAGCATGATCTGGACCAGGTTATGCTCGTGTGGAAATCCTGTCTGGAATACGCCACTTGGCCTGTCAGCCTGATCTTGAGTGGGACCTGCGAGCTCCTGGACCTGATCAATCGGGATGATCAGCTGAAGCGGCGGTTTGAGCCCGTGCATTTCGCTCCAATGACATACGCCGCGCATGGCCATGAGGTCGTCGGGGTGCTGGAAGCCTATCTCTCGGCAGCGAAGCTAGGGCGAGGGCAGTCTTTTCAGGCTGCGTCCTCCGTTCAGCGTCTGCTGCATGCTTCCCGGTACGAGTTCGGGCTGACGACGCGACTGATCATCGAGGCTATCAAGATCGCGTTGCTTGAGGGGAGTGCGTCGGTGGAACAAGCGCACTTTGCGGCCGCCTATCGCAAGCAGAAAGGCTGTGTGGACGCATTGAACCCCTTCATCGTGGGTAACTTTCGCGCCATCAACACCGGGCAGCTGTTGGGCGGCGCGGACCTCGAGGCGCCGCCAGTCAAGACGAGGGGCGCGGCATGAGCCGTCGCTTACCGATCCTGGTAGCGTTGGTGCCGGGGGAAACCCCGGCGTCCTTCGCGTCACGGCTGGCCTGGGCAAACGGCCTGTCTTTCGCATCGGAGTTTTGTGCTGATCAAGGTTTTGCGCTGCAATCTCTTGCCGATGGCGAGGAGCGCGCGCTGTCCTTCCTTGCTCAGCTTGGTGGTATCGACCGCGCCGAGCTCTTGCGAGGGCTCGTGACCAAGACCTCGACGGGTCAGTACCTGGTCGCCGGGCAACTTGTTGAGAAGCGGTGGATCACTCGTCGGCGGCTGAGGTTTTGCCCGCAATGTGTGGCCGAAGACGTAGCTGCGTCTGCGGTCGGTGGTGCCGCCCAAAGGTGCGTTTGGCACATCCCCTCGATCCGGGCGTGCCCTCAGCATGGATGCAGGCTCCACGAGGACGAAAGCTATTCGCATAGCCGTGGCCCACACGACTTTGCAGGCCGCATTCGCGATCTGGGACTTGAGCCTGAGAAACTGGAACAACTGGTCGTTCGTCAGGCGCCGACCGGTCTGGAAAGTTATCTGGCTCGCAGAATGGCAGGTGAACGCCAGGACCGCTGGCTAGATGATCTGGGCTTCGGTGCCGTAGCGCTCGGTGCCGAGATCCTGGGTATCGCAGACCTCTTCGGGGTGGGGGCGAAGCCGAAGTTCTTGTCGGAAGGCGACAAGAGCCAGGCAGGTGCGCGAGGCTTTGAAATTTTGTCGCGAGGTGAGCGCGGGCTGCGAGATTTGCTCGGTGCCATCCATCGTGACGCTGGATCGCCGGTCTCCCTGTCCCGCAGGCACTATGGCTGTCTGTTCAACTGGCTGGAGCAGTCACACGCGGATCAATATGAACCCCTAAGAGTCATCGCGCGGGATTTCATGGCGGAGACGTACCCCATCGGTGAAGGGGACATGCTCTTCGGCAAGCCTTGTGCCGGTCGGCGCGTCTACAGTGTCGCAGCTCTGCGTCGTGATCTGGGACTGGGATATCGTCAAACGTTGGAGCTGTTGCAGGCCAATGGCTTCCTGACTTCAGGTGAGGATGTCGGCAAGGCCGCGCTTCTTGATGCGCGGGCGCTCAAGCCGATCGTCGAGCGCTTCTCCGGGGCCATTTGCCAGGTTGCTGCGCAAAGAAGGGTCAATGCTCCCAGGGCTCAGTTCGATGCACTGGTGGCAGGCGGTCTCATCTCACCGATTGCCGGGTCGCCCGTTGGGCGTCCCTATTACGACGAAGGCCAGCTTGATGCATTCCTCTCCAGCATCAAACCTCGCGTCCAACTGGGCGAAGGAGACGGAGGTGCGGAGCGCCTGGTCGGGATTCAGACGACCTGCCGGAAAGCCGTCGCAGGCGCGGCTGACGTTGTTCGCTTGATCCAGAAGGGGGCGCTGAAAACTGTCGCCAAGTCATCTGAGGAAAGTGGCTACCTGTCTGTGCGGCTGGACCCACAAGAGGTTGCCAAGGCGTTGCGTCTGCTCAAGCCAGAAGGCTACCTTCGGTCCACGCTAGCACGCTATCTGGGGATCAATGAAGCTGCCGTGCGGTATTTGGTGGACGCGGGCTACCTGACGCAAGCTCGGGCACGGCACCCGCACTCTCGGAAATCGATCAAAGTGGTGACTTACGAGTCCGTCGATCGATTCATGGAGCAATATGTCCCCTGCAAACATCTTGCCGAATTCGAAGGGAAAGGAACGCGGAGGGTCGGTGACCAGCTCGAAGCAATCGGTTTGAAGCCAATTAAGTTGTCGGCAGCGGGTAGGGGGCGTGTGTTCCTGCGCGCCGACGTGCCCCGTGGTCCTGCAACACTGAGGCATCGTTCCCCGAATGCCCATCGAGATGTCGCTTGGCCGGAACCTGAGTGCAAATAACTCAGCAGAAGGCGTCTTCCATTTCCGATCCCAAATGTTGAAAGTCTGTTTATCAGATGTCTCTGTGTGCCGCTGCTCACCGGCTACGCTTGAAGCCGCAAGCCAAGCGAGCATCGCAGGTCATTGAAAGCAAGAATTCGACTATGGGATGAGTTGTTGAGAGAAATTGAATTCAAGACTTGGCTTGGCGAGCAAGGCCAGTCGCCTCAAGCAGCATCTTCCCGGGTTAGCAGTGCCAAGCGGGTTGAGAGGTATTTGGGAGATCTGGATGAACTCTTCTCCTCACAAGACAAGGAGCAAATCCTCGAGCAGTTTGCTTACAGCTCTGAGGATGAGCGTGAAAAACGGCCCAATCCGTCGCCCGTTCCAATCGATGGCGTGCTGAGAACTGGTCTGGCCAGCATACGGCAGGCTCTTCAGCTCTACCACGCTTTCTGGGAGGGCAAGCAGCCCGCGCCCGGCGAACTGGATACGGAGGCTGCTGCAGACCGCCTGTCGCGCGAGAAAATCGAAGCCGCTATGGACGCCTTTGATCTGCGTGAAAACTCTGAGTTCGAAGCCGCATTTTCCGCGTTCAAAGAGCCTACAAAGTATTGGGTCAGGTCAACCAAGTCGCGATCACAGAGAACCTATCCAACCAAACCAATTGTGGGCTTTCTGATTGGGAAGACCTCCAAGAATTTGAATGGCGGATGGAGCCAGTCGTCAGATGCGGCTGCCCAATTGCACAAGGCTGGATTCGTCATTGTCGACAAGGATGATCAGCCTCTACCGCTGCCTGACGAGTATGCGCACCTGATGCGCGGCGCGGAGCGTGCTAGGCTCGTTGCTCTCAACTACTTCATTGAGCCATCTCGGGAGGCTGGGCTGCCTAGCGTCACCATTCGAGCGGGCGATCTGCATGATCTGTGTGGTCTTGAGAGAAATTGGGCAAACGTCTGTCAGGCCCTGGAGGGAGAGAAATTCCGGTCTCTGGCCCGTGTATCCGCCCCGACAATCAAGGGGCCATCCAGAAGCGCGACAACAGAGTTCACTTTCGAGCTTGAGCCCCGGCTGGGCAGTCAAGGGAATGATATGCGATCTTCAGCAAGCACAGTGGCGCAAACGCTGATCCTCTACGGACCGCCAGGCACCGGGAAAACGTTCAGCACAATGGCCGAATCCGTCCGTCTGTGTGGAGAGCCGTTGCCAGAAGACCGTGACGATCTCATGGTCACTTACCAAGGTTTGTTGGCTGCGGGGCGGATCGAGTTTGTCACCTTCCATCAGTCCATGGCATATGAAGAGTTCGTCGAAGGGCGGCAGCCCATGACCGGGACGGATGAGGGTGGCGATACTTCAACGGCTGGGTTCAGGCTGGAAACCGTTCCGGGCATTTTCCGTCGCATTGCGAAACGGGCTGAGACCAGTCGGGGGCATTCGTCAGCAGAGGAGGCTGTGCGTCTTGGCGACCGCCAGGTTTTCAAGATGTCGATCGGCGAAGCGAACAATCCTGAAGATGCGCACCTTTTCGAGGAGGCTATTCAAGGCAATTACACCCTGCTGGGCTACGAAGATATAGACTGGTCTGGCGAAAAGTTTGCGAACCGCCAAGCTATTATGCAAGCTTGCAGGAATCTCGACGATCGCCATGCAAATATCGGGCCGAGAAATGGCGAGGTGCAGGCGCCCTTCACGTTCAGAAATGAGGTAAATGAAGGCGACATCGTCATCGTTTCCAAAGGTAACTTGCGTTTTCGAGCCATCGGAGTGTTTACGGGTGGGTATGAGTTTTCTCCTCGCACGGAAGGTGGCTATGCTCATCGTCGTGCCGTTCGTTGGCTCTGGAACGATCGAGATGGAGTTTCAGTAAACGAGATTTATGCCAAGAATTTTCAGCAGCAGCCGATTTACAAGCTCAATGTTGTCGAGCTAAATGTACCTGCCCTCGAGCGCTACATGAACAGCCAGCAAAGCGATGGCCCGTCGGAGCCCGAGCCCTTCGTCCTGATCATCGACGAAATCAACCGCGCGAATATTTCGAAGGTTTTTGGAGAGCTGATCACGCTGCTCGAGCCGGATAAGCGACTTGGCCAACCGAACGAGATCAAGGTGAGTCTGCCGTATTCCGGGGATGACTTTGGTGTTCCGTCGAACCTGCATATCGTTGGCACGATGAACACCGCAGACCGCTCTATTGCTCTGCTCGATACGGCACTCCGACGACGCTTCACCTTTCGTGAGCTCATGCCCGATGGGAAGCATCTTGACGATGCCGGGGCCCGCACCGGGATCGACTTGGCGCTCCTTCTAACGACGATCAACGAGCGGGTAGAGTATCTCTATGATCGCGATCACCAGATAGGGCATGCCTACTTTACCGGTTGCCAGACGCTAGCTGACGTGGACGAGGTGATGCGCCACAAGGTTATTCCTCTTCTGGCCGAATACTTCTTCGAAGATTGGGCCAAGATCGCTGCAGTCCTGGGGGATCTGGAGACGCATGAAGGGACCATCGACGGCGGTTTCCTCAAACGCTCGGTTTTGAAAGCACCGCCAGGGCTCGACAACGGCGAAGCAATGCCTCGCTTCCGATGGGCTGTCCGCAGCACTGCGGAGGGCTTTGATTACTCCAGATTGCTTGGGTCATGATCCGCCGCACGCTCCGTGAGTGGCAGCGCATCGGCTATGGTGATGACGAGGCGACCATCCCACAGGCAGAGGCCGATCGCATCGCCGCGGTCGCAGCGCGTTCCGCATTTGCCGGGGGCGGTGGAGAAGGTGTTCTTGAACACGGTCGCAAGGCTTTGCGTGCACGGGGGGTGGTGGGCGTAATCGCCGCGCCCGGGTGTCAGTTAGAGATCCTTCCCAAGATAGAAGGCCTTGGGGAGCATGACGCCACTGACGATGCGCTCCGCCGCCGACTGATACATATGTTGGCAGTCGTCCATGATTTGCGGATCGACACCGGTGCCATGACGCAGCTTGGTTGGCAAAAAGACACTGTCCTGGAACTGCTTATCCGACTTTTCTGCACGCGCCTTCTGGAGGCGGTGCGCATGGGGTTGCCGCGTCGATACTTGGAACATGCCGATGACCTTTCTGCGCTCCGTGGGCGGCTCGACATCACTCGGCAGTTTTCACGTCATGCGGTTTCACCGCAAAGGCTTGCCTGCAGTTATGATGAACTGTCGTTCGACATCCCGCTGAACCAAGTTATGCGCGCGGCTGTTTCCCGATTGCAGCGGCTGGCTCAGGCTGCCGACAATCAGCGGCTTTTGCGCGAAATTGAATTTGCGTATTCGGACGTGACCCGGGTTCCTGTCGACGCGCTGCGTTGGGATCAGATCACTTTGGATCGGACAAACCAGCGTTGGAACGAACTCCTATCGTTCGCTCGGTTGCTTCTCACCGACAGGCATCAACAGACGAGCGCAGGCGCCATCGACGGTCATGCGCTTTTGTTCGAAATGAATGCGCTGTTCGAGCAATACGTTGCCAAATTGCTGACCAAGGGCCTGTCAGGAGGCGGGTACCGTGTCTCAGCGCAAGGCGGCCACCGAGACTGCTTGTTCGAAGAGAGTACAGGGCGCTTTCGGACTAAGCCGGACCTCGTCATTCGCCGAGGCGATCGGACAGTGCTTGTCATCGACACCAAGTGGAAACGGATGTCACCTCGCATTGACGACCCGAAGCAGGGTGTCAGTCAGGCTGATGTGTACCAGTTGATGGCTTACAGCCAACTCTATCAGTGTCCGAACGTAATGCTGCTCTACCCACATCACGGCGATTTGCCGCCCGATCCAATCCGGACCTGCTATGCTATTGCGCATGCAGATGCGAATGAGAACCTGGTTGTCGCCACTCTAGACGTAACAGGCCCGTCTCGCGCGCATATAAAGGCCCTTGAGGCGTTGGTTCAAAGTGTCCTGTCAAAATCCGAGGCTGCGTAGCTCGCAGCGTTTCATCACTGCTTGAGTGCAATGTGTAGCTGCGGAGCTTGTGGCTCCGCAGCGCGGGACATTACGGCACAGTTGCGGTCATTCTTTCTGAATTTTTGGAGCAAATTGATGCGGCATCAAAACTCACACACATTGATTTCTAAGGTTAATTTTGCGGCCTGTGTGTAATGTTGCGTGGCACGCCACATGTGGCGTGCCACGGGACATGACCTAACCGACTCACAAGATCATTTTGGCTGAGATGACAAAGAAACGGCCTCGGGGAGTACCCGAGGCCGTTTGCATTTCTGGCTGTGGCGACGCCTAGTGGCACTCTGCGGGGGCAGTAGACCCTAGATGCTGTGATCATGCTCTCTGTTCGCAAGGTTCGACACTGTCTTCAGAGAGATGGTTCGCGGAAGCAGGTGGCCAAAGCGATCTTTGCGTATTTCTGCTGGGAATATTGGCTTTCCCGAGCGCGCCGATCCCCGCGTTGAGGCATCGTCGACCACTTGAGCAAGACCGCTTCGCTGCCTGAACGTGGGCTCCCGGGGTTCCGAAGCGACATGGTTCCGGTGTGGTCGGAGGCTGGACCGTCGGCAGGCCTCGCGGCTGACCAAGGAACGAAACATCTTCCCCAAGGATCTCGGGAAAGAGTCGCAAGGTACCGGGTGGCGGCGGAGTGATTCCTCTGCGGGTCGCGATCCCTGCGCGGCGGCGACGAGGACATTGCCTCTTGCCCCCCTCCCCCGCTGTTCTTGCGGGATTTGGACCATCTTTGGCCGGATTTCGCGATGGTCAAAGGCCACCGTGAATTTCTCAACATTTGCGTCGACTTATGCGCAGCGCGCTGGAAGCATCCCCTGCCCCTCAGTGGAACTATTGTTGACAATGCTAAAACTTTCCTTCCTGAATTGAACATTACGTGCTAGTCTCCGTCCCAGAGTAGAAGCGAACTTGGCCCCCTGGGACTTTGGTAATTGCTCAGTATTCGTGCAGTTCACCCGGGGCAGACGTGTTGAATAGGGTAACCATCGCTACTGCTCGGCAATCCCTCTGGGCGAACTGTTTCAAATCGGCTCAAGGAGATCGCCGGTTCGTACTCGCTGCGGACCGCGACAGGGAGGAAGACTCATGAAGGTAATAACAACAGCCACCGCGTTCATTTTGGGAAGTGCGGCGTTTGCCCAAGCCGCCGACAAGGTCACGTTTCAGATGGACTGGTTGCCCGGCGGCGACAAGGCAGCCATCTTCGTCTGCCTTGAACGTGGTTTTTGCGAAAAGGCCGGGTTGGAACTGTCACTGGAAACTGGGCGCGGTTCGTCGGAGTCGCTGACCAAGCTTGCCACCGGCAGTTCGGACATCGGCAATGCGGACATCGGTGCCCTGATGGCGGCCCGCGTTACCGAAAAACTGCCGGTGACCGCAGTCATGTCCTACTACAACGAAGGACCGCATGCCTTCTTCACCTTGAAAGGCAATGGCATCGAAAGCTTCGCGGACGTGAAGGGCAAGGATGTCGTGACCTCGCCCTTTACCTCGTCGAACGTCTACCTGCCGCTGGTGCTGCACGACAACGATCTGACGATGGATGACATCACGCTGACCAAATCGGATCCCGGCGCGCTGAACCCGATGCTTGTCACCGGCAGGACAGATGCGGTGATTTCCTGGATCACCGATGTGACCCGGTATTCGCAACAGGCCCAGGATGCCGGCCGCGAGATGATCGTCCTGCCCTGGGCCGATGCCGGCCTGGTGATGTATTCGGGCGCGATCGTCGCATCGGACAAGTTCCTGGAAGAACGCCCTGACGTGGCCCGGCGTTTTGTCGGCGCCCTGCTGGAATCCGTGGAATACATGCGGGCCAATCCCGATGACGCCGCGAAGGCCGTGACCGATGCAGTTCCGGAACTGGACCACGCAACTGCGCTTGGCTCGCTGCAAGACGCGCTTGGGCTGATCTTCAACGATGTGACCGAACGGGACGGTCTGGGTGCCTTTGACCCCGTCCGCCTGAAAGCCACCTGGGAGCGCGTCGCCGCAGCCCAGGGAATGGATCTGGACGCGCTTGATCCCGAAGACATCGTCGACCGCAGCTTCATGCCGGGGAACTGATCATGGCCGTGAATACAAATGTCACTCCGGCCATCCAGTTTACCGATGTCGAAATGACCTTCGACACCCGGGCTGGTGAGCTGATTGCTCTGCAACACGTCAACCTGGCCATCAACGATCACGAGTTCATCGCCGTGCTCGGACCGTCTGGCTGTGGCAAGTCAACGCTGATGCGCATCGTGGCGGGCCTTCTCAAACCAAGCGCCGGCACAGTCTCTGTCCACGGGGAAAACGTGGTCGAGCCGCGCGACGACATCGGCATCGTGTTCCAGAAGCCGACCCTGCTGCCCTGGGCGACGCTCGAGGACAACGTGGTTTTCCCGATGAAGCACAAGTTCGGCCGCGTTACGCAGGAACAGCGAGAGCGAGCACATGAACTGCTGAAGCTGGTCGGCCTGGCCTCCTTGGAAAACCGCCGTCCGGGACGATTGTCGGGCGGCATGCAGCAGCGGGTCGGGATTGCGCGGGCCCTGCTGCACAACCCCGATATCCTGCTGATGGACGAACCGTTCTCGGCCCTCGATGCCCTGACCCGCGAGGAAATGGGCTACGAGTTGCAGAACATCTGGCAGGAACATCGCAAGACCGTGATGTTCATCACCCATTCCATCGTCGAAGCCGTCCTGCTGGCCGACCGGATCATCGTGATGAGCCACGGCCCCGGCGCCCATGTCGCAGAGGACCTGAGGGTCCCTGCGCCACGACCACGCACCGGAGACTCGATGCGACTGAGCGAGATGCAGGACCTTGTATCCCACCTGCGCGACATCCTGATGACCAAAAAGGTGGCCTGACATGACTGCAACACTGACACGCGTAAACCGTGTTCCCGGGCTGCTGCCCGGGCTGACTTTCCTGATCATCCTCGTGCTGTGGGAAACCTCGACCCGGGTCTTTACCATCCCGACCTTCCTGCTGCCGGCGCCCAGCCGTATCCTTGAAGGGTTCGATGCGGTGACCGTTTCGCGCTGGCTCGCCCATGCCTGGGCGACCCTGCGGGTCGCCATGCTGGGCTTCCTGACGGCCATCGTCGTGTCATTGCCGCTGGCAATAGCGCTGACGCGGTTCAAGCTGGTCTCCAGCGGTATCTATCCGCTGCTGGTTGTGATCCAGTCGACGCCGATCGTCGCGGTGGCGCCCATCATCATCGTCACGATGGGGTCGGGCGACGTGTCGCGGGTGCTGATCACCTTCATGATCTCGTTCTTTCCGCTGGTCGTGTCGATGACCACCGGGATGAAGGCGACACCGGATGAACTGATCGAACTCAGCCATTCGCTGAAGGCCCCGGCCATCCGCGAGTTCACCCAGATCCGCATTCCCTATGCGATCCCCTACATCTTCTCGGGGCTGAAGATCTCGGTGACGCTCTCGGTGATCGGCGCGGTGGTGGCAGAGTTCGTGGCCGCGGAGAAGGGAATTGGCTATTTCATCCAGTTCTCGACCTCGCTGTTCAAGATCCCGCAGGCCTGGGCCGGGCTGGGCATCCTGGTGCTGATGTCTCTGACACTGTTCCAGATCATCGCCCAGACGCAACGCTACTTCTTCCCGTGGAGCTTGCCGCGCGAATCCAAGTAACGCGCAATCCAGCCAACCCAGAGTCCCGGCCGGATCACCGGCCGGGACTTTCGTTTCCCCCGCCAGCACCTGCGAAACCGAGAAGCCCCACCCTGGGCCCAGCAAACGAACGACGACCCATGCCACGACTGACACGCCTCATTCCCTTCATTTTCGTGCTGATCTGGAGCACGGGTTTCATCGGCGCGAAATTCGGCCTGCCCTATATGGAGCCTTTCTTCCTGCTGGTCGTTCGCTACGCGCTCGTGCTTGTGCTCTTCTCGTTCGGATTGCTGCTTTGGCGCAAACGTCTGCTGGCAGTCCATGACATCCCGTCCCAACTGCTGATCGGTGTGCTGATCCACGGCGCCTACCTCGCCGGCGTGTTCTACGCCATCTCCCAGGGGATACCCGCCGGTCTGGTCGCGATCATCGTCGGGATGCAACCGATCCTCACCGCGCTGCTGGGGTGGTTCTGGCTGGGCGAAGGCTTGGAACGCTCAGCACTCACCGGACTTGTCCTGGGGTTCGCGGGGATCCTGCTGGTCATCTCCGGCGCCGGGGCCTTGCCAGGGCACGGCGGACTGGACAGCATCGGGCTGGCCGCAACCGTCCTGGCCCTGCTTGGCATCTCGCTGGGGACCGTGCTGCAAAAGCGTCTGGGCGGCGATGTGCCGGTCCTGGCTGGAACGACGGTGCAGTACATCGGTGCGCTGCTGGCCACGCTGCCGCTCATGCTGTTGTTCGAGACCCGGCACGTCACACTGACATGGCCACTGGTATTGACGATGACCTGGCTGGTCCTTGGGATATCGGTCCTCGCGATCAGCCTGTTGATGGTGATGATCCGCCGGGACCAGGTTGCACGCGTCACCAGCTATTTCTACCTGGTGCCGCCGCTGGCGATGTTGCAGGCGTGGCTGTTCTTTGGCGAGACGATTTCCGCCCTCTCCGGGCTGGGTTCGATCCTGGTCATTGCCGGCGTTTACCTCGTGATCCGGCGGAACCAGGCAAACGCAGGGCTCGGACGGCCCCAGCCCGCGCGCGGTTAGGCGCTGGCCGGCTTGGTGCCCGTCCAGCGCTTGACCGTACCGGCATCCAGATCAAACAGGTCCAGAACCCGCCCGACCGTGTGATCGACCATCTCCTCCAGGCTCTGCGGCCGGGTGTAGAAGGCCGGCACCGGCGGATAGATGATCGCCCCCATCTCTGTCACCGCCGACATGTTGCGGAGGTGACCCAGGTGCAAAGGCGTCTCGCGCAGCATCAGGACCAGCCGGCGCCGTTCCTTCAGCACCACGTCCGCCGCACGCGACAAGAGGTTCGATGTTGTGCCATTGGCGATTTCGGCCATCGTCTTGACCGAACAGGGCGCGACGATCATTCCCATCGTTCGAAAGGACCCCGAGGAGCACCCGGCGCCGATGTCCTTGTTGGAATGGGTGTGATCGGCCAGCGCCTCTAGATCCGCGGCAGTGAAATCGCATTCCTGCGCCATCGTGATGCGCGCGGCGTTGGACATGACCAGGTGCGTTTCGATTTCCAGCGCGCGCAGCACCTCGAGCATCCGCTTGCCGTAGATCACCCCGGAGGCCCCGGAGATTCCGACGATCATCCGCCTTGGCTGTGTCATGTCCGGTTCCCTTTCCTGCCCTGGCGGATTACGCGCCCAGTTCCTGCAAAAGTGCAGCGGCGCGCGCTTGCGCCTCGGCGCTGATCCGGGCGCGGGTGCCGTGGAAATCGGGGCCGCGCGTCGCGTCCAGCCCCATGCGCGAGGTGGTTCCGATGCCGCTTGCCGACGGGTCCAGCGCGTTGCCCGGCAGGCCCTCCACGATCACCACGTCCCGGTGCGGCTGGAAATGGCTGGACACCGCCCACAACACTTCCTCGTCGCGGGTGATGTCCACGTCCGCATCCACCACGATCACGTTCTTCAGGTACTGGTCCCAGCCCAAGAGCCCCAGCATGACCTGCCGGGCCTCGCCTTCGCGGCTCTGGTTCATTGCCACGTAAGCGTGAAAATGCGTCCCCGAAGCGGGGTAATGCACCGCCGTCACCGAGGGGAAACGGGCCTTCAGCTTTTCGACCATCTCCGCCTCGCGCGGGATGCGGCCCAGATTCAGGTGCTCGGCGGAATTGCCGCCCGCCACGCTGACCAGGATCGGCGACTCGCGGCGCAGGATTGTTTCGACGGTGAAGAGGTTATTGGTCGACCGGTCCGAGGAATAGCCGGTGAATTCACCGAACGGCCCTTCCTCGACCGTGGCCTCGTGGTCGATCACACCTTCCAGAACGATTTCGGCATGGGCCGGAACCCGGATACCGTATTTCGGTGTTTCCACCACCTCGAGGGGGGCGCCCATTAGACCGCCGGCGATGTCGCGCTCATCCTCTTCGAAAGCCAGGCGGGCAGAAGCCGCCAGCATGAACAGGGGATGGCCGCCGATGATCATCGCCACCGGCATGGGTTTGCCAAGTTCCTTCGACATGTTCAGCAGCCGCCACAGGTGGCCACGCGAATGCAGCGAGGTCGCGAGCTGATTTTTCGAATGGATCATCGCGCGGTGATAGGACAGATTGCCGATCCCGCTATCCGGGTCCTCGCCCAGGATGATGCCCGACGTGATGTATTTGGTCCGGTCGGTCTCGAAGTGCTTCAGCATCGGCAGCAGGTTCAGGTCCACGTCCGCGCCAGAGATGACCCGCTCCAGCACCGGCCCGTCATCGACCGTTTTCGACGGCATAGCGGCGCGGGAGCGTTTCTGGTAGGCCGCGTGCAACCCGGGTTCGTCCGTGTCGAACAGACGGGCAATCCGCTGCCGCGACCCGAAGACATTGCACAGCACCGGCGCATCCAGATGTGCCACCTTGTTGAGCCGCAAGAGCGGCTGCCGCCCCTGCCCCGCCAGCGCCCAGATCAGCGCCGTGGCGTCCTGGTCGTCCGAGACCGGGCTGTCGATCTCTATCACGTCCCCGGGATGTTCGGCGCAGTAGCCGGCCAGGAAATGACGCACATCCTGCGGGTGATGGCTTTCGGTTTTGGTCATGAGCATGGCGAACGTCCCCCGGGTCGGCAAGATCGTGAAATAGGGTGAAAGTGTCCAAGACGGCGCCGGACACCCGGCGCCGTCAGGTCAGGATCAGACCGGTTCCAGCAATTTGCCGGTCGCGCGGTCGACGCCCGCATAGGTATCCGTCAGGCGGGCCTGTGCGTCCTTCGCATCGCGCGGCGGCGGCGTGGTGTCGATCCCCACCAGCTTGGCGATATTGTTGCCAAGGTAGCCTTCGAGATCGTCCTCGGACAGGTTCATCCCGTGCGGCGGCTCGTGGCACAGCACCTCAAGCTCACGCAGCCACATGCCCGGATCGTTGGGCGGGCTGTCAGTGCCGAAGACGATCTTGTCCTTGGGCAACTGCTGGGCGAACTCGACGATCCGCGACTGGAAACACCACCCGCTTTCGCAATAGACATTGGGCGTGTCCATCGCCATCCAGAACGCCTCGAAGCTGTAGTTGCCGCCGGTCTGGATGCCGAAATGGCCGATGATGAAGTTGACCATCGGGAATTCACGGATGATCGGGTAGAACATCGTCGGGATCGTGTAGGGTCCGTCGCCGGTATGGATCAGCACCACGATGTTGTACTTGGCGCACATCTCCATCGCCGGACGCAGCCATTCCAGCGCCCGGTCAGGCCGGTAACCGTGCATGTTGGCGTGCAGCTTGATCATCTTGAAACCGTATTCCTTGTGGTGGAATTCGATCTCCTTGGCGCCGTTCTCCGGGCCCCAGCGCGGGTTGTAGTTGAAATTCCCGATAAAGCGGTCCGGGTATTTCTGGCACAGCTCCGCGCAATAGGCCATGTAGTCGCGAATGCCTTCGCGGCCCATGCGGTTGCCATCGCGATAGCCGGTATTGCCCGGCGGCGGCTGGATGAACCCCATGTCGATCCGGCGCGGCTTGCCGTTGATCATGTAGGGGCCGTCCATCATTTTCAGCATCCGCTCGCCGGTGAAGGGTTCGCCCGTATGGCGCCACGCCTCGTCCACCAGGTTGGTCGGATGAAGATGGGTGTCGATAATCATCTTGGTCTCCTTCGGAAAGTCTTTGGGCGGCTTATTCTGCCGGTTCCAGCACGACGCCGTTGTCCCGCAGATAGGCCTCTGCCTCGGCCACGGTTTTCGGCGGCGCGGTCGGCTCCAGCCCGATCATCCGAGCGGTGTTGTTGCCCAGGTAATCCTCGAGCGTGTCCTCATCGAGGTTCAGGCCCTGCGGCGGCTCGTGGCACAGCACCTCCAGCAGGTTGATCCACATGCCCGGTTCGTTGGGCGGCGTGTCGGTGCCGAACAGGATCTTGTGCTTGGGCAGTTCCTTGGCGAATTCGACGATCCGCGACTGCAGACACCAGCCGCTTTCGGCGTAGACATTGGGTTCGTCCATCGCCATCTGGAACGGCTCGAACGTGTAGACACCACCGGTCTGCACACCGAAATGCGCCAGGATAAAGTTCACCTCCGGGAATTCCCGGATAATCGGGATGAATTCCGTCGGGATCGAATAGGGCCCGTCGCCGGTGTGCACCTTGACCATGATGCCGAGGTCCGCGCAGACGCGCATCGCCGGGCGCAGCCAGTCCAGCGCCCGGTCAGGGCGATAGGCATGCATGTTGGCCTGCAGCTGCACCATCTTGAAATCGAACTCCTTGACGTAGCGTTCGATTTCCTCGGCGCCGTTCTGGGTGCCGTAGCGCGGGTTGTACACGAAGCAGCCGATGAAACGGTCCGGATGTTCACAGACCATCTTTTCGGTATAGCCCATGTATTCCCGGATCGCGGCCTTGCCTTCCTTTTCGTGGATGCCGTGCGTGTAGATCGTGTTGCCCTGCGGCGGCTGGATGAATGCCTTGTCGACGCGACGGGGTTTGCCGTTCACATAGAACGGGCCGTCCATCATCTTCAGCAGCCGCTCTCCGGTGAAGGGCTCGCCGTCGTGGCGCCAGGCCAGATCGACGAGATCCGTCGGATAGCAACTCAGGTCGATAATCATGAGGAACCTCCTGGAACGAGGTGCCTGGATGCAATGCCAGTCCCGCCCGCGAACGGCCCGAAGGACGCTGTGCGGGGGATGGTCCCCTTGGGGCCAATCCGGATCGGGAAAGTGGGGAGTTTCGACATCGCAGCCTCACCTCTCAATGGGTTGGTGAGCAATTGGCTGCGCTTCTACTCTTGTCCCAGACTACGCCCGCGACCATCCAAGGTCAACAGGAAAATTTAGATAAGTAATTGTTTTTATTATCTATAATGAAATGCCAAAGCGGCCCGCGCGCGGATCGCGCGGGCCGCTTCCCTACCCGGGACCAAGAGGAGGAGGGGTTAGTCTACCAGGCAGGAAGAGAGTTTTCGTTCGATCTCGTCACGGTCCAGATCGCGCCCGATGAACACGATCTTGGAGCGGCGCTGGTCATCTTGCCAGGGGTGATCCGGGCGCAGGTCAAAGAGCTGGTGCACCGCCTGCAAGACATAGAAACGGTCGTCACCAGCCATCGACAGGATACCCTTGGTGCGAAAGATAGCCGGCCCTTTTTCATCGAGGTAGGCGGTCAGCACCGCATGCAGCTTGTCCAGGACAAAAGGTTGCTCGAAGGTCAGGCTGATAGAGGACACCGTTTCATCGTGGAGGTGGCCGTGATGATGGTGATGGTGGTGTTCATGGTCACTCTCGGCCGTCATGTCGATCTGCAGGATCTCCGCCCGTTCCTTGACGTAGGACGGCTGGAACCCGTTGACGTTCAGGATGTTGTCCAGGTCCACCACCCCGAACTCCGAGCGCAGGATCTCGGCTGTCTGGTTCAGCCCGCGCAGGTCGCCTTCCAGCTTGGCCAGTCCGGTCTCGTTGGCCAGGTCCACCTTGTTGACGATGATCCGGTCCGCCGCCACGATCTGATCCACCGCCTGGTTGTCGCGCCCGTCCAGCACCGGATCGTACAGGTGCTGGTCGATGTGCTTGGCATCCACCAGAGTCACAATTGCATCGAGATTGACCTCGTCCGCGACGCTGCGATCGGCGAAAAAGGCGGTCGCCACCGGCGTCGGGTCGGCCAGGCCAGAGGTTTCGACGATGATGTGATCGAACTTGTCCTTCTGGGCCAGCAGCTTTTTCATCACGTCGATCAGGTCGTTTCGGACGTCGACAAAACAGCAGATGCAGCCGTTCTGCATCTGGTAGATCTCTTCGTCCGAGGCCAGCACCAGGTCGCTGTCCACATCGACCTCGCCGAATTCGTTCTCGATCACGGCGATGCGATAGCCATGTTTCTCGGTCAGGATGTAGTTGAGCAGCGTCGTCTTGCCCGATCCCAGAAAGCCGGTGAGAATGGTGATCGGCAGCTTGTCCTTGGGGATTTCGTGAACGTTCATCATGATTGGCGCTCCTTCTCGTTGAGGGCATTCAGAATGTCTTCGGGGGTGATCGGGTAGTGATGGAACCGCACCCCGATCGCGTCGTGAATCGCGTTGGCGATGGCCGGTCCGATGGCGATGATCGGGTCTTCGCCGACCCCCTTGGCGCCCCAGGGGCCGCCGGGATCGGGGGCCGCCTCCAGGATCACGGTGTCGATATCGGGCATGTCCATCGACAGCGGCATCTTGTAATCCACCAGCCCCGCATTCAGGGATCGACCGGTTTGCGTGTCGATGATGTAATCCTCGGTCAGGGTGTGACCGATGCCCTGCTGGATGCCGCCCTCGATCTGGCCGGCAGCAGCGATCGGGTGGATCACCTTGCCGACGTCGTGAACCGGGACCACCCTGTCCACCGTCACCAGGCCGGTTTCCGTGTCCACCGTCACCTCGACGAAATGCGCTGCAAAGGAATAGGACTTGGTCGGTTCATACGTCCCCCGCCCCAGGATATTGGCGGATGGGATCCCTGGGGTCGGCCCCATAGCCTCGGCCACGGTGAGGCCGCTGTCAGGACTGGCACGCAGGAAGATCCGGCCGTCGACCATGTCCAGCGCATCGGCCGTGGTCTGAAGCTTTTCAGCGGCACGTCTCAGGATACCGGCGCGCGCCTCGGCGGCGGCCATCCGAGTGGCGCTGCCCACCAGGTAAGTGGTGTGGCTGGCAAAGGCACCGATGTCCCAGGGCACGGCGTCGGTATCGCCATGCACGACCGAGACGCTTTCAAAGGGCATGTTCAGCTCTTCCGCCGCGATCTGCGCAAGCGCGGTATGGGCGCCCGTGCCCAGGCCCGCCGCGCCGGTCATCAACGTCACCGAGCCGTCTTCGTTCACCTTGATGAGGGCATTGCCCTGTTCCTTGATGCCGGGATAGGCAGAGGAGCCGTGCATTTCACAGCCCAGACCCCAGCCCTTGCGGACATGCGACGCCGCCGGGTCGGGGCAGCGCGCCCCTTGCCGCAACCCCTTCCAGTCAAAGACCCGCGTGCCATGCTCGATGCAGGCCTCCAACCCATGCCCGACGATCGCGTGGCCAGAAGGCGCTATATCGCCCTCGCGCACAGCGTTTTTCAGTTTCAGGTCCGCCGGGTCCATCCCCAGCCGCTCTGCCGCCTCGTCCATCTGGATGTCGAGGGCGTAGTAGGTCTGCACCACGCCATAACCGCGAAATGCGCCCGCTATCGGGGTGTTGGTATAGACCGCGCGCCCATCCAGCCGCACGTTTTCGCAACGATAGAGCGAGGTGGCCGAATTGGTGCCCACCGTCGTGACCCCCGGGCTGTGAGACCCATAGGCCCCGGAGTCGAACACGATCCGCATGTCGCGCGCGGTGATCGTGCCGTCCTTGCGAAACCCCTGTTTCAGCCACAGCTTGAACGGGTGGCGCGACCGTCCGGCGAGGAAGGTCTCACGCCGCGTGAATTCCATCCGCACCGGCTTGCGCGTCTCCCGCGCCAGCAAGGCGCAGAGGAACTCATGCTGGAAGCAATCCTGCTTGGCGCCAAAGCCGCCCCCCATGTGATCAACCAGCACCCGCACTTTGGTTCTGGGCAGCCCCAGAACCTCGGCCAGGATGCCACGCACCATGAAAGAGCTTTGGGTCGAGGTCCAGAAAGTCAGCTTGCCCGACCCGTCCCAATCGGCCAGGCAAACATTGGGCTCCATGTAGCCGGGCATGGGCCGACCACCGGAGAATTCGCCCTCAAGCACAAAATCCGCCTCGGCGAACCCCTTGTCGACATCGCCGCGTTCCACGTGCACCGGGTCCAGCACAAGGTTGCCGCCCGGCCCCACCTCGTGGATCTGCGGCGCGCCCGGTTTCATCGCCTCTTCGGGGGTGAAAACACCGGGCAGTTCCTCGTATTCGACCTCGATCAGGTCCAGCGCCTCGTCGGCGATCTCTTCGCTGATCGCGGCCACCGCGGCCACGCCCTCGCCCCAGTACCGAACCTTGTCGTCCAGGATATACTGATCCTTGGTGCAAGAGACGGAACGCGGATGCGGTGAGCCGTAGTGCAGCACACGCGGCACGTCCTCATGGGTCAGAACCGCCTTCACGCCCGGGTAGGCCAGCGCCTTGCTCACGTCGATGCGTTTGATCCGGGCATGGGCCACGTCCGAGCGTTTCATCTTGCCATAGAGCATCCCGACCGGCTTCAGGTCGGCGACATAGGCCCCTTCGCCCGTGACCTTCTCGATCACATCCTCGCGCTTGACGCTCTTGCCGATCGTGCTGAATGCATTTCTCAGGTTGTTCGCGGGTTTGTTCATACCGTTTCCTCCTGCGCGCGCACCGCGCGGATCTCGGCGGCCGCGCTGCGGACCGCGTCGAAAATCTTGGTGTAGCCGGTGCAGCGGCAGATATTGCCGCTGAGACCAAAGCGGATCTCGTCATCGCTGGGATCGGGGTTTTCCTCGATCAGCTTGCGCGCCATCATCAGGATGCCCGGCGTGCAGAACCCGCATTGCGATGCGCCGTGGCGCATGAAGGCATCCTGAAGCGGATGCAGGATGTCGATGCTCTGCTGCATTCCCTCGACGGTCTCGACATTGCGGCCCTGCGCCTCGACCGCCAGCATCAGGCAGGCATTGACCGGTTCGCCGTCGACGATCACCGTACAGGCGCCGCAATCGCCCACGTCGCAGCCCTTTTTCGTTCCGGTCAGTCCCGCCTCTTCGCGCAGCGTGTCCAGCAGCGAACGGTGCCCTTCCACGGCCAGGCTTTGGGGATCCCCGTTGATGGTCAGTTCCACGATCTGTTTCATTGGGTCGCCTCCATTGCAGTCTTCACGGCACGGCGCGTCAGGACACCCACCATGCTGCGCCGGTACTCGGCGCTGGCGCGCACGTTGCTGATAGGGGTGCATTCGGCCATCGCCTGCGCGCCCACCTGCGCGATGAGCTCATCCGTTATCTTCCGGCCTTTCAGCAGCGCCTCGGCCGCCGATGCGCGCAGGACCGTCGGCCCCACCGCGCCAAGCGCGATCCGCGCATCGGTGCAGGTGTCGCCATCGCGGTCCAGGCTGACCGCCACACCCACCGTGGCCAGTTCCATCGCCTTGCGGCGGCCATGCTTGAGATAGATGCGCCCGCTGTCGGGAGCCGGGGCCGGAATCACGATCCCGGTGGCGATATCGCCGCGTTCCAGCCGGGTGCGCCCGGGACCGGTAAAGAACTCGGCCAGCGGCATCCGGCGCATCCCCTTCGGCGTGTAGATATGGATGATCGCGCCATCGGCGATCAGCGGCGGGATGGTATCGGCCGAGGGCGACGCGCGGCAGAGATTGCCGACCACGGTCGCCCGGTTGCGCACCTGGATCGAGGCCAGCAGGCGCAGCGCCTCGGCGAAATTCGGATAGGTGCGCTGAACACCCGGCAGGGTTTCCAGCTGCCGCGCCGTGACCAGCGCACCAAAGGTGAGCCCGACATTGGGATCCCAGGTGATGTCATTCATGCCGGGGATATTCTTGATGTTCACCACATCGGAAACATCTCGCAGCCTTTCGCGGATCTCGACGAAAAGATCGGTTCCACCGGCCAGCACATGGGCATTTTCGCCCAGGTCGACCAAGAGGCGCGAGGCCTCTTCAAGGGTCTTGGGTTCATGATAGGCAAAGCGTCGCATCTGGCCTCCTTCAGATCGCAGCGGACGGAACGTGCCGCTGGCGTTTCATGGGTGGCCGCTAATCCTGGTGAGGGGCTTCGCCGGGTATTTGGTGTCAGGCCGAGGGTGGCCCGTCGTCATCTTCGCTCGCCTTGATATCGAGCAGCATTTCCGATTTGACCGCACTCAGAAGCTGGTTGTTGTAGTGAACCGCCCCTTCGCTGTCGCCACGGGCCAAGGCTGCCAGCGTCTTGATATGCAGGTTGTGACCCGAAAACTCCGAGGGCCGTCCGCGTCGATGCGACATCAGCAACGGCTGGCAATTGATCAGGTCGTTCAGCAACCGCGACAGGTGCCTGTTTCCGGCCAGGCGCCCCATCTCCATGTGGAACAGCCGCGAATGATGCCGCGCCTCGACGACATTGCCCTCGTCATAGGCGGCCCCTTCGGCGCGTAGGATCTCCTGCAACCGAACACCTGCCTCGTCGGTATAGGTCCGGGCCAGTCGTTGCAGCAGCCCGGTTTCGACCACCAGGCGGGCTTCGAAAACCTGTTCGGCCTCTGCCGCGCTGAGCCGGACGATGCGGGCCCCCTTGTTGCGGCTGGTCTCGACCAGCCCGGCATTGACCAGTCGCAGCAGCCCGTTGCGGATCGCCTGCCGGTTGGCACCGGCCGCCTCTGCGAGTTCGCGTTCGACCAGCCTGTCACCCGCCTTGAGTCTCTGGTCCTGCACCGCCTCGACCACAAGGGAGAACACGCGCTCTTCTGCGTCCTGGCCGCTTTTCAGTTCGGCTTTTGCAGCCGCCTTTCTGCGGAATTGGGGCTTTGTCACGGCAACCTCGTCATTGGTGCAAGAACGCTAGACCGGACCACTATTCATTGTCAACAATAAGATTTTTTCTGTTTAAAATCATTACTTTGAAATATCCCCCTCATCTCAGACAGACCGTTCAAAGGACGTCTCCGAAGGGGCCACGCATCGAATCGACCCGCGGTCCGGCGCACTCCGACAGGTGCACCCGGCCCCGGAATGTTCGCGTAGGGAAACAGGCAGGCCTCGAACAGCCGGCTCTCGTTGAACACGAAGGCGATCAGCGTGCCCGTCACCACGGCCAGCACGAAAGCTCGCAGCGTGATCGACAGCGTGACCCACATCGCCCCCAGAAGGTCGGCGCCGTTGGCCAGGATGCTGTGCCAGACATCGCTGGGCTTGGGGAACAGGTAGACCGGCACGTCGAACGCACTGCACAGCACCTCCCAAAGGATCAGCACGGCCAGGCCGACAAGGATCGGGCCAAAGACCTCGATCGAGGCAGCCGCGTTTGCAAAAGATCGTTTCATCGCGGTTCTCCCATCTCGCCAGATTGCCCGGATGCGTCGCGCAGCGCCTCGGACAACTCGCTGCACAGCGCCGCGAAACGAGGGCTGCCACGGAAGGTTTCGTCCCGGAGTCCGGCATGGTCGATATCGATGATGCGCGAGATCCGCCCGGGCCGTGCCGCCATCACCGCGACGCGGGTCGACAGGAACACCGCCTCCTAGATCGAATGGGGCACGAAGACCAATCGTCCAGCCCGGCGACATCCTCATGGGTCAGGATACCGTTCAAGTCATGCTGGAAGGTCGCTGCCACGGCACGCACCGGCAGCCCCTTTTCGACTCCGCTCAGCACCTGGAAGTCGTAGCCGGTATAAACATCGGCTTCACCCGCCAGCAAAAGCTGCATGCCGTTCACCTGCGGCCCGCGCATGCGCAGCGCGACGTCCAGCCCGCGGCCTCGTACAGACCCGGCGTCTTGGCCTGGTAGAAGCCGCCGTGCTGCGCCTCGGCATAAAAAAAACGTCATTGATGCGCTCTCTAGAAAAACAATATTTGACGCGGAACGATTTTTTTTCGCACGCACTTTCGCTGGTGCACGAAACCCGAAACGCGCCCCGCCAGGATGGGGGAACGCAGGATTGCGGCTGGCTCTAAGGGGGCTGGCTAAGGATCGGACGCGGGTCGGGACGCGGCAGCGGCCTCGGGAAATGCCGCGAGGATGATCTCTTTCAACCGTTCGGCGGGCGGCGACAGGCTTCGCCATTTGTGTTGCATGACGCAGATATCTCGGGTGATGACCGGATCGCTCAGCGCCACGCTGCACACCCCAGCGGCCGAGGTCAGTTCCATCGAGTTCTCCGGCAGCACCGACACCCCCAGGCCCGCCGCGACCATGCCGATGGCAGTGGTGGAAAAGCGCACATCGTAGGCCGGAAGGAAGTCCGGCGCGACGCCGATCATGGTCCGTTCGACGATCTGGCGCAGCGGGTTGTCCCGCGCCAGCACGATCAGCTTCTGATCCGACAGGTCGGTCCAGCCGATGGCCTGCCGCGCGGCCAGCGGGTGATCGGCGCGACAGATCAGCATCAACCGGTCCTGGCTGACAGGCTGCGACCTGATCTCGGGGTCGTCGTCCAGCAGGGTCCCCAAAGCGATATCCGCCTCGTTGCGGAGCAAGGCAGGGCGGATTTCCTCCTCGGGCATGTCGCGCAACCCGACCGAAATGCCCGGGTACTGGTCCAGAAAACGGGCGATCAGCGCAGGAATCGTGGTTGAGGAAAAGATGATCGAACTGGCGACAACCACCTTGCCCTTCTTGAGCTGCGCGCGTTCGCGGACACTGCGCGTGGCAAGGTCCAGGTCCTCCATCGCCTTGCGCGCCTGGGGCAGGAACTCGATGCCGATATCGGTCAGGTTCACCTTGCGGGTGTGGCGGTCGAACAGCCGGACGCCCAGCTCCTGTTCCAGATCCTTGATCAGCAGGCTGACCGCCGCCTGGGTCAGCCCCAGCGCGCCGGCCGCAAGGTTGAAACGCCCAAGCTCGGCCACCGCAAGGAAGGCGCGGATCTGGCGCAGCGTGACATTCATGACCCGCCCCTCTCCCGGCCCGGTCAGGCCGTTTCGGCCATCGCCTGCGGCAGCACCGTCGCGGTTTCCGACACCAGCCGCCCGCGCGCCAGCACCCGCGACTGGACCGGCCCGCCGGCCACCAGCGTATCGGTGTCCTCGCAATCGGTCAGCACCAGATCGGCCCAGGCGCCCGGGCGGATGCCGTAATCCGCCCCCAGCCCCATAAGTCGGGCGGGGATGTCGGTGATCATCCGGTGCACGTCGCGCAGCTCGTCCGCCATCAGGTTCCCCGCCAGCAGCGTCCAGCGCGCGATTTCCAGCATGTCGCCCGACCCCGTCGGCACAAACGGATCTTGGATATTGTCCGAGGCGGTGGCGATCTTGGCGCCGCCGCGCAGCAGTTCGGCCACCCGGGTCAGCCCGCGTGGCGGCAGCTTTGTGCGGTCGCGGGCCTGAAGATAGAGATTGGCCGCCGGAAGCGTCACCGCCCCCACGTCGAGGTCGATCATCCGCTCCATGATCGCCCTTGCGGCGTCAGGCTCCAGCGCGCTGAGCACCGAAATATGGCTGAACACCGTGCGCCCCTGCATCCCGAAACGCTCTACCCGGTCAAGCGCCGCATGCATATGCAGGTTGTCCGGGTCGAGATGTTCGTCCAGATGCAGATCCACAGGCTTGCCAGCGCGGGCCGCGGCCTCGAACAGGATGTCCATATAGCGTTCCGGGTGCTCGCTGACCGCCGGAGTGCCGCCCACCGCATCGGCGAAACGTACCGCCGGGTCGATGTTCCCGGCCAGCCATTCCAGGTCCTGCCCGGGATGCGGGGTCATGAAGGCCACCAGTTGCAGTGTCATCCGATCGGACCAAGCCTCCCGCTGCCGGGCCAGTGCCTCAATCCCGTTGAAACCCGCATCCTTGTCGACATTGATGTGACTGCGGATCGCGGTGGTGCCGCGCGACAGGCACCGTGCCATTGTCCGCGAGGCGCGTCGGGTGATGTCCTCGGGGCCGGCGGTCCGGGCATAGGCCGCGAAAGCCTCGCGCGCGCCCTGCAACGTACCCGAGGGATTTGGCGTGAAGCGCAGCACACCGGTCTTGTCCAGATGCTGATGCATGTCGACAAAACCGGGCGAAATCAGGTTCCCGGAGACATCGACGCGCACCGTATCGGGCTGCGACGCAAGGCCTGGCCCCACAGCCGCGATGCGGCCATCGGTGCCGATCAGAATATCGGCCTGTTCGGCCTGTGCGCTCGCGCCGGTGATGCGGCCTCCGGCCAGCAGGATCGGCCGCTCGCGGTTGGCTGCAAAGAAAGAAAGCTGATCGCCGACGGTGCCCATGACCTTGCCCTTTTGTTGGAAACTCCCGGGGACACTAAGCAAGCCACACTCTTTTCACAAATTAAATAATCTTTTTTACTGATAAGTAATCCGTAATAATTGATCCGACCTCTGCCGTAGCCCGAAATCGTTTCTGGACGCCCCCCCCCGTCCCGCTCGGGCATACCGGCTCCGCCAGAACGGCGATGAACCGAGACGCCTCATGCTGCATTCCCGTGTCTTGCGCTATCTCGACGAGGTGGCACGCTCCGGCTCGATCCGCGCGGCGGGGGAGCGGCTTAACGTTGCCTCTTCCTCGATCAACAAGCACGTGCTGCAGGCGGTGCTGGATGGCGAGGCCGATCTGGGCTTTGCCTACAACCTGCCGCCCACGCCGACTATCGAAGTCATGTCCCGGATGAACGCGCAACTCGGCACGGTGGTGTCGACGGCACATCCGATCGCACATATGAACATGGTGCCGCTAAGCGAATGCCTCACCTATCCGCTGATTTTCGCGGAAAAATCCATGCCGATACGACAGATCGTGGCCGAGGCGTTCGACGCCTCCGGGCAGGACGCAAACCCCGCCTTCGAGACCAATTCCATTGAGGCGATGAAGAGTATCGCCACAGGCGGCGGCGGGATCGCCTTTCTCAGCCGGTTCGACATCCTCGAGGAACGCCGCGAGGGCAAGCTGACCTATATCCCGATCCGCGACGGCGCCTTTGGCAGGAATACCCTGTCACTGGTCCGGCGACAGAAACGCGCACATGGGCTGGCCTCGTCGATGTTCACCGAAGAGATGCGCCGCACACTTGGCGCGTCGTTCGACTGAAACGGCGACGCACGGCGGGTCGCCCCCCTTGAAAACGAAGCGTGGGTTGATGCTCGACAGGCTGTCGGTCAGCACGATATCGGCGTAACGCCCGGGCATCAGTGAACCAAGCCTGTCGTCCATGTGGAAGGACCGTGCGGAGTTCAGCGTCGCCATCTTGATCGCATGGATCAGGTTGATGCCCCCCCTTTTCGCGGACCCAGGTGGCCTTGCGGAAATCGTCTTCGCTGCCGGAGCTGTAGGTGAAATGCTCGAACTCGCCCAGCCCGATCACCGGTTCCATGTTCAGCACCGCCTCGGTGACCGTGGCTGCGGTCTTCTTTCCCGGGGCAAAGGCGAACAGGCGATAAGGAAGCTTGCCATGGTCCGAAACAGGTTCTGCGCCGCCTCGATGCCCTCATCCGCGGCCGCGCTCAGCAAGTCGAGGCATTCCGAATAGATCGGCGACGTGCCGCAGGGCACCATTGCCTCGGCCAACGCGGTCGGATGGGTCAGTTGCGCCTCGAAATGGATTGCGTAAGAAAAGCGTTTAATAACGCCCGCAACGAACGCTTTTAGAGATCTCTTCAGTTGATCGAGGGGCTCTGTTGACCGAAATCCCTTCGATGCAGTGCCGGACGCCGCATGGCAGGTTTTCAGCTTGGACGCGTCGATCATGACGGTCTTTTCTTCGCTGCGTTCGGACGCCATGCCCGCAATGATCCGAGCGAACACGCCCCCGTCACTCCAGCGCTTTCAACGGTTGTAAAGCGTCTTGGAGTACCCGCAGTCTTTTCGCGTATCTCCTCATGAACAAGGCACAGCAAGAACCGCCTTCACCACAAAACTGACGCACGTGAGAATGGGCGCGCGGGGGGGCAGTTCGTCCCAGAACGCTCGGATACCTTTGCACGGCCGACCCGCCGGGTAGCAGTGTGGCCGACCTCCCTGCACGGTCCACTGGCCTTCGTTTTCGCACATCCGTGATTTTCCCGTTAAAGGGGGACTCCGCGACAGAGTTTTGGCCGTTCGCGTGGTGGCTTCACGACCAAGATCCACCTCCTCGTCAATGGCGAGGTATTGATCCGCCATTGACGAGGACAATGCCGAGCGGACTGCCCATGGCAGAAGAAATCGAACCGATGATGCTCAAGTATCTTGCACAGGTCGCTGGCTTCGCCCCCGCTCAGGCACATGCCCACCTCGTCAGCTATCGCAAGATCGGCCTGATCGAACAGGACGAGGAAACGGGCCACTATCGCCGTGGACGCTTCGCGCTTGATCTAGGCGTGACCAGCATGCGCACCATTGACCCGATGAGCCTGGCCAACGACGCGGTTGCGGAACTTGCCGACCGCACGGCCCTGCACGTTGCCCTGGTGGTCTGGGGATCCTTCGGGCCAACCGTGGTCTCGGTCAAGGAAAGCGGCAGCCAGCTGAACATGAACACGCGCCCCGGCACGGTCTATTCGATGTCCGGCACTGCCAGTGGCCGGGTCTTTTCCGCCTTCCTACCCAAAGCGACGGTCAAGGCCGCGATCAACCTTGAGAAACGGGAAAAGACCGACAACGGGCGGGTTGGCGTCCACCGCGTCATGTCCCGCAAGGAACTCGACCATATCCGAGAGGTCGGTTACACAACGGTCGTTGTCCCACCAGTGCCCGGCATTTCGGCCTATGCGGCGCCGGTCTTTGATCATGCAGGGCAGATGGTCATGGCCATCACCATTTTCGGACAGGACCACTACCTCAAGGGCCGGGCAGAGGAAGGGTTCATTCCCGCCCTGATCGAAGCCGCCGGCGACCTGTCATCAGAACTGGAGTACGTGCCGGCCCATTGAGGCAGAACACGCCAAGCGCGACGGCCGATCCGGCTGGCGGACAGTTCATGCATTACAATTATCCATAGATTATCGAATTCGCGGAATACGTTTGAAATAGGGCGACGCTGTGAGGCGCTACCCGTATGGCATCAGAACAAAGTGGGCATACCGCTGGTCTCGCCGCCATCCGCCACGAACTCGGCCCCGGTCGAGAACGAGCTGTCGTCACCGGCCAGAAACATCACCAGCTTGCTGATCTCCTCAGGTTCGCCCAGGCGGTTCATCGGGACGTGGTTGAAATTGGGATAGAGGTCGTCGACTTTATCCGTATTGATATTCCCCGGATGAACAGAGTTGACCCGGATGTTCAACGGCGCAAGCTCGACAGCAGCGGCCTTTGTCAGCCCCCGGATTCCGAACTTGGAGGAAATATAGACCAGCACACCGGCGAAGCCCTTCAATCCCGACGTCGACGAGATATTGACGATCGAGCCTCCACCCGCATCTTTCATCGCAGGGGTGACGGCGCAAATCCCTTTGAAAACGCCCCAAGATTGATCCCGATCACCTGCTCCCATTGCTCGTCCGTACAGGTCTCGATGCCCGAGAACCGCAGGATACCGGCATTGTTGACCACCACGTCGATCCAGCCGAAACGCGCTACCGCCACGGCGACGGCAGCCTCCCAATCTTCGCCCTAGTCACATCCAGATGCACCGCGAGGGCCGCCTCATCGTCAAGCTCCGCAGCAAGCGCCTGCACCTCGTCGTCGAGAACATCGCCCAGCACCAGCTTTGCACCCGCGGCGGCAAAGCTCCGCGCCCCGTTTGCGCCCATCCCCCTGGCTGCACCGCTGATCAAAACGACCTCATCCGACACACACATCGCCGCTCCTCCACAAGATTACCACTGCGCCCCAAGACTGGAGCGACCTACAGAAATCGGCACTCTCACCGACAGGACCGCCAGCCCGAGCACATAGGCACAAGCCTATCATTAATTATAACCGACTATTTTTGTGGTTGAATAAATCCAAAGACAGCAAGCCGACCACCCGCAACCACAAGGCCACGATCACGATCCGGATCAACTTTGAGGCAAGAATCAACACGCGCCTCGCCCAGCTTGAACCCGAGACAGGCACCGCTATGATCCTTGGCAGCCAAGGGGATGACATGGCCAAGACAACTCACCTGATAAAACTCAGCGCGGGCACGGAGAACGTCGACAGCCTGATGGACTGGCAAGGCATGCGACGCGCCCAGACCGAAGATGGTCTGCCGCGACACATCACCCGCATGTGGCCCCGGCGCGAGGAAGAGGTGTTGAACGGCGGCTCGATCTACTGGGTGATCAAGGGGCTGATCCAGTGCCGCCAACGTATCCTGCGGCTTGACCCGGTCACGGGCGCGGACGGGATCAACCGCTGCGCCCTTGTGCTGGACCCGGAGATTACCCGCACCGCTGCCGCGCCCAAGCGCGCGTTCCAGGGCTGGCGCTACCTCGCCGTCGCCGACGCCCCGCCCGACCTGCCGGGAAGCCGGGCGGAGGAAGAGCCGCTGCCCCCCGAACTGGCCGGAGCCTTGGCCGAAATCGGCGTGCTCTGATCCCGGGCTTGGCCTGCATCAAGGTGCGATTGTCAAACCGGTGCTAGACTCTTGCTATCGCCAACAGATGACGGGAGGCCATCATGAAGCGCCGTTTCCTTCTTTCCGCTCTTGCCTGCGTGTTGCTGGCGCCCGCCGCGGTGCAGGCGCAGCAGTTGATTGGGTCCTACAACGCCTTCATCGGGCAGCAGGATCTCTACAATTCCAATGGCGTCCGGCTAAGCACCCCGGCACAGGTTCTGCGTCAGGACCGGGCCAACTACCACCGCTTTGGGATCTCGCAATACGGGGACCAGTGGGATCCCTACTTTGGAGACATCAATGCACGCGCTCGGCTGGAGCAGATGGTCAACAACGGCTACATGCCGCCACATGTGGCCAATGCGATCATGCGCGGCAACATGCATGTGATCGTCAACGTCTACGGCCAGAACGGCTACATGCAATACATCGAGGTCATCCTGCCCGGATGACGTGGCGGGGTCGGATCAGCGTCCGGCCCCGCGCAGCCAGTACCAGCCAAGCGCCACCGCCTCGCGCGCCCAGGCACGCAGCACGCGCGACAATGGGGCGCCCGTCAAACGCGGGCAACTGGCCGTTGCCCGCAACCCAACCCGCTGCGCCACCAGCCGCGCCCGCGCGGCGTGGTACCTGTCGGTCACGATCACCACGTCCTGGCAACCCAGCCCGGCCAGCAAAGGTTGCGCAAGACGCATGTTCTCCTCGGTGGTCAGCGCGCGGGTTTCCAGCAGCAGGGCTGCGTCCGGCACGCCCGCCTCGCGGCAGAGCCGCGCCATGACCTCGGCCTCTGTTGGCGGATGCGTGCGGACACCCCCGGACAGCACCAACAGGCCCACCTGACCTGACTGCCAAAGCGCGACGGCATGCCCGACCCGGCGCACCACAGCAGGCGAGGGCGTCCCGTCCGGGCGCACTGCCGCCCCAAGCACCAGCGCCACGCCTTGCGTCTTTGCACATGCTTTGTGCACCCCTGCCCCCTCTGGCATTTCGCTTCAGGACCTATAGGTTCTGCGACGAGATATGAGAAGGACACGCGCCATGACCGAACAGTATACGCCCCCCAAAGTCTGGACCTGGGACAAGGAAAACGGCGGCACCTGGAGGTCGCTGAACCGCCCCATCGCCGGGGCCACCCATGACAAGGAACTGCCCGTCGGGGAGCATCCGTTCCAGCTCTACTCGCAGGGCACACCGAACGGGGTCAAGGTCACCATCCTGCTGGAAGAGTTGCTGGCCGCCGGGCACGATGCCGAATACGATGCATGGCTGATCCGCATCGGCAAGGGCGACCAGTTCGGCTCGGGCTTTGTCGAGATCAACCCGAACTCGAAAATCCCCGCGCTGATGGATCGGTCGGGGCCGGAGCCGGTTCGGGTCTTCGAATCCGGCGCCATCCTGATGCATCTGGCCGAGAAGTTCGATGCTTTCCAAGGGCCGCGCGAAAAGCGCGCCGAGATGCTCAGCTGGCTGTTCTGGCAGATGGGCAGCGCTCCCTACCTGGGCGGTGGTTTCGGTCATTTCTATGCCTATGCGCCCTACCCGATGGAATATCCGATCAACCGTTTCGCGATGGAGACAAAGCGCCAGCTGGATGTCCTCGACCGGCATCTTGCGGAAAACCGCTACATGGTCGGGGATGATTACACGATTGCCGACATGGCCATCTGGCCCTGGTACGGTCGCACCGTCCACGGGGAATCCTACAACGCGGGCGAGTTCCTGGACGTGAAAAGCTATACCAACGTGCTGCGTTGGGCGGATGAAATCCTGGAGCGTCCGGCGGTCCAACGCGGCCGCCTCGTGAACCGGACCGATGAGGGCATGCTGCCGGAACGCCACGCCGCCAGCGATTTCGAAACCGGACTTGTAACCAAGGGCGAGTAACCCTTCGCCCCAGGCCCGCAGTGCGAGGCCCGGGGCATCCCATTGCGCGTGGCCTAGAGACCCAGCTGGTCCTGCAAAAGCCGCATGGTCTCGCGCTCCCCTTCTTCCAGCGGCGCAACGCGCGACTTGAACAGGGTCGCCTGGCTGCGCAAAACGGGTTCTTCGGCCAGGATCTTGAGATGGTTGGCGCGCAGGGTTTCCCCCGACGAAGTAATGTCTGCGATAGCCTCGGCGGTCAGGTTCTTGACCGTGCCTTCGGTCGCCCCCTGGCTGTCGACCAGCTGGTAATCCGAAACACCACCCTCGTGCAGGTAGGCACGTACCAGCCGGTGGTACTTGGTCGCGATCCGCATGCGGAACCCGTGCCGCGCGCGAAAGGCCGCCGCCGCCGCGTCCAGATCGTCCAGCGTGTTCACATCCACCCAGCAAGAGGGCACCGCCACGATCAGGTCGGCATGACCAAAGCCCAGTTCGGCAAGCGGCGCCACCTTCTGATCCCATTGCACCAGCTTTTCCTGCACCAGGTCGGTCCCCGTGACGCCCAGGTGAATGCGCCCCGCCGCCAGTTCGCGCGGGATTTCCCCGGCGCTCAGCAGCACCAGTTCGACACCCTCGACGCCGGTCACCTCTCCGGAATACTCGCGCTCTGACCCACTGCGCGCCAAGCCGATGCCACGCGCACCGAACCAGTCAAAGGTCTTCTCCATCAAGCGCCCCTTGGAGGGCACCCCAAGCTTGATGCTCATGCCGCCTCCTCCAGGTCGACCAGCAGGCCGGGACGGATCACACCGCCCACCGCGGGGATTTCTCTTCCCTGCCCCAACTGTCGGGTCAGCGCGTCATAGCGTCCGCCCGACGCCACCAGCGGCCAGTCCGGTCGGCCGCGCGCCGAGAACCCGAAAACGAACCCGTCGTAATATTCCATCGAGGTCCGGCCGAAATTCGCGTCGAACATCAACGAGGTCACGTCGATCCCCCGCGCAGCCAGCGCCTCGCACCGCGCAGCCATGCGGTCGACCGCCCCGGCGATGGCAGGCATGTCCACCGCGATGTCCCGCAGCTGCTCCAGCGCGTTGCCGCAGGTTTCCGAAACCTTCACCAGCGCTTCCAGCAGGTCCACCTGGTCGCCCGGCAACACCGGGTCCTGCGCATCCGCGCGCAGGGCATCGACGCGCGCCGCGATTTCTGCGGTACCGCGCAGCCCGATCATCGGCCCGGCCAGCGACAGCGGATCCGGCGAAGCCAGCAGCGCGGTCCGGCTGGACGGCACCGGCGCCCTGCCCGCGTACCGATCCAGCAGCGCCCGGAACCGGCGCGGCCGCCAGATATGCCGCATAAGCGCCGCCTTGCGCGCCTCGGACGTCTCCAGCCCTTCCACAGCGGCGATCAGGATACCGATATCGCCCACCACGGCCCGCAATCCGTAAGGCGCCAGAGCCTCCGAAAACCTGGCAAAGACCTCTGCATCGGCACCCGCCGGGTCGGCCCGGTCAAAGACCTCGTAGCCTACCTGGTGATACTCCGAGGGGCGTTCCGGGTGCTCTTCCTGCCGGCGAAAGATCTCTCCGGCATAGGTATAGCGCGCCGGTTCCGCGCCCTCGGCCATGTGTTTCTGGACCACCGGGACGGTGAAATCCGGGCGCAGGATGACTTCGCCCCGCACCGGGTCATGGGTCAGGAAGGCGCGCGTGCGGATGTCCTCGCCATAGAGATCCAGCAACGTGTCCGCCGGGAGCAGCACGGGACAATCCACCGGCTCCGCACCGCTTTCGACGAACCCCGCCTTGAGCGTGGCCGCCTTTTCCTTGATCGCGGCAAGGCTCATTTGTGCAGGTCCAGGATCTCTTGGACCTTGGCCACCATCTGGTCGCGCGGCACCTCGTACTGGCTGGGATGGTCTTTCCATTCCTCGAGGCTGGCATCCTCGGCCAGCTTGGCGCCAAGGATCAGGTCCTTGATCTGCACCACGCCCTTGTCCTTCTCGTCACCGCCTTCGATCACGGCGACAGGGCTTTCCCGCTTGTCCGCGTATTTCAGCTGGTTGCCAAAGTTCTTGGGATTGCCAAGATAAACCTCGGCCCGCAGCCCGGCCTGGCGCAATTCTGCCACCATCGCCTGGTAGTCCCCCATGCGGTCACGATCCATCACCGTCACGACCACCGGCCCCTGCACGCTGCCACCGATGCGGCCCTTTTCGCGCAACGCCGCCAGCAGCCGGTCAACCCCGATGCTGACGCCGGTTGCAGGTACCGCCTGCCCGGTGAACCGCTTGACGAGATCATCATAGCGCCCGCCCCCGGCAACAGAGCCGAACTGCCGCTTGCGGCCCTTCTCATCAAGGATCTCGAAAGTCAGCTCGGCCTCGAAGACCGGCCCCGTGTAATAGCCCAGGCCACGCACGACCGACGGGTCGATGATGATCCGGTCAGGGCCGTAGCCCTGCGCGGCCAGCAACTCGGCGATCTGCTCCAGCTCGGCCACGCCCTCTTCGCCCACGGTCGACGCGCCAATCGCGGCGCGCAAGTTGGCCAGCGTCTCCGCCGCCTCCAGCCTGCCCGAGGTCAGGAAGGCGACGACCGGCTCGGCCTGTGCGTCGCTTAGGCCAACGCCGTCGATATAGGCGCCCGAGGCATCCAGCCGGCCCTTGCCCAAAAGCTCGCGCACCCCGGCCTCGCCGACCTTGTCGAACTTGTCGATGGTCCGCAGCACCGCATCGCGCTGGGCATCATCGTCCAGCCCCATGCATTCCAGCACACCGTTCAGAACCTTCCGGTTGTTGACCCGGATCAGGTAATCCCCGCGCGGAATGCCGACCTTCTCCAAGGTATCCGCCAGCATCGCGCAGATCTCGGCATCCGCCGCCACGCTGCCCGCACCCACGGTATCCGCATCGCACTGGTAGAACTGCCGATAGCGCCCCGGCCCCGGCTTTTCGTTACGCCAGACCGGCCCCATCGCGTAGCGCCGGTAGGGCAGCGGCAGATCGTTCCGATGCTGGGCATAGACCCGCGCCAGGGGCGCCGTCAGGTCATAACGCAGCGCCATCCAGCTGTCGTCCTCGTCCTGCCAGGCAAAGACGCCCTCGTTCGGGCGATCCACGTCGGGCAGGAACTTGCCCAGCGCCTCGACCGTCTCCACGCCCGAGCTTTCCAGCGCATCGAAACCGTATTGATGGTAAACCCCGGCGATGGTGTTGAGCATCTCTGCGCGCTCGGTCACTTCGGGACCGAAATAATCGCGGAACCCCTTGGGTGTCTGCGCCTTGGGGCGCGGGGCTTTCTTCTGCTTGGCCATGAGTCATCCCGGTTGTCGGATATGTCGCGCTTCCTCTATCCCTTCGACCGGTGCGGGGCAAGCAGAGCGCCTTGCAGCTTCTTCCTGGTAGACATACCCACCCCTGACCCAACCACGGAGCGCAGCCCATGACCGACAGAACCGATCAACTGGAAGAAGGTCTCGCCCACGCCCTGCGCGCACTCGACGACCTCTCCGAAACCGTCGCCCGCCAGGACCGCGAGATCACCCGCCTCACCGCGCGGGTCGAGATGCTCTTGCAACGAGAGGCCGCGCGCGAGGCGGAAGGCTCCGGCGGAGTCATCTTCGGAGACGAGAAACCACCGCATTATTAGGGCGTCATCGTCGCGGCACAATTCGCCCGCGCGTAGGGTGGGTTGTTCCAACCCACCGCCCACCTCCGGCGCCCCTGTCAGTCCTTCATGTCCATCGCGACGACTTCACCGTCGTGCAACAGGATGTTCTTCCAGCGGGGATTGCTGCCGAACCGCTCGTAGACGCTGACAAAGACAGTGTCGCGCTCCAGCCGCCGCATCTTGGACCCGCAGGGTTTGCCCTTGCGGACACCGCAGACGCGTCGCTTGACCTTCTCATAGGCCTTGTCCGTCTCCGAGATCGGCTGCGCCTCTCCCGAGGGGCCATAGTGGATCTGTTCGTAGCTTTCGGGCGAGCCAAAGATCACCAGCGCCGCGGTGAACTGCCGGGCACAGCCATCGTCGAAGCCGGTCAGATAGAAGTTGCGCGCGCTGCTTGTGTCCGGTGCGCTGTCATAAAGATCATAGGTGCTGCGGCGCTCGGGATACCCTTCGATCTTCTTGCCCAGCTTGCGGCGCGGCGCATCGCAGACACGGGCGATCTGCCCATAGGGCAGCCGGGTGCCAAAGGGAATCTCGCGCGCATCCGGCGCACCGGGGCGCGGCGCGCGGGCACGTTTCCGTGGCCTGTCGGCGTCCTCGTCGAGGGTTGCGCCCCCCGCAGCGGCCAGTTCCGTGGCGTCGTCGCGCTTGGCGGCCGCGGCCCTCGCGCCGAACAGGCCCAGGAGCCCGCGCCGGGGCGGCGCATCCGTCACCGGCGCGCGCGGGGTTTCCGGCGTCACCACATCGGCCTGACCGGCATCATCGGCCAGCGGCACGTCCTGATACTTGGGAACGCCGGACAGCGGATCGCCACAGCCAGCCAGAAAAAGTCCCACGCAGAGGACAAATCCCCCCCTGATCACGCGAGCGCCCATGTCGTTCTCCCCGAAATCTCCGGGGGTTCTAGCGCGGTCAAGGGGGCCGCGTCCACCTTGGCCGTCGACAGATTGCGCCAACGGCCGCCGATACGGTTCAGATTTCCTCGACCGCCAGCACCCCGTCGAGCGATTTCACCGCGCCCTTGATCTCGGGGCTGACCGGGAATTCCAGGCCGGCGTCCAGTTCGACCTCGCCCGGCAGACTGGGATCGCTGAGGCACAGCTGGATCGGCCCGCGCGCCGCCTTGGGCATCTGTTCCGCCGCACGCCCAAGGACAGAGGCGACCTGCGGCAGGGCGCCTGCGGATTCGACATAGATGCGCAAACCGCTGCCCCCGGCCCCGGCCACCACCACCTCGACCGGCGCGACGGAACGGCCCAACAGCTTGAGCTGGTCCGATTCCATCGTCGCCTCGACCGTGACCAGCACCTTGGAGCCGCTTTCCAGGTATTCGCGCGATTTCTCCAGCGCCTCCGAGAACAGCGTGACCTCGTAGGCGCCGGTCGGATCCGACAGCTGGGCAAAGGCAAAACGGTTGCCGCGCGCCGATTTGCGTTCCTGCCGACCGGCCACCACGCCCGCCAGCTTGGCCAGCATCGGCCCGTTGGACTGCACCTTGTGGGTCAGCTCGTCCAGGGTCACGAAATTGCCATTGCGTTCGACCCGGCGCAGTTGCGGCATGTAGTCGTCCAGCGGGTGGCCCGAGAGGTAGAAACCGACCGCCTTGAATTCCTCGGCCAGCCGTTCTGCGGGCAGCCAGTCGGACACCGGCGACAGGCGCGGTTCCGGCAGGTCCTCGCCCGCCTCGCCAAACAGCGACACCTGCGCACTGGCCTTCTGTTCGTGGATCGCCGCCGAATAGGCAACCAGCGCATCAAGCGAGTCGAAGATCCGCCGCCGGTTCGAATCCAGCACATCGAAACACCCCGCACGCGCCATCATCTCCAGCGGGCGCTTGCCGATCTTCTTGAGATCCACCCGGCGCGCGAAGTCATAGATGTTGACGAAGGGCCGATCCTGGCCCTGCGGCGCCCCTTCGGCCCGTCCCGCGACCACCAGCCGCATGACTTCGAGCCCGACGTTCTTGAGCGCACCCAGAGCATAGACCAGCTCGCCGTCGACAACGTCGAAAGTCGCTTGAGACCGGTTCACGCAGGGCGGCACCCAGGACAGTTTCAGGCCCTTGCGAACCTCTTCAAAATAGACCGCCAGCTTGTCGGTCAGGTGAATATCGCAGTTCATGACACCAGCCATGAACTCGACCGCGTGGTTGGCCTTCAGCCAGGCGGTCTGGTAGCTGACCACCGCGTAGGCGGCCGCGTGCGATTTGTTGAAGCCGTAGTTGGCGAATTTTTCCAGAAGGTCGAAAACCTCCGAGGCCTTCTTGGCGTCGACACCGTTTTCCGCCGCCCCCTTGGTGAACTTGGGGCGTTCGGCGTCCATTGCCTCCTTGATCTTCTTGCCCATCGCCCGGCGCAGCAGGTCGGCGCCGCCCAGCGTGTATTTCGCCATGACCTGGGCGATCTGCATCACCTGTTCCTGGTAGACGATGATGCCCTGCGTCTCTTCCAGGATGTGGTCGATCAGCGGATGGACAGAGGTGATCTCGCGCAGGCCGTTCTTGACCTCGCAGTAGACCGGGATGTTTTCCATCGGGCCTGGACGATACAGCGCCACCAGCGCGACGATGTCCTCGATACAGGTCGGCTTCATGCGCTTGAGCGCATCCATCATGCCCGAGCTTTCAACCTGAAACACCGCCACCGTTTTCGCGCTGGCATAGAGCTTGTAGGTCACCTCGTCGTCCAGCGGGATGGCGTTGATGTGGTTTTCCGCCCCTTCCGCCGGTTCGTACAGTTCCGTGCCATCCGCCGCCACGTGCAACGGGCGCCCGGACTTGAAGATCAGATCCATCGCGTTCTGGATCACGGTCAGGGTCTTGAGGCCGAGAAAGTCGAATTTCACGAGGCCGGCCTGTTCGACCCATTTCATGTTGAACTGCGTCGCCGGCATGTCCGAGCGCGGATCGCGATAGAGCGGCACCAGCTCATCCGTGGGACGGTCGGCGATGACGACCCCCGCCGCGTGGGTGCCCGCCGAGCGCAGCAGCCCCTCGACCTGCATGCCATATTTCAGCAGGCGGTCGACGACCTCCTCGTTGCGGGCCTCTTCGGCCAGGCGCGGTTCGTCCTGCAACGCCTTTTCGATCGAGACGGGTTTCACCCCCTCGACCGGGATCATCTTGGACAGGCGGTCCACCTGACCGTAGGGCATCTGCAACACCCGGCCCATGTCGCGCACCGCCGCCTTGGACAGCAGCGCGCCAAAGGTGATGATCTGCGCCACCTTGTCGTGGCCGTACTTGTCCTGCACGTAGCGGATCACCTCTTCGCGGCGATCCATGCAAAAGTCGATGTCGAAGTCCGGCATCGACACCCGTTCCGGGTTCAGGAAGCGTTCGAACAGCAGCGAGTAGCGCAGCGGGTCAAGGTCGGTGATGGTCAGCGCATAGGCCACCAGGCTGCCCGCCCCCGACCCCCGCCCCGGCCCAACCGGGATGGTGTTGTCCTTGGCCCACTGGATAAAATCGGCAACGATCAGGAAGTAGCCGGGAAAGCCCATGCCCTCGATGATGCCCAGCTCGAAATCGAGCCGCTCCTGGTATTCCTCGACACTGACCGCGTGCGGGATCACCGCAAGACGGGCTTGCAGCCCCTCATTGGCCATGCGGCGCAGTTCCGCGACCTCGTCATCGGCGAATTTCGGGAGGATCGGTGGGCGTTTGTAGGCCATGAAGGCGCAGCGCCTGGCGATCTCGACGGTGTTGTCCAGCGCCTCGGGCAGGTCGGCAAACAGAACGGCCATTTCCTGCGGACTCTTGAAGTAATGCTGTGGCGTCAGGCGCCGGCGGGGTTCCTGCTGGTCGACATAGGCGCCGTCGGCGATACAGATCATCGCGTCATGCGCCTCGTACATGTTTTCCTTGGGGAAATAGACGTCGTTGGTGGCGACCAGCGGCAGGTTCATCTCGTAGGCCATCTCGACGAAACCGCGTTCCGTCAGGCGCTCGGCCTCGGGCGGAGTGCCGTCCTCGCCCGGGTGGCGCTGGAGTTCGACATAAAGCCTGTCGCCAAAGATCTCGGCCAGCCGCGTCATCAGGGCCTGCGCCGCGCCGCGATGCCCCTGCCGCAGGTGCCGGCCCACCGGCCCGTCCGGCCCGCCGCTGAGGCAGATCACGTCCTCGGAATGCGCCGCCAGTTCGTCCAGCGTCACATGGGCCAGTTCCGTATCCTTGCGCAGGTACAGGCACGAATTGAGCTTCATCAGGTGCTCGTACCCGGTCTCTGTCTGGGCCAGCAGGACCAGCGGCGCGGGCGGTTTCGGGCGCTCCCCCGGCTGCGGATCGATATAGCGCAGATCGACCTGACAGCCGATGATCGGCTGCACGCCGACGCCGCTGGCACCGACGGAAAACTCCAGCGCGGCAAAGAGGTTATTGGTGTCGGTCACGGCCACCGCGGGCATTCCCATGTCGGTGCAGAGCCCGGGCAGCTTTTTCAGCCGCACGGCGCCTTCGAGCAGGGAATATTCGGTGTGGACACGCAGGTGAATGAATCGGGGATCGGCCATTTGCATACCCTATGCTGTGGTCTTTTCTGGCAAAAGCCCCAATCCGTGCCCCGATCCCGGGAATGGCGGCATACTTCCGAACGGCCCCGCCGGGGGCACAATCCCGACAAAGTCGTGCCCTGATTGTATTTTAGTGTCATTCTGAGCCCAGGAAAGTCACATGCCGCCGATGGGATTTCAGTACCAGTCATGCAGATCCATGCAGATAGTATTGCGCGTGTCGAAACGGCGCCCGGGTCCACCTCCCCCGACAGTTCCGCCCCGAACCTGACACCCGGCCGCGGCCTGCGGGCCCGACTGCGCCGTACGGTGCTGCTGTCGGCAACGATCCTTGCACCCCGCCTGGCCGCCGACAAACTGGCACGCCGTTACCTGACCTCCGACCAGGCCGTGCTGGATAGGCTTGCGGGCCGGTCACATCGGTTCGAAATCGTCGACCTGGGACAGGACTGCTTTGTCTTGCGCTCGCGCTTTCGCAGGAACGCGGCCGATGCGCCCCGCGTTTTGATCGCACCCGGACATGACGGACACATCCGCCAGTTCACCCGTGTCGTCCGCGCCCTGCAGAAACGGGGGGCTACGGTCGATATGCTGATCTATCCCGGCCACGGCCACGCCAAGCGCAGGGTCTGCAGTCTCGGTGACATCGTGGACGCAATCTGCCGGGCCACGCAGTCCGAAGGGCCCTACGCGGGGATCGTCGCCCATTGCGTCGCCGCGAACGCGATGTTCCACGCGCTTGAACGGGGTATTTCGGCACCGCGCATGACGCTGATCTCGGTACCACTGGACCTGCCCGGGCTGATCCGCCTCGGCGGCCGGCAATACGGGCTGTCGGGCCGCTGCCTCGACCAGTTCGTCGATCGGGTGAGCGCGCTCGGCGCTCCCTGCCCCATAGATCGCCCCTGGCTGAAGGTGGCGGAAACCCGGGACGAGGACCTTTTGATCGTTCAGTCCCGCAACGATTACGCCGCCCCGGTCGAAAAGGCGCGCCCCCTTGCCGCTGCCTGGCCCGGCGCGCAGATGGAAGAATACGACCACGGCGGGCATAACGGCATCCTGAACGTCACCTCGGCGATCAACCGCATCGCCGAGTTCATGGTGCCGGACCGGCCCTGACCGATCAGGTCTCGCCCAGCGGTTCCTCGCGTAGCAGCATCGAGGCAAGACATGCCAGCAAAGCCGCTGCCGCCGCCGCCCAGAAAATCGGGTGCAAAGCGTCCGAGAACCCGTCGAGCACCCGCGCCTGGGCCTCTTCCGGCAGTGCTTGCACCATGTTGGCGCCCAGCGCACCGATGCCGCCCGAAACGCCGCCCGGGATCTCTCCGGCGAGGTTGCGCATCAACCCGGCGCTGAACATCGCGCCAAAAACAGCCGTGCCGACGGAGCCGCCGATCAGCCGGAACATGTTGGTCGAGGCCGTGCCCACGCCCATCATCGACCGCGGCACCGCGTTCTGGACCGCCGCGACCCCCACGGCAAAGACCGGCCCCAGCCCCAAGCCCACCAGCACCATGACCCCGCCGATGAACCAAAGCGCGCTGGCCGCATCCAGCCGCGACATGCCCAGCAGCGCCAGGGTCAGAAGGCCCGTCGACAGCACTGGCATCAGCTTGTAGTGGCCGGTCGCAGACATGATCTTGCCTGCCGCCGTGGACGACAGGATCAACCCGCCCATCATCGGCACCAGGAACAGGCCGGAGGCGGTCGGGCTGATGTCCTTCACCATCTGCAGGAACAGCGGCAGAAAGGTGATGGTTCCGAACATCCCCATGCCCACCAGGAAGCCGACCGCGTTGGTCACCAGGAAAGTGTTGTTGAAAAACAGCGGCAGCGGCAGGATCGGCTCTTCGGCGCGCCGCTCTGTCCGGATGAAGCCGGCCAGTGCAAGGGCGAGGCCGATGAACAACCACGTCACCGGCAGGCTGGACCAGCCATAGCTGCCCGCGATGCTGGGCAACAGAACGATGCACCCGAGGATCGCTGCCAGCAGCGCCGCCCCTAGGTAATCGACCGGCTTGCCCGACCGCTCCAGCGGCGAGGGCAGCGCGCGGTTCAGAACGACAAAGGCCACCACGCCCACCGGGAGGTTGACGAAAAAGATCCAGTGCCAGCCGATGCTCTGCACGATGGCCCCGCCCAGAAGAGGGCCGATCACCGTCGATACGCCAAAGGCCGCCCCTAGGAACCCCTGCGCTTTGCCCCGCTCACGCGGCGGCATCAGGTCGCCAACGGCGGTCATGCAGGTGACGATCAGCCCGCCGCCGCCCAGCCCCTGCACCACGCGCCCGGCGATCACCATCTCCATCGAGACAGCCGTCCCGCAGATCACCGCGCCCAGCACGAAAACCAGGATGCCGGCCTGCAGGACAATCTTGCGGCCGTAGAGATCAGAGAGCTTTCCCGCCACAGGCGCGCCGATGGTCGATGCCATGAGGTAGGCAGTGATCACCCATGTGATATGATCCATACCACCAAGGTCCGCGACCATGATCGGCATTGCGGTGGACACGATGGTCTGACCAAGAGAGGCAAAGAGCAAGGTCGCCGCGATCGCGATCAGCGCCAGGCGCAGCGTGGCCGGGTCTGGTTGGTCGGCGGCAAGGGTAACAGGGGTTTCGGCCAGGGACATGGAAACTTCCTTGAAACGGGGACAGCGCACCGGCACCGGGCGGATTCGGCGCAGGCGACTGGATTGCATCGCCTGGGATCTGGGCCTAAATATGTGCCAAACGCAAAAGCATGTCAACGTCATGCATTTGTCGAAAGCACGCAATATTGCACATCGGGGGCTGCATGACCGCGCGGGATGACAGATTGAAGGCGCAACTGGACCGCGCCGGGATCGGCGGAGAAGTGGCAGAAGCCGCCTTCGACATCGACGCCGTGCTGCAGATCTGGCGCCGCAAGGTGGTCAAGCGGGAACTGGGCCTGCGCGCGCTCGAAGACCTTGGCCTGCGGATGGAACTTGCCGAGCTCGACGTGCTGATGGCGGTCTCGGCGCCGGTCAATGAATTCGGCGAAGCCTCCGGAGAGGAAACGATGGTCTCGACCGTGGCGACACGGCTGGCCATCGACCCGTCACGCGCCAGCCGCCTGACCAGCCAGCTGATCAAACGCGGCCTTCTGCGCCGCGCGGTCAGCCAGCAGGACGCGCGCCGCGCCGTTCTGGAACTGACCGAGACCGGCAAACAGGCGGTCGAGGCGGTGCGCAGCTACAAGTTCCTCGTGCTTGGTTCTTACCTTAAGGACTGGACGATGGAAGAGATCCAGACCTTCCTGCCCTTGCTGGAACGCTTTTCGGCCTGGTCGGAACGGGCCGCCTGCCCCTCTGGCCCCGTGGCAGAGGAAATCGCCAAGTTGCGTGACGACCTCTCGCAGCAAGACAACACTTAGCCATTCAGCTAGGTTTCTCTTGACGCAAGACATGCTGCGAGAATAGGTAGTCTCATGGCTAACCATCTCGACAGCTTCTTCGGCGCGATGGCCGACCCCACCCGCCGCGCCGTGATCGAACGGCTGGTCGGCGGCCCTGCCCCGGTGTCAGAACTGCACGCCCCGCACGACATGGCCCTGCCCTCCTTCCTGAAACACCTGCGCAAACTCGAGTCTGCCGGTCTCATCCGGTCCGAGAAACAGGGCCGGGTGCGCATGGTCCATATCGAGGCCGCGCCACTGGCAGAGGCAGAACACTGGCTCGCCCGCCAAAGGCGCCTCTGGGAGGAACAGACCGACCGGCTGGAGAGTTTCGCCAAATCCCTTGACGTTGCATCCAAAAAGGACTGACCCATGCCCGACCTCGATCCCGATCTTGACCTGCGCCTTGAACGCATGATGGACGTGCCGCCCGCGACGCTCTGGCGCTGCTGGACCGAACCGGAGCTGTTGATGCAGTGGTTCTGCCCCAGACCCTGGCATGTGACCGAGGCCGTGATCGACCTGCGCCCGGGCGGGCGATTCTTTACCCGCATGGCAGGCCCGCTGCCCGACGGCAGCCAGGCCGACATGCCGAACGAAGGCTGTTTCCTTGCCGTCGATCCGGAACGGCGGCTGGTTTTCACCGATGCCTTGCAAGCTGGCTGGCGGCCCGCGGCCCAGCCCTTCATGACCGCGATCGTGACCTTTGAACCGCGCGACGGGGGCACCTTCTACACGGCGACCGCACTGCACAACGACACGGCTGCGCGCGACAAGCACGAGGAAATGGGTTTCAGCAAGGGTTGGAACACCGCCGCCGACCAGATGCTGGACATCGCACGCAGCCTGTGATGTCAGCAGCCACCGCCCGATTTGGCGCCGAAACGGGCGGTGACGATCAATCTGCAGGCGTTTTTCCCTTGCCTTGCCGCATCCTGCCCGCCTAGCCTGACCGCCGATAACAGGGACAAGGGCGCGTTTTCTACGCCGCATCGAGGGCGCGCACCCTGCGAAAAAATCGCGGGGGATTCGGTAAGGCGGCGGGTCACAACCTGATGAACATCGCCTTTCTTCTCAATGGAGAGAGCGTTGAGCTGGCTGAGGTGTCACCCACCGAAACGCTGCTCGACTGGCTGCGCGAGAGGCGCGGTCTCACCGGCACCAAGGAGGGTTGCAACGAGGGCGACTGCGGCGCCTGCACCGTCATGGTGACGGATGAGCGCGGCGCGCGCGCCCTGAATGCCTGCATCCTCTTCCTGCCGCAATTGCACGGCAAGGCGGTGCGCACGGTCGAGGGCCTCTCCGGCCCGGACGGCACGCTTCACCCTGTGCAACAGGCGCTGGTGGATTATCACGGCAGCCAGTGTGGCTTTTGCACGCCAGGCTTTGCGGTCTCGATGGCCACGGCGCATCTGAACGGTGACACCGGCCACAAGGACGCCCTGGCGGGCAACCTCTGCCGATGCACGGGCTATGCGCCGATCCTGCGCGCCGCCCGGGTGGCAGAGGATCAGCCGGTGCCCGACTGGATCAGCGGCGATCAGGCGTACCGAGGCGCTGAAATGGCGCAAAGCCCTTCGCCGACCTGCCACGCCCCGACGACCGCCGATGACCTCGCGCGGCTCTACGCGGAACATCCGCAGGCCACGCTGGTTGCCGGGGCCACGGACGTGGGCCTTTGGGTGACGAAACAGTTGCGCGACCTCGATACGGTGATCTTCCTGAACCGCTGCGCTGACCTGCAGGGGATCGAGGAGACGGATAGCGGCTTTCGCATCGGCGCAGGCGTCACGATGGACCGCGTGCATGCGCTGATGAAACCGCTGTGCCCCAGCTATGCCGAGATGATCCGCCGCTATGGCTCGACCCAGGTGAGAAACGCCGCCACCATCGGCGGCAACATCGCCAACGGCTCGCCCATCGGGGACAACCCGCCCGCGCTGATCGCCGCGAACGCGACGTTGCACCTGCGCCAGGGCGACACCCGGCGCGAGATACCTCTGGAGGACTTCTTTATCGACTACGGCAAGCAGGACCGTGCCCCGGGCGAGTTCGTCGAGGCGGTGACCATTCCCAAAGCCCTGGCCGCCTTGCGCGTTTACAAGCTGTCGAAACGCTTCGACCAGGACATTTCGGCCGTCTGCGGCGCCTTCAACCTGACTGTCACGGACGGCATCGTGACCAGCGCCCGCATCGCCTTTGGCGGCATGGCAGGCATCCCCAAGCGGGCATCGCATGTGGAGGCCGCCCTCACCGGCCAGCCCTGGACAGAGGACACGCTGGACGCCACCGGCCCCGCCTGGGCGCAGGACTTTGCCCCCATGAGCGACATGCGTGCCAGCGCCGACTATCGCCTGACCGCCGCGCGGAACATGCTGCGCCGCTACCGGGCCGAGGACATGGGACAGGCCACGAATGTGCTGGAGGTGCGGCCATGAGCGTCGCGAAACCCCTCCCCCATGACGCGGCGCCGCTGCATGTGACCGGAAAGGCACGTTACGTCGACGACATCCCGACGCCCGCCAATTGCCTGCACCTCGCCTTTGGCCTTTCGCCCATCGCCGCCGGTCGGCTGACCGCGCTCGACCTCGACGCGGTGCGCGCCGCGCCCGGTGTCGTGGGGGTCTGGACCTTCGATGACCTGCCGTCGGAGTGCGACTGCTCACCCTCGCTGCATGACGAGCCGCTGCTGTCGGACGGCACGCTACATTACCAGGGCCAGCCCGTATTCCTCGTCGCTGCCGAAAGCCACCTCACGGCGCGGCGCGCCGTCGCCAAGGCGCGGATCGAGACCGAAGCCGCGCCCCCGATCATGACCATCGAGGAAGCGCTGACCGCCGACAGCCGGTTCGAAGAAGGCCCGCGCATCTGGGCGCGCGGCGATGTGGAGGCCGCCTTCGACGGCGCGCCGCATGTCATCGAAGGCCGGATCGAAATGGGCGGGCAGGAGCACTTCTACCTGGAAGGCCAGGCCGCCCTTGTCTTTCCGCAGGAAGACGGCGACATGCTGGTCCATTCCTCGACCCAGCACCCGACCGAGATCCAGCACAAGGTGGCCGATGCTCTGGGCCTTCAGATGCATAACGTGCGGGTCGAGACGCGGCGTATGGGCGGCGGTTTCGGCGGCAAGGAAAGCCAGGGCAACGCGCTGGCCGTGGCCTGCGCGGTGGTGGCCGCCGCCACTGGTCGGCCTGCCAAAATGCGCTATGACCGCGACGACGACATGGTGATCACCGGCAAGCGGCATGATTTCCGCATCGACTATCGCGTGGGGGTCGATGCGGAGGGCGTGGTTCAGGGGATCGCGTTCCAGCAATACACCCGCTGCGGCTGGTCCCAGGACCTGTCCTTGCCGGTGGCCGATCGTGCCATGCTGCACGCGGACAACGCCTATTTCCTGCCCGCCGTCCGGATCGAAAGCCACCGGCTGCGCACCAACATGTGCAGTGCCACCGCCTATCGCGGCTTTGGCGGCCCGCAGGGCATGGTGGGGATCGAGCGCGTCATGGATCACGTCGCCCATGTGCTGGGCCGCGATCCGCTGGCGGTGCGAAAGGCGAATTACTACGACCCGATGGAGGGGGGCGCTGCCCCCCGCTCGGCAGAGCCGAGCCCCCCCGGGGGTATTTCCGCCAAGAAGAAGCCCAGGACCGTCACGCCCTATGGCCAGACGGTCGAGGATTTCATCCTGAACGAGATGACAGAGGCGCTGGAGATGTCCTGCGACTACGCAGGCAGGCGGGCGGCGGTGGCAGAGTGGAACGCGGCCAACCCGATTCTCAAGAAGGGTATCGCGCTGACGCCGGTGAAATTCGGCATTTCCTTCACGCTCACGCATCTTAACCAGGCGGGCGCGCTGGTGCATGTCTACCAGGACGGTTCCATCGCCATGAACCACGGCGGCACCGAGATGGGACAGGGGCTGTTCCAGAAGGTGGCACAGGTGGCGGCTTCGGCCTTCGGCGTGCCACAAGAGGTCGTCCGCATCACCGCCACCGATACCGCCAAGGTGCCCAATACCTCGGCCACAGCCGCCTCTTCGGGGTCGGACCTGAACGGCGCGGCGGTCAAGATTGCCTGCGAGACGATCCGTACCCGCATGGCCAGGCACCTGGCGCAATTGCACCAGTGCCGCCCGGACGAGGTCCAGTTCCGTGACGGACGGGTACTGGCCGGAGCCCAGGAGATGAGCTTTGCCGAGGCGGCGGCCTTTTGTTACGCGGGAAGGGTCAGTCTTTCGGCCACCGGCTTCTACAAAACACCGAAACTGTCCTGGGACCGGATGAAGGGCGAAGGGCGACCGTTCTTCTACTTTGCCCATGGCGCCGCCTGCACCGAGGTCGTGATCGACACGCTGACCGGCGAATACCGGATGCTGCGCACCGACATCCTGCATGACGCGGGCGCCTCGCTGAACCCCGCCATCGACATCGGCCAGGTCGAGGGCGGCTTTGTCCAGGGCGCGGGCTGGCTGACGACCGAAGAGCTGGTCTGGGACGACCACGGGCGGCTGCGCACCCATGCGCCCTCGACCTACAAGATCCCGGCCTGTTCGGATGCGCCAGAGGTTTTCAACGTGGCGCTCTGGGAGGGTGAGAACCGCGAGGAGACGGTCTATCGCTCCAAGGCGGTGGGCGAGCCGCCTTTCATGCTGGGGATTTCGGCACTGATGGCGCTTTCGGATGCCGTGGCGGCCTGCGGGCCGGGCTATCCGGCTCTGGACGCGCCTGCAACACCGGAACGGGTGCTGGCCGCTATTGCACGGGTGCAGGGATGAGTTTCGACTTCGCCCTTCTCTGCCGCGCGGTCGAACGGCACGGGCGTGTCGCCCGGGTCGTGGTGGCCGAGGTTGCGGGCTCGGCCCCGCGCGAGGTCGGGGCCGCCATGCTGGTCTGGGACGGTGGCCAATTCGGTACCATCGGCGGCGGCGCGCTTGAACTCATGGCTGCACAGTCCGCGCTGAGCCATGAAGGGCTGACGCGTCATCCCCTGGGGCCGGAGCTGGGCCAGTGCTGCGGCGGGGCGGTGACGCTGCTGACCGAGCATTACGATGCGCTGGCGGTGGCCGGTCTCGAAGGGCGCGAGGTGATCGCGCGCGGGGCCGGAGAGATGCCGCTGGCGGTGCGTCGGATGATCGACCGGGCCCGGGCAAAGGGCGAAGCGCCCGAACCACAGCTCCTGCAAGGCTGGATGGTGGAAGCGGTCCGCCGCCCGGCCCTGCCGGTCTGGATCTGGGGCGCGGGCCATGTCGGCCGGGCACTGGTCTCGGTTCTGGCGCCCTTGCCGGACGTGGCGCTGACATGGGTCGATACCGGGCCGGAGCGGTTCCCCGATGAGATCCCCGATGACGTCACCGCCCTGCCCGTCCCCGCGCCGGAGCGCGCCATGCCACGCGCCCCCGGGAACGCCGCCCACCTGATCCTGACCTACAGCCACGAGATCGACCTGGCGCTGTGTCACGCAGCCCTGTCACACGGATTCGCCTTTTGCGGATTGATCGGGTCGGACACGAAATGGGCACGGTTCCGCAAGCGATTGCAGGTGCTTGGCCATGCGCCCGCCCAAATCGACGCCATCTGCTGTCCGATCGGGCACAAAGCGCTTGGCAAACATCCGCAGGCCATTGCCATCGGCACGGTGGCGCAGCTACTCAACTGGCAGCAAGAGAAGGACCACGCGTGGCCGACACACTCCTCAGCCTCCAGGGCCTGACCAAGATCTACCCGGGCGTGATTGCCAACGATGACGTCACCTTTGACATCGGGCGGGGCGAGATCCACGCGCTGTTGGGCGAGAACGGCGCCGGAAAATCGACGCTGGTCAAGATGATCTATGGGCTGAATGCACCGGACAAGGGGCAGATGCTGCTGGACGGGGCGCCGTACAAGCCGTCGAAACCCTCGGAGGCGCGGCAGGCCGGGATCGCGATGGTGTTCCAGCATTTCTCGCTCTTCGACGCACTGGACGTGGCGGAAAACGTGGCGCTGGGGATGGAAACGCCGCCCCCCATGTCCGACCTTGCCCGCCAGATCCGTGAGGTCTCGGAGACCTATGGGCTGCCGCTGGACCCCACGCGTACCGTCGGCACGCTGTCGGCGGGCGAACGGCAACGAGTGGAGATCATCCGCTGCCTTTTGCAGAACCCGCGCCTGCTGATCATGGACGAACCGACCAGCGTCCTGACCCCGCAGGAGGTCGAGATCCTGTTCGAGACCCTGCGCAAGCTGAAGGCCGAAGGCACCTCGATCCTCTATATCTCGCACAAGCTGGAGGAAATCCGCGCGCTTTGCGACACCGCCACGATCCTGCGACTGGGCAAGAAGGTGGCAACCTGCACCCCCGCGGAGACTTCGGCCCGGCAACTGGCCGAGATGATGGTGGGCGCCAGTTTCGCGACCCCAGAGGCCAAGGGCGGCAAGACCGGCGAGGTGCTGCTGGCGGTGAACGAGTTGAGCCTGCCCGCGCCCGGCGCCTTTGGCACCCCCCTGCGCGAGGTCAGCTTCGAGGTCCGCGCGGGCGAGGTACTGGGCATCGGCGGGGTCGCCGGCAACGGGCAGGACGAATTGCTGGCCGCGCTGTCGGGCGAACGCATGGCGCCCGCCGGGTCCATCATCCTGGAAGGCAAGGACATCAGCCGGGCCGGCCCCGTCGCACGCCGCGATCTTGGCGTGCTGTCGGGACCCGAGGAACGGCTGGGCCACGCCGCTGCGCCCGACATGAGCCTGGTCGAGAACGGCGTTCTGACGGCGGCGCGGCGCGAGGGAATGCTGACGAACGGTTTCATCTCCTGGGGCAAGGCGCGGCAGTTCGCCGAAGAGGTGATCGGCCATTTCGACGTGCGCACGCCGGGGCCAGGCACGGCGGCACGGGCGCTGTCAGGGGGAAACCTACAGAAATTCGTCGTCGGTCGCGAGATCCTGCAAGGCCCGCGCGTACTGGTGCTGAACCAGCCCACATGGGGCGTGGACGCGGCGGCGGCGGCCTTTATCCGCCAGTCGATCCTGGACCTGGCCGCCAAGGGCGGCGCCGTGGTGGTCATCAGCCAGGACCTGGATGAGCTGATGGAGGTCTCGGACCGGTTTGGCGCCCTGAACGAGGGGCGGCTGTCGCCCACACGTCCGGTCGCCAGCCTGGATATCGAGCAGATTGGCCTGATGATGGGCGGCGCCCATGACATGGAGGTGGCCCATGTGGACGAATGAGGCCGCTGGCCAAGGGGGGACACGCCCATGATCCGGCTTGAGAAACGCCCCCAGCCTTCGCAACTCTGGACCTACCTGACGCCGGTGCTGGCCGTGCTGCTGACCATGCTCGTCGGCGGCGTGCTTTTTGCCTTCCTCGGCGCCAACCCGGTCGAGGCGATCCGCACGATCTTCTGGGATCCGCTGTTCAACGCGCAATTCGCCGGGTTCACGCGACCGCAGTTGCTGGTCAAGGCGGGGCCGCTGATCCTGATCGCCATCGGGCTTTCCATCGGCTTTCGCGCCGGGATCTGGAACATCGGCGCCGAAGGGCAGTACATCATGGGCGCCATCTGTGGCGCTGCCGCCGGTCTTGCCTTCTACCCCTCCGAAAGTTTCCTGATCTTCCCGATCATGATCGTCGCCGGCGCGCTTGGCGGCTGGGCCTGGGCGATGATCCCGGCCATCCTGAAGACGAAATTCGGCACCAACGAGATCCTCGTCTCGCTGATGCTGGTCTATGTGGCGGAAACCATCCTCGGCTCTGTCTCAACCGGCCTTTTGCGCAATCCCGAGGGGCGTGGCTTCCCCGGGTCGCGCAATTTCAAGCAATGGGACGCGGCGCATAACAGCGACCTGATCGCCAACACCGGGATGCACTGGGGCGTGGTCTTTGCCTTCATCGCGGTGATCGGCGCCTATGTCCTGCTGACCCGGCACATGCTGGGCTTCAACATCCGGCTGACCGGCGAAGCGCCGCGCGCGGCCCGCTTTTCCGGCGTGAACCCGGCGCGCATCATCCTGATCTGCCTTGGCCTCTCGGGCGCGCTGGCCGGCATGGCAGGGTTGTTCGAGGTCACCGGCCCCGCGGGCCAGGTCTCGATCGACTTTGGGTCCGGCTACGGGTTCACGGCGATCATCGTGGCCTTCCTGGGGCGGCTCAATCCCATCGGCATCCTGCTGGCCGGTCTGCTCATGGCGCTGACCTATATCGGTGGCGAGCTGGCGCAGCTGATGCTGGGCCTGCCCGGCGCCTCGATCCAGCTGTTCCAGGGGATGTTGCTGTTCTTCCTGCTCGCAATGGATGTCTTCACCAATTTCCGCCTGCGCATCGGCAAGAGGGAGGTGGCATGATGGACCTGAGCAGCATCAATCCCATCCTTCTCGTCGCCTCCATCATGGTCTCGGCCACACCGATCCTGCTGGCCGCCATCGGCGAGATGGTTGTCGAGAAATCCGGCGTGCTGAACCTGGGCGTCGAGGGGATGATGATCACCGGCGCCGTGGTGGGCTTTGCCGTGGCGGTCAATTCCACCTCTCCCGCGCTGGGGTTCGTCGCCGCGGCTCTGGCCTCGGCGCTGCTTGCGCTCTCATTTGGCCTGCTGACGCAGTTCCTGCTTTCGAACCAGGTTGCCACCGGGCTGGGCCTGACGCTGGTGGGCCTTGGCCTTTCCAGCCTGATCGGGAAACCCTACGAGGGTATGAAAAGCCCGACCCTGCCCAAGCTGGACATCCCTCTGCTGTCGGACCTGCCGGTGGTGGGGCGGATGCTCTTCAGCCATGACCTGATGGTCTATTTCAGCCTCGCGCTGGTTGTCGCGGTCTGGGCCTTCCTGAAACACACCCGCGCCGGGCTGATCCTGCGTGCGGTCGGCGAAAGCCACGACAGCGCCCATGCGCTTGGCTACAAGGTCGTCATTATCCGCCTCATGGCGATCCTATTCGGCGGCGCCTGTGCGGGCCTCGGCGGCGCATACCTCAGCCTGGTGCGCGTCCCGCAATGGACCGAGGGCATGACCGCCGGCGCCGGTTGGATCGCCCTGGCCATCGTCGTCTTCGCCTCGTGGCGACCAGGCCGCGTGGCCATCGGGGCCTATCTGTTCGGCGGGGTCACGGTGCTGCAACTGAACCTGCAGGCGGCGGGCGCCGCCGTGCCGGTCGCGCTCTTGTCGGCCTCGCCCTATCTTGTCACGATCCTCGTGCTCGTGATCATCTCGGCCCGCGGCGCGCATGCCGCGCCCGCCTCGCTGGGCCGGCCTTTCCACGCCTCGAGCTGAGGCACAGAACCAACCAACAGGGGACCACAATGCACAGAAGAACCCTTCTCTCCACCGCAGCCCTCGCGCTGACGCTTGGCTTCGGCTCTGCCGCCGCGGCCCAGGACGTCACCGCGGGCTTCATCTACGTCGGCCCGGTGGGCGATGGCGGCTGGACCTACGAACACAACAAGGGGCGCCTTGCGGTCGAGGAGCACTTTGGCGACAAGGTGAAGACCATCTACCAGGAAAGCGTGCCCGAAGGCGCCGATGCCGAACGCGCCATCACGCAGATGGCCCTGTCGGGTGCAGACATCATCTTTACCACGTCCTTCGGCTACATGGACCCGACCATCGCCGTGGCGGAGAAATTCCCGAACGTGAAGTTCGAACACGCCACCGGATACAAGCGCGCAGACAACGTCAGCGTCTACTCGGCCCGTTTCTACGAAGGCCGCGCCATCCAGGGCCATATCGCCGGGTCGATGACCAAGACCAACAAGATCGGCTACATCGCCTCCTACCCGATCCCCGAGGTCATCCGCGGCATCAACGCGGCCTATATCCACGCCAAAAAGGTGAACCCGGACGTCGAATTCTCGATCATCTGGGCCTACACCTGGTTCGATCCGGCGAAAGAGGCGGATGCCGCCCGCGCCCTGATCGAGAACGGCGCCGACGTGATCCTGCAGCATACCGACTCGACCGCGCCGCAGGCGGCGGCGGCAGAGGCCGGCAATGTCATCACCTTCGGCCAGGCCTCGGACATGATCGAATACGCGCCCACCCCGCGCGTCTCCTCGATCATCGACAACTGGGCGCCTTACTACATCGACCGCGTGCAGGCGGTCATGGACGGCAGCTGGACCAGCGAAGACACCTGGGACGGTATCGGCCCGGGCATGGTCGGCATCGGCGAGATCACCGACGCGGTCCCCGCAGAGGTCAAAGCCGAGGCGCTGGACCTCAAGGCCGCCATCGCGGCGGGCGACTACCACCCGTTCACCGGACCGATCAACAAGGCCGACGGCTCTGTCTGGCTGGCAGAGGGCGAAGTGGCCGATGACGGCACCCTGCTGGGGATGGATTTCTACGTCGAAGGCATCAACGCCGACATCCCGCAGTAAACCGATGACGGAACGAAGGCCCCCTTTGGGGCCTTCGTTTCATCCGGAATGCGCCGGCCGAGGGGTCAGCAGCCCCCCACGTCGGCCAGCGCGACATAGCCCCAGGACTTGAGCTGGGTCATAACGCCTTCCAGGGCCTGCCGCTGGCGGTCGCCTGCAACGCAACCAGAGGCGGTCACCACAACGCCCGCACGTTCCAGTGTCACGTCGCCCCCGGCCTTTTCCAGAAAGCCCTGCATCGGCGCGATGTCGCGGTAGACCACCACTGCCATATGCGTCAGGTCCAGGCTGTCGCGGTCACGGATCACCGTCAGTGTGGTCTCTCCAACCTCCTTGCCCAGAAGATAGACCAGGGTCCCGCTGAGAGAGCTGATATCCGCGATCTCGGGGTCGCCGATCGACAATTCGGCATAGGCATCGTCAAAGGCAAGCGTCACCGCCTGCTTGGCCTTCACCTCGATCGTATCGGCGGCGCCGATGATTTCGAACCCGGCGTCCTGCGCCGAAATTGGCGCCGCACCGCAAAACGCGAAACTGGCGGCAAGCGCCATGATGGAAAATTTCCTGAACACGATTTGTCCTCCAATATATCGGCAGCGGCCAAGTGCCGCTCCGGCATAATGAGGACAGACTGCGCGGTGTCCTGATTCCTGTCAAAGGCGGTTAACCCGACCGCAGGCCGGACTAACGCAGGCGCCGCCGCTCGGTCGGAAGCGCGCCCATCACGTTGCAGCCCAACGTCACCCGCAGCGCCCCGATCAATTCGTCAACCGTTTCGGCACGGACATAGCGCCCGCCGGTTCGGTCGGCCAGGCAGCGGGCCACGGTGGTGGCCATCTGATCGTTCGGATTGGACCAGTCGAAATGATCGCCGCGCACCTTGAAGCCGATCACATGCACCGTCAGTTCCGGCGCCATCGCGGCGATCTCGGCGGCAAGACTGCAGGGCGCACCGCCGCAGGTTTCCTTGCCATCCGTCACCAGAACCACGGTCCCGGGGCGATTGAGGTAGTCCAGCGTCTCTGCCGCGCGCCGGACGCTTTCGGTCAGCGAGGTGCCCCCAGCGGGCCGCAACGCATCGACATCCGCCAGGATCCGCGGCCCGGCCTGCCATTGCGGCGGAAAGCGCAGGTCGGTGTTGGCGCAGGTCCGGTCTCCGGCGGGGCCGTAGATCACCAGGCCCAGCCGTCGCGCCGCCGCGACAGAGGGGATCACCCGGCGCATCGCCATGCGGGCCTCGGAGATGCGGGGCACGCCGATCGCGTTGTAGCCGATCTCTGCCATGCTGCCGGACCCGTCGAAGACGATCATCGCATCCTCGGTGCAGCTTTCCCCGGCGCCCGTCGCCAGTGGCGCGGAGGTGGCGGCGGCCAGACAGGCCGCGCCGGCCAGTCGGGGCAGCAGGCGCATGGGCGGCTCCTTTTCCTGACAGCATGGCAGGCCCCCGAGAGTCTGTCGAGCCAGCGTAGGTTGCGACCTGTGCCCCAGGTCACATGCGAAGCGGTGGGCACATCATGATCTGCCAAAGCTGCTTTGACTTTGGCGCACCGCGTGGCAGGTTGATGCCATGACACTGACCACACTTTCGGGTGACACACCCGCCCGCTTTGCCTTTGGCTGCATGCAGTTCGGGGGCCGCGCCACCGAGGCTGACAGCCGCGCCATGTTCGACGCCTGCCGCGCCGCGGGCATCGCCCATTTCGACACCGCCCACGTCTATACCGATGGCGCCTCAGAGCGCCTTCTGGGCCAGTTCGCCGCCGCGGCGCGCAAGGATCTGTTCATCGCGACCAAGGCGAATTTCCCCGGCGGCGCCAGCCGTGACAACATCCGGACCTCTCTGGACGAAAGCCGCAAGCGCCTGAACATGGAGGTGATCGACCTCTACTACCTGCATCGCTGGGACGGCGATACGCCGCTGGAAGAGAGTTTCGAGACGCTCGCCGAATTGCAGCAGGCTGGGACAATTCGGTACATCGGCGTGTCCAACTATGCCGCCTGGCAGGTGATGAAGGCGCAGGGAGTGGCGGCCCGTTTCGGCACCCGGATCGACGTGCTGCAACCCATGTACAACCTGGTGAAACGCCAGGCCGAGGTGGAAATCCTGCCCATGTGCGCCTCGGAAGACATCCTGCCGGTGCCCTATTCGCCGCTGGGCGGTGGCTTGCTGACCGGCAAGTATGCACGCGGCGGCGAAGGTCGCCTGACAGAGGACGACCGATACGCGAACCGCTATGCCCGCCCCGAGATGCACCAGGCGGCCGAGGCGCTGGCCGAGATCGCCAGCGAACTGGGAACCGAAGCTGCCACGCTTGCCGTGGCCTGGGTGGCCGCCCATCCGTCCGGCCCGGCGCCGATCCTCTCCGCCCGCAACGCGGCGCAGTTGCAGCCTTCGCTGGCGGGCATGACCTACCAGATGGATGCAGAGCTTTATGCCCGTCTGTCTGCCCTCAGCCCGACGCCGCCCCCGGCGACGGACCGGCTGGAGGAAGCCTCCTAGCGCGCGCCCCAGGTATCGCTGAGACGATAGCCGCGCGGCCAGGGATCATCCGGGTCCAGCATGTGCTGATGAATGCCGGTGATCCAGCCGCGCCCGCTGATTTCCGGCAAAACGGCGGGCAGATCGCCCACCCTGGTCGTCCCGACAATGCGTCCCGAGAAAGCCGAGCCGATCAGCGAGGTCGCGGTCAATGTCTCGCCTTCGGCCATCTCTCCCCTCGCGTGCAGGACCGCCATGCGGGCGGACAGCGCCGTGCCCGTGGGCGACCGATCCACCTTGCCCGGCTGGATCGCCACCGCCGACCTTGCACGCAAACCTTCGGACCCGCGGTCCAGCGGCCCTGCAAAGAGACAGAACGAAATATGCCGCCAGTCAGGGTTGGTTGGATGGTGAAAGCCCAGCTGCGCGGTGGCCGCCCGGGCGATCCGCGCGCCGGTTCGGGCGATCTCATGCGCTTCGTCTGGCACGAGGTCCAGGCCCAGCGCACGCGCATCGACGATGACGAAACTGTCGCCGCCGAATGCCGTGTCCACGGTCAGCCTGCCCAGCCCTTCGACCTCCAGCGGCACACCCAGTTTCTGTGCGAAACTGGGAAGGTTGCGGACAAAGATACGCTGTGCCTTGCCGTCCCGGCATTCGGCGCGCACCCGAACCAGCCCGCCCGGTGCCTCCAGCGTGAATTCCGTCACCGGCTCCTCTATCGGCAGGATGCCCCCATCCAGCAGAACCGTCGCCACGCAGATCGAGTTCGACCCCGACATCGGTGGCGTGTCCTCCGGTTCCATGATGATGAAGGCCGCATCCGCGTCCGGATGTTTCGGCGGGACCAGCAGGTTGACATGCCGGAACACGCCGCCGCGCGGCTCGTTCAGGACAAAATCCCGCAAGCCACCGTCCCGCGCGATCCAGCGGCTTTGTTCCCAGAGCGTCTCTCCCGGCGGCGGCGCGACACCGCCAACGATCACGTCGCCCACCTCGCCCTCGGCATGGGCCGAGATCACGTGGATCGTCTTGCTGCTGCGCATGGCCTGCCCCCTGCTTTCGCGTTCAACGCCAGTCCACGACTTCGGACAGGTCTGCGCGGTCGGTGCGGTAGGAATTGGCGGGATGATCCGGATCGGCATGGCCAAAGGCGATGGCGCAAACAAGGTCACGATCCTCGGCGATGTCGTAGCGGTCGCGCACGAAGGGCGAGAAACTGGCCACCGCCGCCATCGCGATACTGGCCAGCCCGCGCGCCTGAAATGCCAGCATGACAGCCGTGACATAGGCCCCGCAATCCAGCACCCCATAGGTGCCAAGGTCCTTCGGCGCGGTGATCAACAGGCAGTGCGGCGCCCCGAAGAGGCGGAAATTCTCGCGCATTTGCCTGCCCGAGGCCGCGCGGTCACCTTTCTGGATGCCCAACGCGCCATACAGTTGCCAGCCACAGGTGCGCCGCCTTTCCTGGTAGATGCCCTCGTAACGCAACGGAAAGGGGATGTCGCTTTGCCGCTCCCCGGTTTCCACATGGGCATAGAAGGCCTTGGCGAATGCAGCGGTTTCCGGCGCCGTGAGGGCGATCACCTGCCAGGGCTGGACGTTGTTCCAGCTTGGCACCTGCTGCGCATCCCGCAGGGCGCTTTCGATCACCTCCTGCGGGACCGGGTCGGGCCGGTAGGCCCGGCAGGAATAGCGCGCCTTCAACAGGTCCGCGAATGTCTCGGCTTCGTTCACAACAGGCCCCTTTCCCTCAGCTCATCCAAGATCGCCACTCTGTCCTGCCCCGGGTCCGGCGCCGGTCTGGTCGCCCGCGCCCCGCCATCGAAACGCGGCGCCGGCAAGGCGCTGCCCGGCCCATGCCCGCGCGCCGTCATGTGCGGATCACAGGCCGCCTCGTCCGGGGTCAGGACCGGGGCAAGGCAGGCATCGCTGTCCTCGAACAAAGCCGCCCAATGATCGCGCGGCTGGGCGGCAAAGATCCGTTCCAGCCGCGCCCCCTGCACCGGCCAACGGTCGGGATCGAACTGGTCCGCGAAATCCGGATCCTCCGCCAGTCCCATCCGGTCCAGGAACAAGGCGTAGAATTTCGGCTCCAGGCATTGCAGAGCCACATGGCCACCACAGGAACAAGCATAGCAGCGCGACCAATGCGGCCCGTCCAGCAATGACCGTCCCCGCGCGCCCGTGTCGAACCCCGGCCCCATCGACCGCAAGAGCGCCATCATGTGCTGCGCCCCGTCCACGATGGCCGCGTCGACAACCGTCCCCTGCCCTGTCTCCCGCGCCTGCAACAGCCCCGCCAGCATCCCCACGGTCAGGTAAAGCGCGCCGGCGCCGATATCGCCCAGCATCGTCGGCGGCACGCCCGGCACCTGTCCCGGCAACCCGGCGTAGAACAGGGCGCCGGACAGGCCCAAATAGTTCAGGTCGTGCCCGGCAAGCGTCGCGCGCGGCCCATCCTGCCCCCAGCCCGTCATCCGTCCGTAGACCAGACGCGGATTGAGCGACTGCGCCGCCTCCGGGCCCAGCCCCAGCCGCTCCATCACCCCCGGGCGCATCCCCTCGATCAGCCCGTCGGCGGATCGGATCAGCGCGCGGGCAATGCCAAGATCTCCGTCATCCTTGAGGTCCAGCGCGATGGACCTCTTGCCCCTGTCCAACAGACGGCTGGCACCCTTGGCAGGATTGGTTTCGCCACCCTTGCGCTGCACCAGGATGACCTCGGCGCCAAGGTCCGCCAAGTGCATTGCGGAAAAGGGTCCCGGCCCCAGCGCCTCGAACTCGATGATGCGAATGCCGTTCAGCATGGTGATCCTCCCCGCGCGCAGTCAAGCCGAGCACGCCGCGAAAGGAAAGAGGAGTCGCAACCGCCGGTCGGCCCGCTGTTGCTTTCCGATGGAGCGGGTTATCTCTCGACCATGACAAGGCTTCCCGACAGTCTGCAAAGCTGGTTCGACTCGCGTGGTTGGCAGGTCCATCCACACCAGCGCGCCATGCTGGACCGTGCCGCCGGCCCTGCGCTACTATTGATCGCGCCCACCGGCGGCGGCAAGACGCTGGCCGGGTTCCTGCCGACGCTTTCAGAACTGGCCGAGAGCCCGCACGACGGCCTGCACACGCTCTACATCTCGCCGCTCAAGGCGCTGGCCGCCGACATCCGGCGCAACCTGCTGATCCCGATCGAGGAGGCGGGCCTGCCGATCCGGGTCGAGGACCGCACCGGCGACACGCCCGCCAGCCGCAAGAAACGCCAGCGCGCCGACCCGCCGCATATCCTGCTGACCACACCTGAAAGCCTCGCCCTGCTGACCTCTTACGAGGATGCGCCGCGCATGTTCGCGGGCCTCCAAAGGGTCATCGTCGACGAGATCCACGCGCTGAGCGAATCCAAGCGCGGCGATCAGCTCATGCTGGCGCTGGCGCGGTTGCAGGCGCTCTGCCCCGGCCTGCGCCGCGTGGGCCTGTCGGCCACGGTCGAGGACCCGCAGGCCATCGCGCGGCTCATGGCCCACGGCGATCAGCCCTGCGATATCCTGCAGGCCGATCCCGGCCCGGACCCGGACATCTCGATGCTGGTCACGGACCAAGCCCCGCCCTGGGCCGGGGGCGGCGCTGCCTACTCCATCCCGGCCGTGCTGGAAGAAGTCAAACGCCACAAGACCACGCTGATCTTTCACAACACCCGCGCACAGGCCGAGATCTATTTCCACAATCTCTGGTTGGCGAACGAGGATGCGCTGCCCATCGGCATCCACCACGGCTCGCTCGACCGCGGCCAGCGGGAAAAGGTCGAGGCGGCAATGGTCGCGGGCCAGTTGCGCGCCATCGTCTGCACCGGCTCGCTGGACCTGGGCATCGACTGGGGGGACGTGGACCTGGTGATCCAGGTCGGCGCGCCGAAGAACGTCAAGCGGCTGGTCCAGCGGATCGGCCGCGCCAATCACCGCTACAACGCGCCGTCCAAGGCGATCCTGGTGCCCGCCAACCGCTTTGAGGTGGTCGAATGCTTGGCCGCGCTGGAGGCGGTCAAGGCGCATGATCTGGACGGCGAGCCGCGCGGGCCGGGGCCGCGCGATGTGCTCTGCCAGCATATCCTGATCGCCGCCGCCTCTGGCCCGTTCGAGGCCGACGCCCTGTATCGGGAAATGCGCGGCGCGGGCGCCTACGCCGGGCTGACCCGGGCGCAATTCGATGCCTGTCTCGATTTCTGCGCCACCGGCGGCTACGCGCTGCGCGCCTATGACCAGTGGCAGCGCCTGCAACAGCGCGCGGACGGGCGTTGGCAGCTGCGCGACCCGCGCTCCGCCACCCGCATCCGCCAGAACATCGGCACGATCCAGGACACCGACACTCTCAAGGTCAAATGGCGCGGGCGCGGCGGCGCGCCGCTGGGCGAGGTCGAGGAAGGCTTTGCCGCCTCGCTGACCAAGGGCGACACCTTCCTGATCGGCGGCCAGATCGTGCGCTACGAGGGGCTGCGCGAACTGGTGGTCGAGGTGACGCGCGATCCGGGACGCAAGCCCAAGATCGCCACTTTCATGGGCACGAAATTCTCGACCTCAACGCAGCTTTCGGACCGTATCCTGCGGATGTTCCGGGCAGAGGACTGGCCCGACCTGCCACCCCACACCCGCGACTGGCTGCACCTGCAGCGCGAGGTTTCACGGCTGCCCGAACCGGGCCGCCTGCTGGTCGAGAGCTTCCCCCACGACGGGCGGCAGCAACTGGTGGTCTACGGCTTTGCCGGGCGCAATGCGCAGCAGACGCTGGGTCTCTTGCTGACGAAACGGATGGAGGAGATGGGGCTGGCACCGATGGGTTTCGTCAGCACGGATTACGCCACGCTGATCTGGGGGCTGGACGCGGTGACCGATCCGGTGCCGCTGTTCGATCTGCAGGCGCTGGAAAACGGCCTCGACACTTGGCTTGCGGGCAACGCAGTGATGAAACGCACCTTCCGCGCCTCTGCCACCATCGCCGGGCTGATCGAGCGGCAGGTCGGCGGTCAGCGCAAGACCGGGCGGCAGGCCACCATGTCCTCGGACATCCTGTACGACACCTTGCTGAAATACGACCCCGAGCACCTCTTGATGCAGATCACCCGCGAGGAGGCGATGCGCGGGCTGGTGGATTTCGCCCGCATCCGCGAGATGTGCGAACGCGTCGGCGACCACATCGATCACCTGCGCCTGTCCCGAGTCACCCCGTTGGCCGCGCCGCTCTTTCTTGAACCCGGGCGGGTGCCAGTCAACGGGTTGGCGGACGAACGGCTGATGGAAGAGGAAATCAGCCGCCTTCTGGACGAAAGCGGCTTGGCGCAGGTCGAAACCAAGCCGGCATGGCGGGTGCCCTGGTAGCCCTATCCCAACGGATAGGCCTCCTCTCCGATTTCGCACCGAACCACCCAAGCGTCCGCGTGATCCGGCCAGCGCGATCCCTTATACCGTTCGCAGGGCCAAAACGGCGGCTTGCCCCGGTGCAGGTCATGGCAGACAGAAAGCTGCCCCCCTTACAACGAAAGCCCCGAACAATGTCTGTCCATTTCGATCCCGACCAGCTTCACGATGACACTCCTGCCGTTCTCAACGTCTTCTCGATCCTCGTTCTGAACATCCTTTGCATCACGGGAATGGGCATCGCCGCACAGGTGGCCGGGCTGCACTGGGCGTGGGTTCTGGCGACAGCCTGGGTTGGCGGCGCGGTCGTGACGGTTGCCCTTATCCTTACCCTGGCCTTCATCCTGCCGACGCTCGCAGACCGGCGCCCGGCCCGCTTTGTCCGGACAGAAACGCCCACACTCGACGAATGGCAGGCGGACGCGCAGGACCTGCTGGACCTATGGGCCGCCGATGTACGTGCCGAAAAGGCCGCCCGCAAGGCACGCAACGCCGCGACAACAGCCGAGGAAGACCGCAAGGCCGCCTGAGCCTTGCACCCGCTTGCGGACACCGCCCCGGCGTGTCAAGAACAAGACATGAACACGCACGGGTTCTCTTTTCATGGCGTCACCCTGCAGGCCCTCCCGTCCGGGGCACTGCACTGGCCCGAGGCCGGGATACTGGTGGTCTCTGACCTGCATCTCGGCAAATCCGCGCGGCTTTCCGCCGTGGGGGGCGCGCAGCTTCCGCCCTACGAGACGCGGGAAACCCTGCAACGTCTGGACGATGATCTTGCCGCCACCAAGACCCAGCGGGTCATCTGCCTGGGCGACAGTTTCGACGCGCCGGGCATAGAGGCCGCGCTGCCGCAAGAGGACCTGCTGTGGATCACACGCCTGCAAGCCGGGCGAGAGTGGATCTGGATCGCGGGCAACCACGATCCTGCCCCCGTGACGCTGAACGGTGCGCATCGTGCCGAACACACTGAGGGTGGGCTGACATTTCGCCATATCGCCACCCCGGATGGCCGGGCAGAGGTTTCGGGCCACTATCATCCCAAGGCGCGATTGTCCCTCAGGGGGCGCAGCGTGACCCGCCCCTGTTTTCTGGTCGACGAAACGCGCCTGATCCTGCCCGCCTATGGGGCCTACACCGGCGGGCTGCACTGCGATGCTCCCGTCCTCTCCGACCTGATGGACCCGTCGGCCCAGGCCATCCTGACGGGTCCGCGTCCCGTGGCCATTCCGATGCCCCGTCGCGCAAGGGCAGGCTGATCCCTCTTGCCCTTGCCCGCGCGGCATGGCCAAGTCGCAACATGGACCTAGACACGCGCATCCGCACCAGTTTCAACCGCCAGGGCATGCTTGTCACACTTGGCGCGTCGTTGACCCGCGTCGCCCCCGGCGAAATCGAGATCGAAGTGCCGATCCGGCCCGAGGTGTCGCAGCAACAGGGCTATGCCCACGGCGCCCTGCCCTTTGCCATCGGCGACAGCGCCGCCGGCTACGCCGCCGTCACCCTGCTCGACGCGGAAAGCGACGTTGTCACGTCCGAAATGGCGATCCACTATCTTGCTCCCGGCGTCGGGGATCGCCTCGTTGCCCGCGGCAGCGTCATCAAGCCGGGCAAGCGGATGCTGGTCACGCAGGCCGATGTCTATGCCTTCACCGGAACCGGGGAACGCCATATCGCCCGGCTGACCGGGACGATGGTCCGTGTCCCGCTCAGGCAGGACTAAACCTTACCCCAGCACATCGCGCCAGCTGTGGCGCGGCTGGTAGCCCAGCATTTCCTTGGCCTTGCGGTTGCTGTACAGCGTCTCGGTCTCGCCCAACGTGCCCTTGACCGGCACGCCCTCGTAGAACCTCTCGATCAGTTCAGACGTGCTCAGCCCGACCGAATGGTCGTCGTTCGACACGTTGAAGACCTCGTAGCCCAACCCGTCGGTCGCCAGGCACCGGTCGACCATCTGCCCCAGATCGCGCGCGTCGATATAGGCAAAGATGTTGCGCCGCCGCAGGGCCGGGTCCTGCATGTAGGCCGGAAAGTCCTGTGCGTATTCATGCGGCTCGATCACGTTGTTGATCCGCAGCCCGTAGATGTCGCACCCGCTGCGCGCCTGAAAGCTGCGCGCGGTGACCTCGTTGACGACCTTGGACATGGCGTAGCTGTCCTCGGGCACGGTGGGATGGGTCTCGTCGACGGGCAGGTAGTCCGGCTTGCGCTCGCCATCGGCGAAACAGACGCCATAGGTGGTCTCGGACGAGGCAAAGACAATCTTGCGGATGCCGAATTTCACCGCCGCGTCGATGATATTGTAGGTGCCCAGCGTGTTGACCCGGTAACACTCGTTGTCCGAAGTCACGAGGATGCGCGGGATCGCCGCGAAATGCACGACGGCATCGAACCTCGGCACGCCGGTTCCCGGCTCCAGCTCGTCGAGGCCCGCGAGGCTGCTCATGACGTCATAGACCTGGCCGGCGTCTGTGATGTCGGCGATGCGGTTGTCGACGCCTTCCAGGTCCAGCGGGACACGGTCAACGTTCAGCACCCGGTGCCCCTGGTCCAGCAGGTAGGCAACGACGTGACGCCCGGCCTTGCCGGACCCTCCGGTAAACAGAATGCGCATGGTTCTTGTCCTCCCCTTCTTGGGGGGCACCATGCCGGTCCCCGGTCGGAATGGCCAGAGGAAGGCCCGCGCCCGTCCACGAGGGTATCAGCTGAAACAAAAACGCGCCCCGGTGGGGCGCGCCTATTTTGGTCTGGGGGTGACCCTCAAGCGGTCAGCCCCTCCGGCTCTGCCAGTCCGTTGGCGCGGCAGCAGGCGGTCAGCGTGTTGGCCAGCAGGCAGGCGATGGTCATCGGGCCGACGCCGCCGGGCACCGGTGTGATCGCACCCGCAACCGCGGCGCAGCTCTCGTAGTGCGCGTCGCCCACGAGGCGGGTTTTGCCTTCGCCCTTTTCCGGCGCGTCGATGCGGTTGATGCCCACGTCGATCACCGTGGCGCCCGGCTTGATCCAGTCGCCCGGCACCATCTCGGGGCGGCCCA
>NZ_JAANYX010000001.1:0-206440 GCF_012274245.1 Mameliella sp. LZ-28 | reverse complement strand
CCATCGATCCCCACGCCTGGCTGACAGCCACTCTCCAAGCCATTGTCAACGGACATAAGCAATCCCGGATCGACGACCTCTTGCCCTGGAACTATGCCCCGACCGTGTGATCGGCGCACCGCTTACAGTGCAGCCTTCCGCTTTGTCTTTGCGGCTTTACTCGTCATGGCCGGAATCCTTCTTCTAGGTCAGCTCGCCCGCGAAGGCTTTCTGGAGGAGGGATTGGCGGAGATCGTCGAGGTCCTGCAGGTTCGCGGATTGCGCTAGCTCCAACTGCAGGCACAGCTCTTCAGTCTGGCGCAGCCGCGCAAGAGCTTTTTCCTGCCGATCCACTGGCGGCGCATACAGCTGTAGCTTCCGAAGGTCGCGGATGTTGATCTGCATAAGGGCTGCACCGTAGGTTCCGGCGGCTATCTGTTCTTGAACAAAGCGTGATCGGAACTGGAAGTAGCCGAAGCCTGGAAGTATCTTCCGAGGGTCGAACCGCACCGGCACAATGCCTCGGGTTACATTTGCTCCAGCCAACTCCTCTGACGCAAGCCCAATTGAGCCAGTCGTCCCTCGGACACAGAGAAGCAACTCGCCACCCTGCAATTCCGTTCGTGCGTATCCGGCTGCCTTCGCAGGATCAATGCGCTTCAAGCCTTCCAAAAAGATCTCGCGAGGGCCGAAGTCCGTGGGCCTCACGATAGGTAGTCCGTGTTCAACATCGCCCCCCGGCTGGACAATCCCATAAGACAAGGTGCAGTCGTCACTAACCAGTCCAGCCAGCGGAGTTGGAGTGATGTCGTCGTCAACGAAAACCTCGTCTACAAGGGTGTCGAACAACTCCCGCGCGTTGTGGAGGTTGACTTCGGCGTGGGCGCGGGCGCTTGCCAGACCCTCGAAGGCCTCGTCCAGAACCGCAACGATCCGCCGTTGTTCTTCGAGAGGCGGGAGGGAGATTGAGAAATCTTGAAGCTGTGCCTTCGTCAGAGCCTGACGTGTTGCACCTGCCTTGTCTCCGATGCCCAACAACTTGTCCTTCATGTCTCCTGAAACAAGGAGGAGAGCCAGAAAGCGGCTGTTCAGAACCTCAGGGATCGGCCTGATGATGGAAACATGTTGGTTTACCCTGGCGGGCAGGACTTCGTTGGGCACGACACAGCAACGGGCAATGGATGCGCCCGTGATGTTGAGCAAGACGTCGTCGGGTTGAACCTCCACGTTTGAGAGTGCTGCGGCCTGTTCATCGTCGATCTTTGCCAGTTGTTCGTAGCGGAAATCCAGGTCGTGAACGTTGAGGCTTCGGATCAGAGAAAGCCCCTCTGCCTTGTAAGAGTCTCTACCGCCTTTCGGAGTTGCGCCACTCCCGATCTTGGTGGTCACTTCCTGCAAGCGACACACAGGCCACGCACTGTGAGCAGCGTCCCTCACAGCATCCCCCGGATGTCTTCGAGTATCTGCGCGGTCTCGGCATCCCGCGCCAGCATGTCGGCGATGATCTCCTCCGGCGAGCGCAGGGGCGCTTCCTCGGGCGCGTTGGGGTTCTTCACGGAGAGGTCCAAGGTCTCCTCGTCCAGATCGGCACGGGCCACCCGCCAACTCTTCGCCCCCTCGGCTTTGGTCTTGGACAGTTCCACGAACTCGGCCAGATCGTCGTCGCTCAGCGGGTTGGTCTTGCCCAACGTCCGCCCCGGATTGAGCTGATAGACCCAGGTCTCGCGCGTCGGTGCGCCCTTCTCGAAGAACAGCACCACTGTCTTGACCCCGGCGCCTTGGAAGGTGCCTTGGGGACAGTCGAGGATGGTGTGTAACTGGCAGCTCTCCAGCAGTTCCTTGCGCAGCGCCACGGAGGCGTTGTCGGTGTTGCTGAGGAAGGTGTTCTTGATGACCACCGCCGCACGGCCCCCGGCCTTCAGCCTGCGGATGAAGTGCTGTAGGAAGAGGTAGGCGGTCTCACCCGTGCGGATCGGGAAGTTCTGCTGCACCTCGCGCCGCTCCCCGCCGCCAAAAGGCGGATTGGCGAGGATGACGTCGAAGCGGTCCTTCTCCTGGTAGTCCATCACGTTCTCGTTGAGCGAGTTTGTGTGGACGATGTTGGGGGCCTCGATGCCGTGCAGGACCATGTTCATGATCCCGATGATGTAGGCGAGCGACTTCTTCTCCTGCCCGAAGAAGGTGTCGCGCTGCAGCGTCTCGTACTGGGAGCCGCTGAGGTCCGGCCTGCGCATGTACTCGTAGGCCTCGCAGAGGAAGCCAGCGGAGCCGACAGCGCCGTCGTAGACCGTCTCGCCGATCTTGGGGTCGGTTACCTTGATCATGGCACGGATGAGCGGGCGCGGCGTGTAGTACTCGCCCCCGTTGCGGCCCGCGTTGCCCATGCGGCGGATGCGGGTCTCGTAGAGCGAGGACAGTTCGTGGCGCTGGGCCTCTGTGTTGAAGCTAAGACCGTCCACGATCTCCAGCACGTCGCGCAGGACGTAGCCCGAGCGGAACTTGTTGCGGAGTTCGGTGAAGACCTCGCCGATCTTGTATTCGATGGTGCGCGGCCCTGTGGCGGTCTGGCGGAAGGAGCCGAGGTAGGGGAAGAGCTTGCGGTCCACGAAGTCGATCAGGTCGTCGCCGATCAGCGCTGCGTTGTGGTCGAACTCGCCGTCCTTCTTGGGCGCGGCCCAGTTGTCCCAGCGGTACTCGCCTCCGATGATCGGCTCATAGTCCTTGCCGTCGAGTTCGGCCCGGTCCTGCCGCTCGACCTCAAGGTCGTGGAGGTACTTGAGGAAGAGGACCCAAGAGGTCTGCTCGACGTAGTCCAGCTCGTTGGCGATGCCCTCTTCGGCCCGGAGGTCCTTCTCGATACTGTTGAACGCGTTCTCGTACATGGTCACCACTCCTGCTGACGCACACTAGCGGCAGCCAGCGGAGCGGGACAAGGCGATTTCAGGCGCCAAATGGCTGCACTCCCTTCCCCGAGGACCTACAACAGCGCTCTCAGCTTTCGCCGTTCAGCACGCTGCGTCCTTTTGACTTTCTCGTCACTGAAGCTCTTGCACCACATGGACGCCAACTACTTGGGTGCGTTCGTTTCTTTCTTACGTCGCGCCCAGTCCTCCACCTGGGATGACACAAATAGCCAAGCCAAACCAATGAGGATTCCCCAGTACCGGAAGATTATCACTGACAAGACGATCACTGGCAGCAGCGAAATTTGAAACACCCAAACCATGATGCCTTTGCCAATTCCAAATTCTCTCCAATCAGAGACCATCGACTCCAAGACCTTCAAGCCTATCACAATTGCTATGACTACCCCGATAACTTGAATGATTGGCTCGTCGCCTGTGAAATACGGTCGAAGGGTGTCATCATCATTGAAATCTTGAAGCATGGCTCTTGCTGCGAAAAGGAATACTCCCTTTTCACGATACCTTGTTTGGTCTCTGGTTCAACCGCCATGCGTTGTGTGGGAGTCACCTGCCGCGCCGATGAAACAGCTAGGGCCAATCGCCCTATCTCTGCAGGACGCGGTACACACTGCGCACTGAAACCCCCAACTCCTCGGCAATCTCCTTCCGGGTGCGCCCCTCCTCGTCCAGACGGCGCATCTCCTCGGCCTTGGCCCGTGCTGTAGGCTGCCGCCCCTTGTACTTCCCCTCGGCCTTGGCCTTGGCGATGCCCTCGCGCTGCCGCTCCAGCATGATGCGACGTTCAAACTCTGCGATCCCGCCCAGCATGGTGAGCATGAGCTTGCCTGTGGCGTTGCTGGTGTCGATCCCCATGTCGAGGATCTCCAGCCCCACCCCCTTCGCTTCCAGCCCCTCGACAATGCCGAGGAGGTGTTGCGTCGATCTGGCCAAGCGGTCGAGCTTTGTGACCACAAGCGTATCCCCGTCCCGGCAGAACTCCAGCGCATCGGCCAACTTCACCCGCTTCGTCTTGTCCACGGAAGAGACCTGCTCCTCAAAGAGCTTCTCACAGCCTGCCTTCCGGAGATCCCGGCGCTGGGCGTCCAACCCTGCAGCCTGGTCGAGGGTCGAGGTCCGAGCGTAACCGATCTTCATTTTGCCGCATCCTTCTGCCACTGCCATTTAAGACCTTGTGGCACGCAGGCTGCCAAAAAGTAAATACCACTCTTATGGCACGCCCGTGGCCGCACATCACGGACTGCCACTAGACCATGCCCTGTGGCAGCCTCTTCGACTTCAACGGCTCCTCCATCCGCATCATAGAGATCGACGGCCAGCCGTGGTTCGTGGCTGGTGATGTTCTTCGTGTCTTCAACTACTCACGCCCCGACAACATGCTCCGCTCGCTCGATGCGCGGGACAAAATGGCTACCCCTCAAAGTTTGAGGGGAATGGGCCTGCACCCCCGCTCCAAGCTGATCTCAGAGGCGGGCCTGTATCAGATCATCATGCGAGCGCAGCGGGTACACCCCATCGCCCGTGACTTCCGCAAGTGGGTCCACGGTGGTTGCGGCTGTGGCGCCCGCGTGCTACCGATGAAGGCAAGGCAATCAATGCAAAGTGGCATCGACTTCAAGACCTTGCACCAACTCTTGCAAGGATCGCCCCATGCACACCTACACACTGCCCCTCGGCATCTTCCATATCACCGCCATCCTCTCCCCCCGCCTCCGCTGGCTCCCTCCGGTGGTCAGCATCGAACGCAATGGCAGCCCCGGCGAGTTGGTTGTGAACTGCGGGCGCGGGCAGTTCTTCGTCACCCCCGGTCGCCCTGCCAAGGTCTGACCTCATGCCGCTGCTGAGGGGGCACCCCCCTTGGCACCCACTGGGGGAAGCCGACATCGCCCCCCCTATCGGTAAGGCGCTCAGATATGGGAGGCAAAAACAGCCCCAACTTCCTGCTAGAACGGAGAACATTCTCCGTAGGGGTCGCCGTCATCCAGTCCGATCTCGCCTCCGTACTCCTCGAAGAGTAGCCGAAGCCCCTGCCTGCCCAGGCGGCTCGCCACGACCTGCACTGCCGCCTCTGGCTGGTGGCTTGCCATGAAGCCTAGGGCCTTCCCAATCTTGTCGTCCAGTTGGCGAGTCTTCTCGTCGATCATGGCTGTTCGCTCCTCTTCCGTGAAATCACGCCGCTCACGTCCGCTGGCCTCGCTCAAGGCTGCCACCCAGCTTGTCGGGAGAAGATCGTCTCCACCTGCCAATTTGATCAGCAATTCATAGGTCTTCCGCATGTTGGCAACAGTGCGCTCCGAAACCCCCGTTACCTGTGCGGTGACGCGCTTGCTGTATGTACGCGGCCCGAGGCACACTAAACGCCAAGCTGCGTCACTGCGCTCCTGCTGTGTTAGAGGCAGTCGCGTCTTCCCGTTTTCCTTGAGCGCCAGAAGTCGCGCATCCTCAAGGCTGCACTGGTGGACCCGGACAGGCACCTTACGAGACCACTGCACCTGCCGGTAGGCGGCCAGCCTGTGATGCCCGTCGATCACGATCAATTCGCCGCTGTCTGGGTCGGCCCAAACGGCGATGGGGTCCAGCGTGTTCCCACCTGCTGGCACCTCGGCCAAGGTGCGGACGTGGTATTCATCGGTCTCAAGGTGCCGGAATTGGAAGGCCTCGGGACGGCAAGTGATCTCGCTCAGGCGGACCTTCCGCTGAGTAGGCTTGCCATGCGTCTGAATTTGCATGGATTTTCCGTGTATTGTAGGGGTTAAACGAGTCGAAACGCGGTGGGGCGGCCTATGCAGAATGCACGCCCTGATGTTGCATACCCAAGCCGCTGCCAAAGCTTGGCCAGAGCCGCCATCTTCGGCAGGTCATCAGACATCCGAGGGTAGCCCTTTGCGGCCCTCACCTCCATGTCATCACCGAGCTGGGCAAGGCCCTTCTATAGCTGGCCTATAGCTGCCTTCTCCTTCAGGGTGGACCTCTAGGAGGAGGCCGTCCTCAGGATCAGCTATAGCTAGCTCGCCTCTCTGATGGTGGCACCCAATTGGCCCCTCCCACAGGCCTCATTCAGCAAGATAGCCCTTGATCTTGCGCATCTCCGCAGCCAGCCCCGGCAACATTACGTCGCTCTTTCCGTAGCCCTCAGCAGAACGCCCCTTCGACCTTCCGGTTATGTAGGTCTTGGCGCTGTCGAGCATACCCGCGTACATGGCCTTGTCCTCAAAGAGGTGCCGCCATCCGTGGCTTGGTGCCATATCCTCGCGCGTCAGCTTCAGCTTGCTTCTCACCCACCCGGCGACGTTTCCTTGAGACCGTGCATGGAATAGCCGCTGCTCAGGATGCTCGCGATGCCTGTTGACGAACTCAATCAAGCCTTCCGCGACAAGGTCCGGATGGACTGGAACACGCCGAATGCTATGCACGTTCTTCAGTGTCTTCCGCCCTTTCGTGGTCAGCCGGAAAAACCATGACCCCTCGAATTGAAAGAAGTCGTCAGGGCGCAACTGGGCCACTTCGGAGACCCTCGCCCCAGAATACGCGCACATCCAAGGTAGCCAACGCAGGTCCGGTTTTGTCTCCTGTCGCGCCGCCCGGAGGATCGTTACAGCCTCCTCCATCCTGAGCGTACGGTCTTCACTTCGAACGCCATTCCGTTCCGGGCGGACCACCAAGTCCAAAGGGTTCCGATCCGGGAACAGCGTTCCCACGGATTGCACCCGCGCCCAGCCTATCACAGTACTGACATTCTGGATGCGTTGGGCAATGGTTGAGTTGCTGAGGCTGCCCCCTTCCAGCATCTCCCACTTCCAGGCGTCCGCTTCCTGCGGTGTGACTGTGCCTACAAGATCGCTCTTCCGAAACGCCGAAAAGGCATTGACGACCTGTCGGTACTTCCTCGCGGTTCCTTCCGGCATCGGCTTTGCCTCCTTGCCAGCCGCCCGCCGCCTGATCTCTGCATTGATCACCTCCGTGAATGTCACCCCAACCTGAGGCTTCCCTTTCTCGCCCTGTGCTTTCGTCTTCGGTGTGAAAGCCGGGTATCGGTCGGTCTCTCCGCTGTCGGAGTAATCCCCTTGCGCCTTGGCGTAATTGACCAACCCAACATCCACCATAGCCAGCGACACTTGATGCAGGACCTTGCCCCTAGAAGCCTCGTCCACGATCAACCCATGCCGCCTAAGGATGCCGTCAACGAATGCGCCGAAACGCAATTCGAGGTCCCGAGCCACAGTTGCCGCAGTGGGCACGGCCAAGGGATTAAGACCCCCGCCGCGTGCCAACGCGTCCGTGGCGAGTATGCGGGTCCAGCGCTCCGGCTGCCCCGGCTCATCGTCGAAAGCATCAATGAACGCCTCCCGGACCTCCCCAGCGAGAGCCAAGGCTTCCTTGTGTGTCAAAGACAAAGGCCCAGCCCTGAGCGCTTGCCAGTGCTGCTCTACGGCGGCCAGCGCAAGCGTGAACCTCCTCTTCGCCTCGTCTCGGTCCTTGGTACGGAGTGACGTCTTCGCCCAAGCGCCGATTGTCACCGTTGACACATCATCGCCTACAGGGACAGCGACCTTGGTCCCTTTGGCCGCTTCCGCGACATCTCGGGGCACGCTGACTCGCAGGTAGTAGGTATCGCCTCTCTTGACCGGCTTTGCCATCACAATTCCCATAGATGTACCACCTCTATGTACCAGCTGAGGCGGCAAAACCCCTTCTAGGTCAAGAAGATGCAACAAATCAATGAGGTGGGATGGTGGGTGATGAGAGACTCGAACTCCCGACATCTTCGGTGTAAACGAAGCGCTCTACCAACTGAGCTAATCACCCGGCAGAAGGCGATTTAGCGAAGGAATGCTCAGGGCGCAAGTGGGTCCGGTGGAGCTTCGCGTTCTTCCTCTTCTCCCAGCCAGCGGCGTGGGCCTGCACCGTTGTCCCCCAGGCGATCCTGCGGGTTGTAGAGCGGGCAATTTTCCAACGACAGACAGCCGCATCCCATGCAGTGATCCAGTTGCCCCCGCAACCGCGCCAGCAGCTCCATCCGGCGGTCGATCTCTTCGCGCCAGATCTCGGACACGCCCTGCCAGTCGGCCTTGCGTACCGCCCCGCCCGAGGGCACCTGGGCCAGCACCTCGCGCACCTGGGCAAGCGGAATGCCAAGGGTCTGGGCAATCCGGATCACCGCCACCCGGCGCAGCTCTCGCCGGTCATAGCGGCGGTGGTTGGCCTCTGTCCGCCAGCTTTGGATCAGCCCCTCGGCCTCGTAGTAGTGCAGGGTCGACACCGCCACCCCCGCGCGGCGCGCCATTTCCCCGACCGTCAGATCATTGCTGCGCATGCGACGCGGGCCACGTGTTCCGGACATTCTTCTTGACCTCAAGTTTACTTGAGGAAGCAGCTTAGGGAAGCAAACCGAATCTGCAAGGAGAACCTGAATGTCCGCCCAAGCCCTCAGAGACATCGACGAAAGACGCCGCTCGCGCCGACGCCCCGCCCGCTGGCGCGACCGGTTGGCCCGTCTGTTCCACCGTGGCAGAAACCGCCGCAGGCAAGCGCGGCTGCGCGCTGATCCCCATCTTTTGCGGGATGTCGGTCTGCGGCCCGAGGACGTCGAGCAAGGGGGCCGGTCATGAGAGCTTTTCTGGCCCGCCTCATGGCCCCTGCCCCACGCTGCGGCGCATTGTGCCAACAAGTACAGGAGGAACTCTCCGCGATGCGCCTGTCCGACAGCCTGCACGCCCTGTCCGACTGGCAACGATACCGATGAACGGACAGGGTCTGAAACGAAGAAAGCGCGCCTTTCGGGGCGCGCTTTCCGGAAAACCTGGTGGGTGATGAGAGATTTGAACTCCCGACATCTTCGATGTGAACGAAGCGCTCTACCACTGAGCTAATCACCCGGTGGCGGACCTATTACCGGCAAGCGCAGCCCTGCGCAAGAGGCTTGGCCCGCAAAAAATGCCCCACTTGCAGCCACCCCGGACCGCGTGCCCAGAGCGGCAGCATCAGCACAGTCGATGCGCGAAAACAACAGGGTGCCTGTGGGTTGCTTGACTTGCAACGAATCTCCAAGGCAGGGTTTTTCTATCTGCCACTTGGGTTTGGAGACTCACATGAAAAAGACGATTGCTGCCGCAAGTCTTCTGATCGCTGCAACGACCACCACGTCGATCGCCGGAAGCTATGAAACCCCCTATGTCGCGCCGCCGGTTGTCGTCGAAGAGACGCAACAGACCAGCAGCAGCGCCGGCATGCTGCTTGCACTGATGACCATCGTCGTCTTCGGCGTGGCCGCCAGCCAGTAAGGCACTTTCGGCCCGGGCGCCATGTCCGGTCGATCAGCCCCCCCTGAGCATATCGCGGGGTCCTGGCCCGGGGACGCGGGGACGAAACCGAACCCATCACGGGACCAACCGGGGACAAGGGCCTCGCAGCCAGGCTGCGGGGTCCTTTTCCATTTGGCGACAGGTGGGATGTTGCATCTTGGTCGCGACCAGGCGGCTGGCACGCTTTCCCCTCTTGCCCCAGCGTCAAGGAGGCGCAAACTACCCACAGCGTCTTCGGGCGCATTGGTTGCGTAAACGGTTGACTGTCTACTGCACCAATCACGGGGGATAAGATGAAGAAACTCGTACTCACCACCGCCTTGTGCCTGTCGGTGGCCAATGCCGCCTTTGCTGATGGCAAACCCGCACCCAAGATGAGCCCGGAGCAACTGCGCAACGACATGATCGTCTCTTCGCAGAGCGCCGAGCTGACAACAGCCTCGTCCGGCGCGGCATTGCTGATTCCGCTGATGCTGTTGATTGTCGTCGCGGCGGCGGTCAGTTCTGGCAGTGGCGGTCACCACTACCACTACTATCACTGACTGTCGGGCATAGCCCTGATCACAAGACAAAACGCGCGGTGGTGACCCACCGCGCGTTCCCGTTTTCAGACCTCGCGACCGATGATCAGTGCGCGGTTGCGCCTGCCACCGAATCCTCGGCCTTCTTGGCCGATGCCGCGGCGGCCGCTTCCTCGGCCTCCTCGTCCCATTCCACCGGCTCGGGCTTGCCGACCAGTGCAATGTCCAGCACCTCGGAGACGTGCTTGACCGGGATGATTTCCAGCCCGTCCTTCACGTTGTCCGGCAGTTCGGCCAGGTCCTTCTCGTTCTCTTCGGGGATGAGAACGGTCTTGATCCCGCCGCGCAGGGCTGCCAGCAGCTTTTCCTTAAGACCGCCGATGGGCATGGCGTTGCCGCGCAAACTGACTTCCCCCGTCATGGCGATGTCCTTGCGGATCGGGATGCCGGTCAGGACCGACACGATGGAGGTCACCATCGCCAGACCGGCCGAGGGCCCGTCCTTGGGCGTGGCGCCATCGGGCACGTGGACGTGAATGTCCATCTTGTCGAACTTCGGCGGCTTCACCCCGATCTCCGGCGCGATGGAACGCACGTAGGAAGAGGCCGCGTCGATCGACTCCTTCATCACGTCGCCCAGTTTGCCGGTGGTCTTCATCCGGCCCTTGCCCGGCAGCTTCAGCGCCTCGATGTGCAAGAGATCCCCACCAACCGAGGTATAGGCCAGCCCGGTGACGACACCGATCTGGTTTTCATCCTCGGCCAGGCCATAGCGGAATTTCCGCACGCCCAGGAAATCGTCGAGGTTGTCAGAGGTCACTTCGACCACCTCGGCCTCTTTCTTGACGATCTTGGTCACGGCCTTCCGCGCGCATTTGGCAATCTCGCGCTCGAGGTTCCGCACACCGGCCTCGCGGGTGTAGTACCGCACCATGTCGGTCAGCGCGCCGTCGGTGATCGAGAACTCCTTGGCCTTCAGCCCGTGGTTCTTGACCTGCTTGTCCAGCAGGTGCCGCCGGGCGATCTCGATCTTCTCGTCCTCGGTGTAACCCGAGAGCGGGATGATCTCCATCCGGTCGAGGAGCGGCCCAGGCATGTTGTAGCTGTTGGCCGTGGTCACGAACATCACGTTCGACAGATCGTATTCCACCTCAAGGTAGTGGTCCACGAAGGTCCCGTTCTGTTCGGGGTCCAGCACCTCCAGCATCGCGCTGGCCGGGTCGCCACGAAAGTCCTGCCCCATCTTGTCGATCTCGTCGAGCAGGATGAGCGGGTTCGTGGTCTTGGCCTTTTTCAGCGCCTGGATGATCTTGCCCGGCATCGAGCCGATGTAGGTCCGACGGTGGCCACGGATCTCGGATTCGTCCCGCACGCCGCCCAGCGAGATGCGGATGAATTCGCGTCCCGTGGCCTTGGCAACCGATTTCCCCAGCGATGTCTTGCCGACACCCGGAGGGCCGACGAGGCAGAGGATCGGGCCCTTGAGCTTTTTCGAGCGCGCCTGCACGGCGAGATACTCGACGATCCGTTCCTTGACCTTCTCGAGGCTGTAGTGGTCGTGATCAAGGATTTCCTGCGCCTTGTTCAGGTCCTTTTTCACACGGCTTTTGGTGCCCCACGGAATGCTGAGCATCCAGTCGAGGTAGTTGCGCACCACGGTCGCCTCGGCGGACATGGGCGACATGTTCTTGAGCTTCTTCAGCTCGGCGTCGGCCTTTTCCTTGGCTTCCTTCGACAGCTTGGTGCCGGCGATCTTCTCTTCCAGCTCGGCGATTTCGCCTTCGCCGTCCTCGCCATCGCCAAGTTCCTTCTGAATGGCCTTCATCTGCTCATTCAGGTAGTACTCGCGCTGGGTCTTCTCCATCTGCGACTTGACGCGGGTCTTGATCTTTTTCTCGACCTGCAGGACCGACAATTCGCCCTGCATCAGGCCATAGACCTTTTCCAGCCGCTCGCTGATCGAAAGCGTCTCGAGCAGTTCCTGCTTCTGCTCGACCTCGACCCCCAGGTGCCCGGCAACCAGATCGGCCAGCTGCGCGGCATCATTGGCCTCGCCCACGGCGGACAGGGCCTCTTCGGGGATGTTCTTCTTGATCTTGGCATACCGCTCGAACTCTTCGGCGACCGTGTGCACCAGCGCCTCGATCGAGGCGGTGTCGCCCGGCATCTCGGTCAGGTGTTCGGCCTTGGCCTCGAAGAAGTTCTCGTTTTCGATGTATTCCTCGATGCGCACGCGGCTCTGGCCTTCGACCAGCACCTTGACGGTGCCATCGGGCAGTTTCAGCAGTTGCAACACGTTGGCCAGAACGCCGGCCTTGTAGATTCCGCTGGTATCCGGATCGTCGTCGGACGGGTCGATCTGGCTGGCAAGCAGGATCTGCTTGTCGTCGTTCATCACCTCTTCCAGTGCGCGCACCGACTTCTCGCGCCCCACGAAGAGCGGCACGATCATGTGCGGGAACACGACAATGTCGCGCAGCGGCAGCACCGGGTAGGAAGGATTGAGAGGTTGTTTCATGCTCGTGTCCTGTTCTTGGCAAGACGTCCCTGCCCCGCTTCGCGGCAGCTTGAGGTCGCCTCCGGTCATGAGGGTCAAAGATGGGGTCGCTGCACCGGAATTCAAGCACACGCCCCTGACCCTGGGTGGGCAGCATGACCCTACGCCCCGCGGTGTGCAAGCGCCCATCGTGTCCCGATCCTGCGCCACGGCTGCCATCTGCGGTGAATTCCCCGAAAAACGCGGGCCATTCCCAATGCAGGAAACTTTGCCCGTGCCCGGAAGACCACACAGGCCGTCATGCGGACGAAAACTGCGCCGCCAAGCCTCGACGCCAATTGGCGTCACCCCTATGAGCGCCCCACTGCAATTTCAAAGAGCCGAATGACCATGAACATCCGTTTTCTTCCCCTGGCGCTGCCGCTTTTGCTGGCGGCCTGTGTCGAATACGCCGAAGTGAAGACCCCGCCGCAATCCGTCAGCTTTACCGAGAGCCGCGCCCAGGCGGCGGTCCGGGGCTATTCCGAAACCACCTTTCGCAGCTTCCGCAGCACCGAAAAGGGCCGCAAGGACAACCAGGAGCTTGTCGGTGTCCGCTGCAGCCTGACCGGGACCGGGTTCAAGGCCGCTTTCGTCACCCCCGCGATCGTCAAGATGCCCGCCTACCAGGGCGCGGCGGATCCGATTGCCGTCACCTGCCGAACCGACAAGGACCGGACTGACAAGACCGTCAAGCCGATCAACATGACGCTGTTGCGGATGAACCAGTCCTCGACAACCTCGGGCGGGATCCTGGGCGTTTCACTGACCGCCGCCGCCAAGGGCATCGCCAAGGCCGCCCGGGACCCGCTCAAGGATGAGTTCAACTATCCCGTCAATATCCACCTGGTGCTGGGGGTCGAGGATTGATCTCCTCGCGCCTGTCGATCATTGCCGTTGTGTTTGCCCTATCGGCCTGCGCCGCGGACTACGATCCGCCGGCAACGCCAGTGGCGTTGCCACCCGAGCCCGGCAAACCCGTTCTTCAACGTGAAACCGTGACGGTCAGTGCCTTTCTGGTCGGCGCCTCGTCCTCTTTGGCGGAACTGAACACCGCGCGGTGCGAGATCGCGCGCGGAGAGCGGACGGTCACGATCACGACCCCGATGATGCTGTCAATCCCGGTCCATGCCGGTGCGCAGGCGCCGTTGGACATCGACTGCAGTGCTCAGATTGGCCCCCGGCTGGCCCGCGCCAAGCTGCGCCACCTGCCCGAAACAGCCAATGCGGACCCGGCGGATACGGCGACCCGCCACTATCCCAAGCAGATCGCGATCCGGTTCCGGCAATAACGACACGCCGCCGCCCAATATAGCGGGCGGCGGCGATCCGCCGATATCACCCCTGTATCAATTCCACCTCCCACCATTGAAAACAAAACGTTTTCAAAGAGAAAGGAGTGTTTTCAGGACAGCAATTGTCAAGAAAGCTTCATTTTACTTCCCCGGTTGTGCACCCTAGGGGCAACCGTTAATGCGGCTTCGAGCGCGCGAAGACTTCCATAAGGAGACACCAGATGCGTATCGCGATCCTTGGCGGCGACGGTTTCGTCGGTTGGCCCACCTGCCTGCATCTTTCGGCCCAGGGACACGAGGTGCATATCCTCGACAACCTGTCCCGGCGCTGGATCGACACGGAACTGGGCGTTCAATCGCTGACCCCGATGGATTCGATCCAGGAACGCTGCCGCATCTGGAAAGAAGTCACCGGAGAAACCATTCATTTCCACCTGCTCGACCTCGCCAAGGAATATGAACGCCTGAAACAGTGGCTGGTCGAAATCCGCCCCGAGGCGGTGATCCATTTCGCCGAACAGCGCGCCGCGCCCTATTCGATGAAGACCGACCGGCACAAGGTCTATACCGTCAACAACAACACCAACGCGACGCATAACCTGCTGGCGGCGATGGTGGAATCGGGCATTGACGCGCATCTGGTGCACCTCGGCACGATGGGCGTCTACGGCTATTCCTCGGTCGGTGCGCCGATCCCCGAAGGTTACCTGGACGTGACCATCGACACGCCCGCAGGTCCGAAAGAGCAGGAAATCCTCTACCCGACGCGGCCCGGCTCGGTCTATCACATGACCAAGAGCCTGGATCAGATCCTGTTCCAGTTCTACGCCCAGAACGACGGTTTGCGCATTACCGACCTGCACCAGGGCATCGTCTGGGGCACCCATACCGACCAGACCCGGCGTCACGAACAGCTTATCAACCGTTTCGACTATGACGGCGACTATGGCACGGTGCTCAACCGTTTCCTGATCCAGGCCGCCATCGGCTATCCGCTGACGGTTCACGGCACCGGCGGTCAGACCCGCGCCTTTATCCACATCCAGGATTCGGTGCGTTGCATCGAGCTGGCTCTGAAGGACGCACCGGATCGGGGCGACCGCGTCAAGATCTTCAACCAGATGACGGAAACCCACCGCGTCCGCGACCTGGCCGAGAAGGTGGCGGGGCTGACCGGGGCCGAGGTCAAATACCTGCCCAACCCGCGCAAGGAAGCCCCCGAGAACGACCTGATTGTCAAGAACGACCAGTTCCTGGCCCTGGGCCTGAACCCGACGACGCTGGCCGAGGGTCTTTTGTCCGAGGTCGTGGACGTGGCGAAGAAATACGCGCACCGCATCGACCGGTCGCGCGTTGCCGCGGTTTCGGCCTGGACCAAGGACATCGCGGCCAAGGTCGACCATGACCCCGAAGGCAAGGCACTGCGGTCGGTGTCGTGAAACGTGCCTATGTGACACTGGTGACCAACGCGGATTTCGCGTTGGGCGCCAAGGCCTTGCTGAACTCTCTTAATGCCACCGGGACAACGGCGGAGCGCGTCGTCCTGCACACCGGAGGCGTGCCGCCCGAGGCACTGGCGCCGCTCACCGCCCTTGGCGCACGGCTGGTGCAAACCGACTTGCTGCCCACGTCGGATGCCTTCAATGCCGCCCATGCGCGCGAGGCCCTGCACGGGGCCGCGCCCTTCACCAAGGGCGAGAAACCTGCCTTTCACACCCCGCTCGACAATTTCTGCAAACTGCGCCTGTGGCAGCTGGACCATGACCGGGTGGTCTTTCTGGATGCCGACACGCTGGTCCTGCGCAACATCGACAGCCTCTTTGACTACCCGGAATTCTGCGCCGCGCCGAACGTCTACGAAAGCCTCGGTGATTTTCACCGGATGAATTCCGGTGTCTTCACCGCGCGCCCCTCTCAGGCGACCTTCGAGGCGATGATGACCCGGCTCGATACTCCCGGCGCCTTCTGGCGCCGCACCGACCAGACCTTTCTGCAGGATTTCTTTCCCGACTGGCACGGGCTGCCGGTCACCTTCAACACGCTGCAATATGTCTGGTTCAACATGCCCAAGCTCTGGAACTGGGACGCGATCAAGGTCCTGCATTTCCAGTATGAAAAACCCTGGCAGGACCACGCCAAGGCGGATCGCCTGCGGCCCCTGATCGACCTCTGGCACGCCTATGCGGCGGGAGAAACACCCGACCTCGCCGCCCTTCCAAACCCGACATGATCGCGCTGACCGGCGCCTCGGGCCTCGTGGGCCGGTTCCTGCTGCGTGGTCTGCCCGGCCCGATCACGGTGCTAGGCCGGCGCGCCCTGCCCGGCCATGATTTCCGCCCCTGGGATCTCTGCGGCCCGGCGCCCGACCTTAGCGGGATCGACACCCTGATCCACGCGGCCTTCTCCCATGTCCCGGGCCGTTATCGCGGCGGCGAAGGCGACGATCCGCGCGGCTTCCTGCAGTCCAATCTCGACGGCACAAGGCGCCTCTTCGATGCCGCCGCCGAGGCGGGCGTCACGCGTATCCAGTTCCTGTCGTCCCGGGCGGTCTTCGACGGCGCGCCCGAGGGCACACCTCTCACCGAGGACATACCGCCAGATCCCGCCTCGCTCTATGGCCAGGTCAAGGCGGCGGCAGAGGGGCATCTCTCGGCCCTGCCGCTGATCGGGCAAAACCTGCGCGCCACCGGCGTCTACGGCCCCGGCCCGGACCACAAGTGGCAGGGTCTCTTCGCCGACTACCTCGCAGGCCGCACCATCACGCCCCGTCGCGGCACCGAGGTCCATGGTGCCGATCTCGCCGAGGCCGCGCGTCTACTGCTGGATAGAAGTGAGGCGGGTGCCTTCCATCTCTCCGACCTGCTGCTAGACCGCCACGATCTGCTGACAGAGGTCCAGCGCCTCACGACCTGCCCGCACCCGCCGCCCGACCCCAGCACAGGCCCGGTCAACCCACTCATCTGCGCCCGCCTGCCCGCCCTGGGCTGGCGCCCCGGCGGCATGACCCGCCTGCGCGCCGACCTCCCCGCTATGTTACCGCCGCGCTGAACGGCACCATCCTTTGCCGGCATTGTCCCGACACCCGCCCCTCAAAGCGGCTCGATGTCCCCTTCGGCGCGCTTTGCATGGAAATCCGCCTCGAACCCCGCAAAATCGCCCGCCTCGATGGCACTTCGCATCCCCTGCATCAATTCCTGATAATAATGCAGGTTGTGCCAGGTCAGCAGCATCCCCGAGATCATCTCACCCGCGCGGAAGACATGGTGCAGGTAGGCGCGCGAATAGCCCCGGCAGGCCGGGCATGTGCAATTCTCGTCCAGCGGTCGCGGATCATCCGCATGCCGCGCGTTCTTGATGTTGACCTGTCCGCGCCGCGTCCAGGCCTGCCCCGTCCGGCCAGAGCGGGACGGCAGCACGCAGTCCATCATGTCGATGCCGCGCTTGACGGCGCCGACGATGTCATCGGGCTTGCCGACCCCCATCAGGTAACGCGGCTTGTCCTCGGGCAGCATGTCCGGCGCAAAATCGAGACAGGAGAACATGGCCTCCTGCCCCTCGCCCACGGCCAGGCCGCCCACGGCGTAACCGTCGAAGCCGATGGCCTTCAGCGCCTCGGCGCTTTCGCCCCGCAGGTCCTCTTCCAGACCACCTTGCTGGATGCCGAACAGCATGTGTCCCGGCCTGTCGCCAAAGGCCTCGCGCGAGCGCGCCGCCCACCGCATCGACAGGCGCATGGACTGGGTGATCCGGTCACGATCCGCCGGCAGGGCCGGGCATTCGTCAAAGGCCATGACGATGTCCGAACCCAGCAATTTCTGGATCTCCATCGAGCGTTCGGGCGTCAGCATGTGCTTTGAGCCGTCGATATGGCTGCGGAAACTCACGCCTTCCTCGGTCAGTTTGCGCAGCTCCGCAAGGCTCATGACCTGGAACCCGCCGGAGTCCGTCAGGATCGGCTTTTCCCAGTTCATGAACTTGTGCAATCCGCCAAGCCGCGCCACCCGTTCGGCCCCGGGGCGCAGCATCAGGTGATAGGTATTGCCCAACAGGATGTCCGCGCCGGTGGCTGCCACGCTTTCGGGCATCATGCCCTTCACGGTGGCTGCCGTGCCCACGGGCATGAAGGCGGGGGTGCGGATCTCACCGCGCGGGGTGCGGATCACGCCACGCCGCGCACGCCCGTCGCGGGCGGTCAACTCGAAGGATGTCTGTGCCATGCGCGCTCCTCTACACGCTTCGCCTGCCGGAACAAAGATGCAATCGCCGACGCCCGCCCGCAGATTTCGCAGGTCGCCCACTTGCCGAGGCACGCGGCCAAAGCCACTGTAGCGGCATGAGCAGGACACCCACCTACAAGGGCGGCATAAAGGCCGTTCTGGACCAGTACGAAGCCCGCCGCGCGCCGCTGCCCGGCGATGGCGGCTTGCCGGCTGCAGACGTCGACCTGGCCGCCCTGGCCGCCTCCCCCGTGGCAGATCCGGCGCAGGGCCCCTTTGCCCCGCCCTTTGCCAATAACCTGCAACGCAAGATCTTTCAGCTGCGCGAAGAACTGCAGGGACAAAGCGAACTGACCGTGTTGCACGGGCTGACCATCTCGCATCTGCGCAAACGCGCCTGTCCCGACCAGGCTCCGGGCCTGTTCCAACGCATGTGGGCGGAACAGAGTGATCACCTGCTGGGACAGCTCGACGCGCGCTGGCTGGTCTCTGCCGTGACCACCTTCGGCGATCACGGGGCGACGCCGGTCCAGCGCAGCACCGGGCTAGCGCTGACGGCGCTGTTCGGGATGATGAAGCTCTACGAGAGCGAACGGCTTTACAGCGGCAAACCGCCCGACAAGCCCTTTCCGGTCACGGATCGCATCAAGGCCAAGCTGCCCCTGCAGATGGACAGCTATGCGCTGGTGGGCGGCGGGCTGGACGTGAACCTGATCGCCCGCCTCTGGCAAGAGGCCGAGGGCGACGCGGTGATCCGCCCCCTCGCCCATCACCTGCTGGACCTGCTGATCCACGATCCCGCAGGCGTCTTTCGCCGCCTCGCGGTCATGGCCGCCCGCAAGGAACGGCGGAACCGGCAGGCCGCGCCCCGGAACAACGACGCGCCAGTGCCTGCGCGTCCCCGCAAGACCGCGGAGACGCTGCGCTGGGGCCTGGTCAGCACTGTCAAGGCGCCGCTGCCGCAGATCGCGCGCTTTGCCGCCCATCACATCGACATGGGCGCGCATGCGCTGCACCTCTACCTCGATGCCCCCGATGCGGATGCCGCCGCCTTCCTAGGGCGCCATCCCCGCATCCATGTCACGCAATGCGACGCCGCCTATTGGCAGGCCTCTGGCCGGGACCGCATGGCCCAGCACCAGTTGCGGCAGGCCTTCAATGCCACCCGCACCCTGCGCGACAGCGCCGAGGCGCTGGACTGGCTGGGGCACATCGACCACGACGAGTTCCTGGTCACCAACCGCCCGCTGTCCGAAATCCTGGCCAATGTCCCTCCGGACAGGGCCATCGCCCGCATTCCGCCTGCCGAGGCACTGGCCCGAGAGAACGGACCGCCCCGGCATTTCAAGCTGACGCACAAGCAGGCGGGCATCAAGAAATCCCTGTTGCAGGAAATCTATCCCACCTTCGGCCTGCACCTGTTTGGGGGTTTCCTCAGCCATACCGGCGGCAAGATCTTTGCCCGCCCCGGCATTCCCGACACGCGGCTGGGCATCCATACGCTCAAGTACAAGGGTGAGGACGCCACCAACCGGATCAAGCCGGACGGAATATACCTAGCGCATCTCCACGCCCCGGACTGGGCCCATTTCCGCAGCCACCTCGATTTTCGCCGCGAGAAAGGGTCTTACCGGGCCAATGACGCGCGCCCGGAAATGGGTCAGGGCGAACTGCTGTCCTACCTGCAGGCGCAAGAGGGAGAGGCAGGCCTGCGCGCGTTCTTTGACGAGATCTGTGCCGATACGCCGGAGCTGCGCGACCGCCTGTCGCGGCACGGGATGCTGTTGGCGCATGACTTCGATTTCGACGGTAGTGTCCGGCGCGTCTTCGGGACCCTGCCATGACCCGATGGGGCACCGTCACGACGGTCAAGGCGCCTCTGCGGGCGATCCTGGATTTCGCCGCCTGGCATCTCGAACAAGGCGCGCATCGGCTGTATCTCTACCTCGACGAGGAGGCGCCACGGACCTTTGCAGCCCTCAAGGCGCATCCCAAGATCCGCGTGGTCCAGACCGATGACGCCTGGTGGGCGAAACGCAACGGCCGGCCAGAGAAACACCAGGCGCGACAGGCCGCCAACGCGCGCCACGCCAACAACCGCAAGCCAGAGGTCGACTGGCTGGCCCATATCGACGTGGACGAGTTCCTGTTGCCCGCCACGCCGGTGGATGAACAACTGTCCGCCCTGCCCGCAGATGCGCTCTGCGCCCGCATGCGTCCCGTCGAGGCGCTGGCACCGGACAGCGGCACGATCCCCGGAGAGACCGCCTTCAAGGCCTTCCACCTGGACCAGGCCGCCCGCCAGCGGGCTGCGCGGGACTGTTTTCCAACCTGGGGACCGCAGCTGTCGGGCGGGTTCCTCAGCCATGTCGCGGGCAAGCTGTTCTTTCGGGCCGGCACCAAGGGGCTGCAGGTCAGGATTCACAACGTGATCCTGAACGGGGAACAGAACCCTGGGCAGGTCACCCTGCCCGGGATCGAACTGGGCCATTTCCACGCCGACAGCTGGGAGCATTTCCTGGCCTCCTACCGGTTCCGCCTGTCGCGCGGGTCCTACCGCGCAGAATTGAAACCGCAGGTCCGTCAGGCTGGCGCGGTCAACCTGCACGACCTGTTCCAAAGCATCGAGGACGCGGGAGGCGAAACGGCGCTGCGGGCCTTCTTTGACGAGGTCTGCGTGGCGGACCGCAGGCTTTGCGACCGGTTGCAGGCCGAAGGGCTGCTGCGACGCCGGGCGATGGACCTTGACCAGCTGCGCGTGCGTCATTTTCCGGGGGTCAATCCGGGGTGACGGCCCCGATTGACCCCGAATTGGAACCGGAATGCGCCACCCTCCGCCACGTCGGTGCAAGCTTTGATTGACGTTTCTATGTGTTTTCACTATGGGATGCGCCACCAAGGGGATGAATGCACTGCCACCGGGCCACACGGGTCCGCTCCCCATCAGACGCGCGGGCCAGGCAAAGTGTCCGCAAACCAATCGGACATAAATGACCAAATTCTCTGATCTGAACCTCAGCCCGAAAGTCCTGAAAGCCGTCGAAGAGGCCGGCTACGAGACACCCACGCCGATCCAGGAAGGCGCGATTCCACACGCGCTCGACGGCAAGGATGTCCTCGGCATCGCCCAGACCGGCACCGGCAAGACCGCAAGTTTCACCCTGCCGATGATCTGCAAGCTGGCCCGAGGCCGCGCCCGCGCCCGGATGCCCCGTTCGCTGGTGCTTTGCCCGACGCGGGAGCTGGCCGCGCAGGTGGCGGAGAACTTCGACACCTATTCGAAATACGTCAAGCTGACCAAGGCCCTGCTGATCGGCGGCGTTTCCTTCAAGGAACAGGACCAGCTGATCGACAAGGGTGTCGACGTGCTGATCGCGACCCCGGGCCGCCTGCTGGACCATTTCGAACGCGGCAAGCTGTTGCTGACCGGCATCGAGATCATGGTGGTTGACGAGGCCGACCGGATGCTCGACATGGGGTTCATCCCCGACATCGAGCGCATCTTCTCGCTGACGCCCTTTACCCGCCAGACGCTGTTCTTCTCGGCCACGATGGCGCCCGAGATCGAGCGCATCACCAATACCTTCCTCTCTGCCCCCGCGCGGATCGAGGTTGCCCGCCAGGCCACCGCGTCGGAGACCATCGAACAGGGCGCCGTCGTTTTCAAACCCTCCCGCAAGGACCGCGAAGGCAGCGAGAAACGCAAGGTTCTGCGCGCGCTGATCGACGCCGAGGGCGAAGCCTGCACAAACGCCATCATCTTCTGCAACCGCAAGGTCGACGTGGACGTGGTGGCGAAATCTCTCAAGAAATACGGCTACAACGCCTCGCCGATCCACGGTGACCTGGACCAGTCTCAACGCACGAAAACGCTCGATGGGTTCCGCAACGGCGACGTGCGCCTGTTGATCGCCTCTGACGTGGCTGCGCGCGGGCTGGACATTCCCGCCGTCAGCCATGTGTTCAACTTCGACGTGCCCAGCCATGCGGAGGACTATGTTCACCGCATCGGCCGCACCGGCCGCGCCGGACGCTCGGGCAAGGCCTTTACAATCTGCACACCGCGCGACGAGAAATATTTCGAGGCCGTCGAAAAGCTGCTGCAGAAAGAGATCCCGCGTCTCGACAACCCCGTGGCCGAAGCACCTGCCCCGGCCCCTGTCGAAGCCAGGGAAGACACCCCCAAGGATGACACCCGCAAGAGCAGCCGCAGCCGCCGTTCTGACAGCGACAAGGGCGACAGCCGCCCGTCGCGGTCCAAGGACAGCGGGCGGTCGTCGGACCGCCGCAGCGGGGGTGGCCGCGACAAGACCGTGGTCGGCATGGGCGACCACATGCCCGAATTCATCGCGCTTAGCTTTGAAGAGCGCCGCGCCAGCTGATCCCTGAAAACCGGGCCACGGCGCATTTGGCCGAGGCCCGGACTGCGCCTCACTCTGGCGCTTCGATCGCTTTCAGACGGTGTTGGATCAGAATCGTGCGCAGGGGATCATCCTTGCTTGGCGCACTGCGGTTCACGCTTTTGGATCCGGTCCACCATCCAAGCGCCGGATCGTAATAGAAGGTGAAATCGCCACCGGCCACCCGGTCCGACTGCACCTCCTCGAACGTGTATTTCAGCGTCCAGACCTCGTCTGAGTGGGCCAGCGGGTTGTCTGCGGGCACGCAACAGCTCTGCTCCACCGACATATGATAGACCGCGTTGAATTCGTCCGAGGCCCAGGTTTCGGTCCAGGTGACGCGCTTGCCGTCGGCCAGCGGAAAGATCGAACCGCCTGTCTGCTCGGAAACGGTGATCTTTTGCAGCATCTCCATGTCGTCAAACGTATCGGTCCCATAGGTCAGGGAGGGATCGAAACTGCCCGCTTCCGGATAGGCGGCACGGACATATTGAAACATGCCCCGACGCAGAGAGACCATGCAGAACGTCGGCCCGCGACATTCGGAAAAGGCGTTCAGCCCTTCGGGCGCGCGCAACAGCGTCAGCCGCATCTCGTCCCGATCCGGCGTGTCGCCCATCACGGCAGTCATCGTGTCATAGACCAGAACCGTGCCCGGTGCGGGTTCCGCGGTGGCACTGGCGGCGGCAAATAAGGAGAATGCAATCAAGGCGGGTCGAAATGGCATAAAGCGCTCCTGAACAGGTTACGTCAGCAACCTGCCCAAGCCGCCCCTTGCGTGCAACCCGCCTGTCCGGCTCAGCTGAGCCGGCTGACCACCACCGTGACCTCGGGTTTCTTGCCGATCTCGTTCATCGCAGTCTGACGCGCGACGCGGCGCAGGCCTTCTTCCAGCTTGTCGTCGTCGGTCAGCGTCTTGCCACCGGCGCGGCCCATGAACTGGGCCAGGTCCTCTTCGAGGATATCGACCAGCGGCGCGTGGCTGCGGCCCTGTTCGGGCAGGCCCATCAGGTCGCACCAGGGTTCGCCCAGGGGTTCGTCGTCCTCGTCCAGGATCACGGTCACGACCACATGACCATTCAGGGCCATGCGGATACGATCGCGCACGATGCCGTCCAGAGCGCCGATTTGCACGTTGCCGTCCAGGTAGGTGCGCCCGGTCTCGATGTATTCCACGACGCGCGGCTCGTTTCCGCTCAGCTCGATCATCATGCCGTTGACCGCCAGCACGCCCGCGCGCCCGTTCTGGCCCGCCAGCTTGACGTGTTCGCGCAGGTGGCGGTGTTCGCCATGCATGGGAACAACCATCTGCGGCTTGACCAGGTTCTGCACGGTTTCCAGGTCGGGCCGGTTGGCGTGGCCGGAGACGTGATAATCGCCCATCGCGTCATCCACCACGTCCACGCCCTTTTCCGAAAGCTGGTTCATGATGCGGATCACGTCGCGTTCGTTGCCCGGAATCGTTTTCGATGAAAACAGGAAGAGGTCGCCCTCTTTCAGCTCGATCCCGTTGTACTTGCCCCGCGCCAGTTGCGCGCTGGCGGCGCGCCGCTCCCCCTGGCTGCCGGTGACCAGCAGCATGACATTCTCACGCGGGAGTTGCGCCGCATCCTCGGGTCCGATCACCTTGGGAAAACCGGTCAGGACGCCGGTTTCCACCGCCGCCTCGATCATCCGCCGCATCGCCCGGCCCAAAAGGCAGATCGAGCGGCCAGCGCGGTCGCCCGCCTCGGCCAGTGTCTTGACCCGTGCCACGTTGGAGGCAAAGGTCGTCGCCACGACCATGTTGCGCGCCTCGCTCACCAGCTTTTCGACCGCCGGGCCCACCGTCGCCTCTGACCGGCCCGCGTGTTGTGAAAACACGTTGGTCGAATCGCAGACCAGCGCCTTGACCCCGTCCTTTGACACCTCTTCCCAGAGCGCGGGATCCCATGCCTCGCCCACCAGCGGGGTCACGTCCAGCTTGAAATCGCCGGTATGGATCACCCGGCCCGCGGGCGTGTCGATCACCAGCGCGCTGCTTTCGGGGATCGAGTGCGAGATCGGCAGGAACCCCACCGTGAACGGCCCCACCTTGACGGTTTCCGGCCAGGCCGAGGCGGTCCGCACCGCCTTGCCCTCGACACCGTATTCCGCCAGCTTGCCGCGTGCGATATTGGCGGTGAAGGCGCGGGCATAGATCGGAACCCCCAACGCGTCGAAGGTATGGCCTACGGCGCCCACGTGATCCTCATGCGCATGGGTAATGAACAGCGCCTCGATCCGGTTCCTGTTCTCTTTCAGCCAGGTGATGTCCGGCAGGATCAGGTCGACGCCGGGCGTCGTGTCCATGTCCGGAAAGGTCACGCCCATGTCCACGACGATCAGCCGCTCTTCACCGGGTTTGCCGTAGCCATAGACATAGCAGTTCATGCCGATTTCGCCGGCACCGCCCAGTGGCAGGTAGATCAGTCTGGAGTCGCTCATGCGTTGGCCTCGCTTTTCTTGTTGTGATTGTAGATGCGGACCAGGCCATGCATGGTCAGGAATTCCTCGAATGCGTCGAACAGCGGATCGGCCTGCTGGAACAGCGGCGCCAGGCCGCCCGTCGCGATGACCTTCATGGGGCGTTCCCGCTCTGCCTTGATCCGCGAACAGATCTCGCGCACCAGCCCGACATAGCCCCAGAAGACGCCGGATTGCATGCAGGCCACCGTGTTGGTGCCCACCACGCGCTGCGGCTTGGTGATGTCCACATGCGGCAGGGCGGCGGCGGCAAGGTGCAGCGCCTCCAGGCTGAGGTTCACCCCCGGCGCGATGACCCCGCCGACATAGGCCCCGTCCACGTCGACCACGTCAAAGGTCGTGGCCGTACCGAAATCCACCACGATCAGGTCGCCTCCGAAAAGGTCGTAGCCCGCCACGGTGTTGACCAGCCGGTCGGGGCCGACCTGCGTCCCCTCATCGACGCGCACCGCCACCGGCAAGGCACAATCGGGTTTGCCGACGACAATGGGCCGCGTGTTGAAATAGCGGTCTGCCAGCACCCGCAGGTTGAACACGACGCGCGGAACGGTGGTCGACACGATGACATCGGTGATATCCGCCTCGATCCCCTGGAATTCCATCAGCGTCGACAGCCAGACGTAATACTGGTCCGCCGTCCGCTGGTGTTCGGTCGCGGTCCGCCAGGTGGCGACAAAATCCTGCCCGTCCCAGATCGAGAAAACGGTATTGGTGTTGCCACAGTCGATGGCCAAGAGCATGAGGCCCGCCTATTCGAAAAATATCTCTGCCGCAGCCACGCTGACGCGGCCTTTGGGCGTCTTTAGGACAAGTTGCCCGGTGCCGTCCACTGTCTCGAAGACGCCGGTGACGCTGTCGCGGGCCGTGCGCGCGGTGATCACCTCTCCGAGCCGCGCCGCCCGGGCCAGCCAGAGCGTCCGGATCGGCTCGAACCCGTAGCTGGTCAGCCGGGCCTCATGGGTGGCATATGCCGCGGCCAGCGCCACGAGGAAGACCTCCGGCAGAACCCGCACCCCGGTTTCCCCCAAAAGCGACACCGGCGGCACGGCGCCCGGTTCCACCGCATCCCGCCCCGGCGCGGCCAGGAGGTTGACGCCGAACCCGATGGCCAGGTGCCCCCCCGGACCGCCGATCCCCTCCAGCAGGATGCCGGCCAGCTTGCCGCCGTTCAGCAGCACATCGTTGGGCCATTTCAGCGCCAGCCCGGTTTCGGTCCCCGTGACCGAGGCCAGCGCATCGTACAGCGCGAGCGCCGCCACAAAAGACCGCAGGGCCAGCTTGTCGGGGCTATCCTTGGGGCGGATGACCAGCGTCGCCGCGAAATTGCCCGCCGGATTGACCCAGGGCCGCCCCCGCCTGCCGCGCGCGGCGGTCTGGCGCAGGCCAAGAATCCATTCCGGTCCGCTTAGCCCGGCGGCAATCCGTGCCGCCTCGGCATTGGTGCTGTCCACTTCGGCCAGCACCCGCCGTCCATAGCCCTCGGGCCAGTTCATGGCGCGCACCCCTGTTTCTTTGGTTTGCAAAATACCTCGGGGGAGTCGACCGAAGGGAGGCGGGGGCACGTTAAGGGCATGCCTTCGGCATGACGCCCCCCCCAATCGCAGCACGCCCGCCGGGCGTGCTGCCACCGCATCAGTTCACCAGCGTCGCAGCCGCCGCCTGTGCGACGCCTTCGATGCCGAAGAGATTGACCACACCGACCACCATGATCACCGCCGACACCATCAGGAATCCCCAGAGCACCGGCGACTTGCCCCCGTCCAGCGCATCTTCGCGGTCCTGACCAAAGTACATGTAGTAGACGATCCGCAGGTAGTAGAAGGCGCCGATCACCGAGGCGACAACACCCGCCACCGCCAGCCAGGCCAGCCCGGCGTCATAGGCGGCGCGCAGGACGTAGAGCTTGCCGAAGAAACCCACCAGCGGCGGCACACCGGCAAGGCTGAACAGCAGCACCAGCATCGCCAGCGCCTTGCCCGGTTCCTTGGTCGAATACATGCCCAGGCTCTGGATATCCGTCACCGGCTGACCATCACGTTCCATCGACAGGATAAAGGCAAAGGTGCCGACGTTCATGGTGACGTAGATCGCCATGTAGATCAGCATCGCCTGCACGCCCAGCTCGGTCCCGGCGGCCAGTCCCATCAGCGCATAGCCCATGTGGGCAATCGAGGAATAGGCCATCAGGCGCTTGATGTCGCGCTGTCCGATCGCGGCGATCGCGCCCAGGAACATCGAAAGGACCGACAAGAGCGCGATGACCTGCCCCCAGTCGCTGGTCGCCTCGCCAAAGGCATCGTGCATCAGGCGCGCAAACAGGGCCATAGCCGCCACCTTGGGCGCGGTGGCAAAGAAGGCGGTGACCGGCGTCGGCGAGCCTTCGTAGACGTCCGGAGTCCACATGTGGAAGGGCACGGCAGAGACCTTGAAGGCCAGGCCCGCGATCAGCATCGTCAGGCCGATGAGCAGGCCGACCGGCATGTTGCCATCGGTCGCGGTCTGGATGATGCCCGAGAACAGCGTGGTCCCGGCAAAGCCGTAGGTCAGCGAGGCACCATAGAGCAGCAGGCCCGAGGAGAGCGCACCCAGCACGAAGTACTTGAGGCCCGCCTCGGTCGACCTGGCGCTGTCACGGCGCAGCGAGGCCACGACGTAAAGCGACAGAGACTGCAGCTCCAGCCCCATGTAAAGCGCCATCAGGTCACCCGCAGAGACCATCATCATCATGCCGACAACGGCCAGCGTGATGAGCAGCGGGTATTCGAACCGCAAGAGGCCGCGACGCTGCATGTAGCCTTCGCTCATCAGCAGCACGGCACCGGCGGAGACCAGGATCACCACCTTGGCAAAGCGCGCGAAGCCGTCGTTCACGAACATGCCGCCAAAGGCCACCTGCGTGCCCTCGCCGGTGGTTCCGATCCATAAGGCCAGCGCCAGGAACAACGCCGAGGTGATCCAGACCAGCAGCGGCGCCAGCTTGTCCTTGCCCGAGTAGACCGCGCCCACCAGCGCTGCCATCGCAAAGACCGACAGCAGGATTTCCGGCAGGATGATGTTCAGATCGGCCGAGATCATGTCCCGCTCTCCCTCAGTGTTCCGCGACGGCGACTTGCGTGTCGGCCTCTGTGCGGCCGGCAGCGGCAAGCGCCGTGTCGTATTTCGTCACCAGCGCCTCTACCGCGGGGCCGGTCCGGTCGAGGATCGGTGCCGGGTAGACACCCATCCAGATCGTCATGACCACCAGCGGCGCAAAGATCGCCTTTTCCCGGGTGGTCATGTCCTTGATGGTCTTCAGGCTTTCCTTGATCAGGTCGCCCATGACCACCCGGCGGTAAAGCCACAGCGCATAGGCCGCCGAGAGGATCACGCCAGTGGCCGCGCCCGCAGCCACCCAGGTATTGACCTGGAAAATGCCCATCAGCGTCAGGAATTCCCCGATGAAGCCGGAGGTCCCCGGCAGGCCGACGTTGGCCATCGTGAACAGCATGAAGATCAGCGCATAGGCCGGCATCCGGTTCACAAGACCGCCGTAGGCCTCGATCTCGCGCGTGTGCATCCGGTCATAGATCACGCCGACACAAAGGAAGAGCGCGCCCGAGATGAAGCCGTGGCTGATCATCTGGAAGATAGCCCCGTCCACGCCCTGCTGGTTGGCGGCAAAGATCCCCATCGTCACGTAGCCCATGTGCGCGACGGACGAATAGGCGATGAGCTTTTTCATGTCTTCCTGCACCAGCGCCACCAGCGAGGTGTAGATGATCGCGATGACGCTCAGCGTGAAGACGAAGTTCGCCATCACGTCCGAACCGACCGGGAACATGGCCAGCGAGAAGCGCAGAAAGCCGTAGCCGCCCATTTTCAGCAGGATCGCCGCCAGAACGACCGACCCGGCGGTCGGCGCCTGAACGTGCGCCTCGGGCAGCCAGGTATGGACCGGCCACATCGGCATCTTGACTGCGAAGCTGGCGAAGAAGGCGATGAACAGCATGGTCTGCATGCCGCCGATGATCTGCACGCCCAGGATGCTGAAGCTCTCGGAGGCGAAGTTGTGCTTCAACAGCGAGACGTCGCAGCCGCCGATACAGGTGGTGCCCGCGTCGGAATACATCGCGACCATCGCCACCAGCATCAGCACCGAGCCGAGGAAGGTGTAGAGGAAGAACTTGAAGCTGGCGTAGATACGCTCCTTGCCGCCCCAGATGCCGATGATCAGGAACATCGGGATCAGGCCCGCCTCGAAGAAGAGGTAGAACAGGACCAGGTCCAGCGCCATGAAGACGCCCAGCATCAGGGTTTCCAGCACCAGGAAGGCGATCATGTATTCCTTGACCCGGTGGCTGACGTCCCAGCTGGCGGCGATGACCAGCGGCATCATGAAGGTGGTCAGCATGACGAAGAGTACGCTGATCCCGTCAACGCCCATCCGATAGCTCAGACCCAGAAGCCATTCCCGCTCTTCCAGCATCTGGAACTCGGTATTGCCTGCGTCGAACTGGAACAGGATGAAGAGCGAGATGACGAAGGTCGCCGTCGTCGCAATCAGCGCAAGCCACTTGGCATTGCGTTGTGCCGCCGCGTCGTCGCCGCGCAGGAACAGGCCCAGGATCAGGGCCGCCAGCGCGGGCAGGAAGGTGACGATGGAAAGCAGGTTGCCCATTAGTGTGCCCCTCCGCTGAGCGTCATCCAGGTGATGAAGACCGCGATCCCGATCACCATCCAGAAGGCATAGGTAAAGATGTAACCGGACTGCGCCCGGCCCGCGAGCCGGGTGAAGAAGGGGATGATCCCCATTGCAAGGCCGTTGATTCCGCCCTTGATGATCGACTCGTCACCGCCCTTCCACAGGATGCGCCCCAGCGCAAAGGCGGGCCGGACGAAGAGGAAGTTGTAGATCTCGTCGATGTACCACTTGTTCAGCAGGAACAGGTACAGCGGGCGCTGGTTCTCGGCCAATTTGACCGGCAGCTTCGGGTTCACGATGTAGAACCAGAAGGCCACGACAAAGCCGATCACCATGGCGATGAAGGGCGAGACCTTGACCCATTTCGGCACATAGTGCGCGTCGTGCAGGACGTGGTTGTCCGCGCCCATGTAGATAGCTCCTGCCCCGGGAGCGGCGACCGCCGCATGATCGCCCGCCGGTGCGGCGTGATCGTCCCCGTGGTCGGCGGCCGGTGCGGCATGGTCGCCGGCGTCCGCCGCCGCCGCATGGCCCGCATCGGCGGCTTCGCCATGCTCTGCCGCCTCGGCGACCGGAATGCCGAAGAACTTGTTGACGTAGTCTTCCTTGCCGAAGAACGACCCGTACCAGATCATCCCCGAAAAGACCGCGCCAAGCGCCAGCACGGCCAGCGGGGCCAGCATGACGGTCGGGCTTTCGTGGGCATGCTCATGCGTGTGCTTGTCGCCGCGCGGCTTGCCGTAGAAGGTCAGGAACATCAGACGCCAGCTGTAGAAGCTGGTGAACAGGGCCGCGATGACCAGTGCCCAGAAGGCAAAGCCACCGTTGGTGCCGGCATAGGCGCTCTCGATCACGGCGTCCTTGGACAGGAACCCGGCAAAACCGATGGTCGTCAGCGGGATGCCGACGCCGGTGATGGCCAGCGTGCCGATCATCATCGCCCAGAAGGTATAGGGCAGTTTCTTGCGCAGCCCGCCGTAGTTCCGCATGTCCTGCTCGTGGTGCATGCCGTGGATCACGGAACCGGCCCCGAGGAAGAGCATCGCCTTGAAGAAGGCATGCGTGAAGAGGTGGAACATGGCGACCGAGTAGACGCCCACGCCCGCCGCCACGAACATGTAGCCCAGCTGCGAACAGGTCGAATAGGCGATGACGCGCTTGATGTCGTTCTGTACCAGGCCCACGGTCGCCGCGAAAAAGGCCGTGACTGCCCCCAGGAAGGTGATGAACCCGGTGGCGTTCGGCGCGAATTCCATGATCGGCGACATGCGGCAGACCAGGAAAACGCCTGCGGTGACCATCGTCGCGGCGTGGATCAGGGCCGACACCGGCGTCGGGCCTTCCATCGCGTCCGGAAGCCAGGTGTGCAGGATGAACTGGGCCGATTTGCCCATCGCGCCGATGAACAGCAGGAAGGCCACCAGCTCGGCCGCGTTCCAGCTGGTCCAGAGGAAGGTCAGCTGGGTTTCCGCCAGCTCGGGCGCGGCGGCAAAGATGTCGTCGAACTTGATGCTGTCGGTCAGGAAGAACAGTGCGAAGATCCCCAGCGCAAAGCCGAAGTCGCCGACCCGGTTGACCACGAAGGCCTTGATCGCGGCGGCGTTGGCCGAGGGCTTGCGATAGTAAAAGCCGATCAGCAGGTAGGAGGCGACGCCCACGCCTTCCCAGCCAAAGAACATCTGCACCAGGTTGTCCGAAGTCACCAGCATCAGCATGGCGAAGGTGAAGAACGACAGGTAGGCGAAGAAGCGCGGCTTGTAGCTCTCCTCGCCTTCCTTGAAGTTGTCGTCATGCGCCATGTAGCCGAAGGAATACAGGTGCACGAGCGCCGAGACCGTGGTCACGACGATCAGCATGATCGAGGTCAGCCGGTCCAGCCGGATCGACCAGTCGGTCGACAGCGTGCCGCTTTCGATCCAGCGCATGATCTGGATGTGCTGGGTGTCCGGACCGTGGGTAAAGAAGGTGATCCAGGAAAAGGCACAGGCCAGGAACAGCAGGCCGGTGGTGATCCACTGGGCACCGCGGATGCCGGTCAGCTTCCAGCCAAAGCCCGCGATCAGGGCGCCCGCGAGGGGCGCAAAGAGGATGATGCTCTCCATGAGGCTTTAGCCTTTCATCACGTTGACGTCTTCCACGGCGATGGTGCCGCGGTTGCGGAAGAAGCAGACCAGGATCGCCAGGCCGATGGCGGCCTCGGCGGCGGCGACGGTCAGCACGAAGAGGGTAAAGACCTGCCCCACCAGGTCGCCCAGATGGGTCGAGAAGGCGACGAGGTTGATGTTCACTGCCAACAGCATCAGTTCGATGCTCATCAGCAGGATGATGACGTTCTTGCGGTTCAGGAAGAGCCCGAAGATGCCGATGACGAAAAGCACCGCCGCCACCGTCAGGTAATGTTCCAATCCGATCATGTGCGTCCCTCCGGGCGTTTTGCCCGCTTTTGGTCTTCCAAATCGTGCCCCGCGCTGGTGCCGGGGCCCTCTTTCGCTCTTGTGGCCCGTCTCGCTGCGGGCCCTGCGGGGCCTTGCGCCCCCCGTCCCGGACCTGATCCGGGACCTCTTGTCTGTCTCTCCCGCGCCGGGCGGGTCATCCCAAAGGGCGGCGGCGGCCCCGCAGTTTCAGCCGGGCCAGCCGGTCCTCTGTCCAGACCTGCGCCCGCACCGGAAGCAGCAGCATGGCCCGCCGCAGGACCCAGGCACCGGCCACGATCTTGAAGGCCCAGAACCCGGCGTAGAGAACCAGTCCCGTCGGGGACAGGACCACGTCCCAGAACCCGCTCAAAGCCCCTGCCCCGGTTTCACGTCCTTCAGCTCCATCGCCTTGGCCGGATCGCGGTACATCTGGGCCAGGATGTCCTGGCGCTTGACGTCCTGGCGGTGGCGCAGGGTCAGCACGATGGCGCCGATCATGGCGACCAGCAGGATCAGGCCGGCCAGCTGGAACAGCAGGAAGTACTCGTCATAGAGGATCATCCCCAGCGCCTGGGTGTTGTGCATGCCCTCGGGCGTCGGCTGGGCAAGTTGCCCCGCCGCCATGTCCGAGGCCTGCCAGGCGCCAAAGGCCATCGCCAGCTGCATCAGGATCACCAGCCCGATCAGCAGGGCCAGCGGCATGTAACGCGCCATTTCCGCCTTCAGCTCGGCGAAATCGACATCCAGCATCATGACGACGAACAGGAACAGCACCGCGACCGCGCCGACGTAGACGATGACCAGCAGCATGGCGACGAATTCCGCGCCCATCAGCACGAACAGGCCTGCCGAAGAAAGGAAGGCCAGGATCAACCAGAGCACCGAGTGCACCGGGTTGCGGCTGACCACGGTGAACAACCCGCCCGCGATGGCGCCGAGTGCGAAGAGGTAGAAGGCAAAGACCATCATGTCTCGTCATCCTTGTTTTCATTGATGACTTCGCGCGCAAGTTCCATTGCGCGGGTCATCGCGGGAATGCCTGCGAACATCGACATATGTCCAATGGTCTCGGCGATTTCTTCAGAGGTCGCGCCTGCCTCGAGCGCGTGGCGCACGGTCAGACGGAACGGTGTTTCGGCCTGCGCGCCCTGCATGGTCAGCCCCGACAGGGTCAGCAGAAGGCGCGTCTTGGCATCCAGCCCCTGCTTGGAGATGCCCTTGCCGAACCACATCTCCATCGCGTCCTTGGACATGGTCGGCCAGAGCTTTTCAAAGCCCTTGGGGTCAAAGCTGCTCATGGCCGGATTGAAGGCCTTGGCCATTTCCTGGGCCTGGGCCATCATCAGCTCGAAGGGGGTCTTGTTCTCGCTCATGTCCGGCCCTCCTTGGCGGCCAGCGCCTTATCGACAGAGTTGTCGATCCGCCGGCTCAGTATATCGACCATGGCTGTGGCGCGATCCGACCAGTCGGACAGGGCCTGCGCCTTGTGTTCAGCAGCCTTCAGAAAACCGTCGAGGAGCGTGCGCGTCTTGCTCATTGGCCGCCCTCCCCTTCAGGACAGGCACCAAAGACAGTGATCCGCGCAGAAAGCCATTTCTGCCCATCCAAGGTCCGGGGCTCGAGGATCGAAACCGCCTCGATCCCATCCCGCTGGAATGGCGCGACATTGGCCAGCCCTTCAGCCTTGCCGGTAAAAGACGCCCCCCAGTCCTGCATCAGGCGGCCAAAGATGGCCCCGACCATTTCGGTCTGGTCCGGCGCCCCCACGGTCATGAAGCAACTGCAGAACCCGTCGTGCGCGCGAAGGCTGAGAAATGCCTCGGGAGGCAGGTGCCAACCCTGCTCTATCCGTTCCAGGCCGGCCGCCTCTGCCTTTGCGTCAAAGGCCGCAAAATCCGGCGCCGCGGCCATGCAGACCGAGGAAAAGACCTCGGCGCGCTTGTCCAGCCATTCCGGACCGCCCTCGACAATCGTCTGGGCGCCCGTGGCCGGGGCGGCAAGGATCAGTATGATGGCGGCGGCTCTGATCATTTCGGGTCAGCGGTACGGGGCGTCCAGTTCGAGGTTGCGGGCAATTTCGGCTTCCCAGCGTTCGCCGTTTTCCAGCAGCTTGGCCTTGTCGTAGTAAAGTTCTTCGCGGGTTTCGGTCGAGAACTCGAAGTTCGGGCCTTCGACGATCGCATCCACCGGGCAGGCTTCCTGGCAGAAGCCGCAGTAGATGCATTTTGTCATGTCGATGTCGTAGCGCGTGGTACGGCGGCTGCCGTCGTCGCGCGGCTCGGCGTCGATGGTGATGGCCTGCGCCGGGCAGATCGCCTCGCAGAGCTTGCAGGCAATGCAGCGTTCCTCGCCGTTGGGATAGCGGCGCAGCGCGTGTTCGCCGCGGAACCTGGGGCTCAGCGGGCCTTTCTCGTGCGGGTAGTTCACCGTGGCCTTGGGCGCGAAGAAGTATTTCAGGCCCAGCTGAAACCCCTTCACGAAATCCGCGAGCAGAAAGTATTTCGCGGCCCGGCCGTAGTCGATGGTCGCCATTCTATCCTTGCTCCTGTGCCAGCTTGTGCAATTCGGCCTCCAGCTTTGCGGCCGTGGGCGCATCCGTCCGCGGATCGCCCTGCTCATCGTATTCCTTGGCTGCCTCGGGGCCGGATGTCTCCGGCGCCGGATCGGCCTGTTCGGCGCGCGCGGCCTCGGCCGCCTGCATGTCCGCCGCCCAGCGAAAGATCGCGGCGGCAATTTCCGTGGCCTGCGGCATCAGGTTGCCGTCGCTGTCCACGTCCGGCAGCCCGGTGTCGCGGACGACGAAATCACCGAGATCGATCATGTCGATGTATTTCGCATCCAGGATCGCGCTCTTGAGGTCAGACACGGCGCCCTCCCCTCAGCTGGCTGTCCGAAACGATATGTTTCCGAAACGTCACCAATTCAGCCCCCGGTCACCCAGCGGGCATAGCCGTCGAAGAACCAGCCGAATTTCGCGGCGAAGGAAACGAAGACCACCCAGACCAGCGAGAACGGCAGGAAGACCTTCCAGCCAAGGCGCATCAACTGGTCGTAGCGGTAACGCGGCGTGATCGCCTTCACCATCGCGAAGATGAAGAAGAAGAACGCCATCTTGCCGACCATCCACAGTGCCCCGTCCGGCAGACCCGGGATCGGCGACAGCCAGCCGCCGAAGAACAGCAGCGTGGTCAGCGCACACATCAGGAAGATGGCGATGTATTCACCGGCCATGAACAGCAGGAAGGGGGTTGCCGAATATTCCACCTGGTAACCGGCCACCAGTTCCGATTCCGCTTCCGGCAGGTCGAAGGGCGGGCGGTTGGTCTCGGCCAGGGCCGAGATGAAGAACAGGAAGACCATCGGGAAATGCGGCAGCCAGTACCAGCTGAAGAAACCATAAGCGCCGTCCTGCGCGTCCACGATGTCACCGAAGTTCATCGATCCGGTCGAGATGATGACACCGATGATGATCAGGCCGATGGAGACCTCGTAGGAGATCATCTGTGCCGCCGAGCGCAGCGACCCGAGGAAGGGGTATTTCGAGTTCGAGGCCCAGCCGCCCATGATCACGCCGTAAACCTCAAGCGAGGAGACCGCGAAGACATAGAGGATCGCCACGTTGATGTCGGACAGGACCCAGGTGTCACCGAAGGGGATCACCGCCCAGGCGATCATCGCCAGCACGAAACTTGTCAGCGGTGCCAGCATGAAGACCGTCCGGTCCGACCCCGCCGGGATCACCACTTCCTTGACGACGTATTTCAGCGCGTCGGCGACCGTCTGCAGCAGGCCGTAGATGCCCACCACGTTCGGACCGCGCCGCATCTGGACCGCGGCCCAGATCTTGCGGTCGCCGTAGACGAGGAAGAGCAGTGACACCATCACGAAGCCCAGCACCGCAAGGCATTGCGCGAAGATGATGACAAAGGTGCCCAGAGGCGTGGCGAAGAAGTTTTCCATCAGGTCCTCACACCATCGGTATTCCGTTCTCGGCACAGGCCAGCGCCGCCACTTCGGCGTCGATGGTCTTGAGCCCTGGGGGCAGCGCTGCCGAGATGGTGTAAACCGCATCTCCACGCCATAGGCCACCCTCTTCGTAAACGGTCGTGCGCAAATGACGCGCAAAACCGTAACCCCGGATCAGCGCGTATTGCGCGGCTGCGCATTCGGCATAATCCTTCACGTCGCCCTCGTCGCGGGCGCCGCGCATCTCGACCTCGAACTGCACCAGGTCGCCATCCAGAAGCCGGGTTTCGATCCCGGCATAGCTGGGCGTGAAAGGCGCGTCAGAGGCGGCCTCTTCGGTGCAGGCCGACAGCCCGGTGGCAATCACCAGAAGTGTTATGATCGCCAGTCCGCGCAAGTTATTGCGCCGCCAGCGGCGCCGCGGCGCGGTCGCGCGCCTGTTTCGACAGTTCCGCCATCAGCTCGGAGGCGCGGGCAATCGGATTGGTCAGGTAGAAGTCGCGCACCGCGTACCGGAAATCGGCCTCTCCCAGCTTGCCCGCGTCCAGCGGCTGCCACTCGTTTTCCGGCACGTCGTCGATCTGCTGCAGGTGCGGCACATCCTTGACCAGAGCCTGGCGCAGTTGTGCAAGGCTATCCCAGGGAAGTTGCGCGCCAACCTCGGCAGAGAGCGCCCGCAGGATGGCCCAGTTTTCCTTGGCCTCGCCCGGGGCGAACCCGCTACGCAGCGCGATCTGGGGGCGGCCCTCGGTGTTGACGAAAAGGCCCTGTTCCTCGGTGTAGGCAGCAGCCGGCAGGATCACGTCAGCGCGATGTGCGCCCCGGTCGCCGTGCGAGCCCTGGTAGATCACGAAAGCGCCTTCGCCGATCTCGACCTCGTCCGCGCCGAGATTGTAGATCACATCAGCGGACTGAACCGCCTCCATGCCATTGTCGTTCACCGCGCCCACGTCCAGCGCGCCCACGCGGCTGGCGGCCGTATGCAGGACCAGCATCCGGCCCGACAGCGCCATGCAGGCGCCCAGCACCGCGGCGCCGTCCGCCTCGTTCAGGGCGCCCTGCCCGACGATCACGATGGCATCGTCACCGGCCGTCAGCCGGGACAGTGCATCTCGACCCGTGCCGCAGTCCTCGACGTCATAGGTCAGGTCGACCGCGGGGCCGACGCGCTTGACCTTGGCACCATTGGCCCAGGCCTTGCGGATACGGGCGTTCAGCACCGGCGCCTCGTCGCGCGGGTTGGTTCCGACCAGGATGATCTCAGCTGCCGTGTCGATCTCTTCGATGGCGACATTGCCGACATAGCCGGAACGGTTGCCGGCGGGCAGCTTGGCCCCGTCAGTCCGGCTTTCGACGGCACCGCCCTGCCCTTCGACCAGCGTTTTCAGCGAGTAGATCGCCTCGACCGGGGCAAGATCGCCGACAATCCCGGCCAGCTTTTCGGCGCCCTTGATCGCCTTGGCGGCAACCCCCAGCGCCTCGGGCCAGCTTGCGGGACGCAGTTTGCCGTTTTCGCGCACATATGGGCGATCCAGACGCTGGCGGCGCAGCCCGTCCCAGACAAAGCGCGTCTTGTCGGAAATCCATTCCTCGTTCACGCCGTCATGGTTGCGCGGCAGGATCCGCATGACTTCGCGGCCCTTGGTATCGACCCGGATGCTGGACCCAAGCGCATCCATCACGTCGATCGTCTCTGTCTTGGTCAGTTCCCAGGGACGCGCGGTGAAGGCGTAGGGCTTCGACACCAGCGCGCCCACCGGGCACAGGTCGATGATGTTGCCCTGCAGGTTCGAATCGAGCGTCTCGTTCAGGTACGAGGTGATCTCCGCATCCTCTCCCCGGCCGGTCTGACCCATCTGGGTGATGCCCGCGACCTCTGTCGTGAAGCGCACGCAGCGGGTGCAGGAAATGCAGCGCGTCATGTGGGTTTCGACCAGCGGACCCAGGTCCAGATCGTCCACCGCGCGCTTGGCCTCGCGGAACCGGCTGAAATCGACGCCGTAGGCCATCGCCTGGTCCTGCAGGTCGCATTCGCCGCCCTGGTCGCAGATCGGACAATCCAGCGGGTGGTTGATGAGCAGGAACTCCATCACCCCTTCGCGGGCCTTCTTGACCATCGGCGAGTTTGTCTTGATTTCCGGCGGTTCACCGTTGCGGCCCGGGCGCATGTCACGCACCTGCATCGCGCAGGAGGCGGCGGGCTTGGGCGGGCCACCCACGACCTCGACAAGGCACATGCGGCAGTTGCCGGCAATCGACAGACGTTCGTGGTAGCAGAAGCGAGGAACTTCGATCCCGGCCTCTTCACAGGCCTGGATCAGGGTCATGGCCCCGTCCACCTCGATCTCCTGCCCGTCGATGATGATCTTTCGCGTATCGGACATGCCTGAGCCTCTCCCGTTCTTCGGCTGGCAGCGCCCGCTGGCAGGCAGGCCGCAGTCCTCGGGGTTCTATCGTGGTCCGCCGGACGTTACCAGATGCAGGTGCAGCGAAAAGGCAGGAAAAAACGACGCGGCGCACGAGTTTTCCCCGCACACCGCGCCATTGTGATCACAAAAGTTGAATATGTACCGCCTGTTAGCGGCCTGGACGCGACTCAGCGCAGGAAGTAACCGACAGGCCCGCCGCGCGAAATGTCGTCCCGACCGAACTTGCACAGGGCGCGCGTGTCCTTGGGATTGACCCCCTTTGAGGCCAGCCAGGTCTCGGCCTTGCCGCGCATCCGTTTCTTTTCCTTGTCGGACTTCACATAGTCGTCGATCTCGGTCTCGGAGTAGCCCAGGGCCTTGGCGCGTTTCTCAAGCGCCTTGATCTGGCGATACGCCCGCACCATGCGCGGCTGCAGGTCGTCGCAATTCTTGCGGATCTCGTCCGCGATCGCGATCGCCATCAGACCGTCGTCGATTTCGCTGACCTCGCGCAGGGGCGGCTTGGCCACGGCCGGCAGAGCCAGGGTCATGCAGACGATGGAAGTGAGAATCAGGCGCATACGCGGCTCTCCGTTTTCAGACTGGTGCCCTTGAGGTGGGGGCAGAGGGGGCGGATATTCAATATCCGGCCCCCGCAGGCCTCTGTTTCGGCAAGGATCCACGCATCCGGCGCCCCCTTGCGCGCCTCAGGCCGCCTCGTCGTGACAGCTCCCCCGGAAAGTCAGGGTGTTGTCCACGATGCGCAGGCTCTGCCCGTCGGCATCCGGCGCAACGGTCCAGTCGATCTCGGAGGTGCCGAAATACTGGATACAGTGCTGCTTCGCCTTGTAATCTGCCGCAGCGCGCGCGCCCTCCACCGATTTCGATACCTGGTGAACCGTCACGGCAAAGACCTGCCGGTTCTTGCGTTCGGTCTTTACCACCGTGCGAAAGCGCTGACCGTCGAACATCGGCTGGTCCGACTTGAAGATCCCGGCGCGACCGCAGCCCCCGAGCGTGGCCGCGAGGGCCAGAATGCACAACACGCGAGTCATCATCTTATTGGCCTCCCCGGCACAGTACCTCGAACTCGGCTGCCTTGGCCGTCACCCCGGCCAGAATCGTGGTCAGGGCGCGCGCATCGCGACACCCGGCCTTGGCGGCAAAAGCTCCGGCGGCCTGGATCTGTGCCTGCGCGGGAACCACCCCGGCAACCGTGGTCAAGCTGACATAGGCCTGCAGCGCCTGGGCAGAGCCCGATCCGTCACGGGCCTGCATCGTCACCGCGCGGCGCTGAATATCGCCCACGAAGCTCTTGGAGCGGACGGTTTCCGCCTGCGCCACGGGCGCCAGCGCCGCGATCAGCACCGCCGTTCCCAAAATCCGTTTCATCATTCCAACCCGTGTCTTTTCTGCTCGCATCGCGCGCCCGCCACACCCGGCCCACGCGTGCCGCGCACTGTCGCGCCTGCGGGGCAAGAGGTCAAGGAGCGGGCGCCCCGCCCCGTGAGCGACGGCCGACCACGATGACGGCAACCGAAGGAAACATGGGCGAGGCACAACTGGCGTCACACGGTCTCGGGCGTACAGTGCCTTGCACGCCACATCTGCGCCTGCGGCAAGTAGGACCAGCCAAAGGCCGCATCGGTGTCGCCCTGCGTCTTACGCATCTCCAGTCGTTCCAGCGCTTCGTCCAGCGTCGGCTGATGTCCCTCGGGCACCCACCACATGACGAAATGCTGGTCGCCCATGATCTCGAACCACTCGGTGCGGCGGTCGTAGAACTGCTTGTGGATGGTGCCCCAGACAAAGCGTTCCAGGCTTTCCACGTCCTCCCATACCGTCAGGTTGGACACGAACTGCGGGTCGCCGTCGATCTTGGCCTCGGTGTTTCCTGTGCCCGGCTCGCCCGAGCCTTCCATCATCCAGACAAAGCCCGGCATCCGCTTGCCCAGCCCGTTGACCCGGTCGAGGTTGTCCATGAACTCCGCCACGCGCGGGTCGTCCGTGGGGGCCAGAAGGCGCCCGATGTTCAATTCCGCCAGGTGCATGTGATGTCCTTTCTGAAATCAAGTCGGCCAATCGGCCCGCAAGCTGTAGCGCGCGGCCCCTGCCACGCCCAATGAATTATCCCGATGCGCCCCATCGCGCCCGGGCATGGGTCCAGCCGAAGGCCGCGTCGCTCTCTCCTGTTATTGCCAGATGCTGCAGCTTGGCCGCCGCCTCCGCGATCCCGGGCCGGTGGCCCTCGGGCACCCACCACATCACCAGCCGCAGCCCCTGCCCCGCAGCATCGAACCATTCCGCGCGCCGGTCGTAGAACCGCCGGTGCACGGTCTGCCAGACGAAATGTTCGAGGCTCGGCAGGTCGCGCCAGACCGACAAGGTCGACGCGGTCCGGGGATTGCCGCCAAGCGGACCACCCGGATCGGTCTGCGCCGCATCCATCTCGGCTTCGGCCATGTGCCAGACATAACCGGGGCTGCGTTCCGCGACGGCAAAGACCCTGTCCAGGTTGTCGCGAAATTCGGCGATGCGCGGATCTTCCCAGTCGTGTCGCAGGATGCCGATGTTGAACTCGGCCAGGTGCCAGCCGGTCACCAGCCGTCTTTCCAGCACAGGTCGACAAAGGACCACTCGCCCTGCCACTCATGTGCGTCCCCGGGCGCAGATCGGACTGTCAGCCCGTAGTGCCTGCAAAAGGCGATGCCGACCTTGCGCGCCAGCACCTTATCGCCCGGACCGATCTGGGGGTCCTGGTTGGTGCGCACAACAAGGCGGCTCTGCTCGATCCATTCCTTTTGCGGCAGCCCCGTGTCCGGCGCGTCGCGCACTGTCTCGGTCTCGTAGAGGCCGAACCACACGTCGAAGGATCGCCCGTTGTAGATCACCTCATCACTGATTTCATAGGGCATCTTGCCCTGCGCCAGCGCGGTTGACGCCAAAAGCAGAAAGCCTCCCGCCATTTGGCAGGAGGCCCTGATAACATCCGAGAAGACCACGATTATTCCGCGGCGACGGCGCTGAGACGTCCGGTCTTCTGCGCCTTGATGCGGTCCTCGATCTCGTCGCGGAAGTTGCGGATCAGGCCCTGGATCGGCCAGGCCGCCGCGTCGCCGAGCGCGCAGATCGTGTGGCCCTCGACCTGCTTGGTCACGTCCCAGAGCATGTCGATCTCTTCCTCGTCGGCCTCGCCCTTTACCAGGCGCTCCATCACCCGCATCATCCAGCCGGTGCCTTCGCGGCACGGGGTGCACTGGCCACAGCTTTCGTGCTTGTAGAACTTGGCCAGGCGCCAGATCGCCTTGATGATGTCGGTGTCCTTGTCCATCACGATCACCGCCGCCGTGCCCAGACCCGAGCCCAGCTCGCCGCGCAGGTAGTCGAAGTCCATGATCGCGTCGCGCATCTTTTCGCCGCGCACACAAGGCACCGAAGATCCGCCGGGGATCACCGCCTTGAGGTTGTCCCAGCCGCCGCGGATGCCGCCGCAGTGCTTTTCGATCAGCTCCTCAAAGCTGATCGACATGGCCTCTTCGACGACGCAGGGGTTGTTGACGTGGCCGGACACCGCGAACAGCTTGGTGCCCTTGTTGTTGTCACGCCCGAAGGACGAAAACCATTCCGCGCCACGGCGCAGGATCGTCGGCACGACCGCGATGGATTCGACGTTGTTCACCGTGGTCGGGCAGCCATAGAGACCCGCGCCCGCCGGGAACGGCGGCTTCATCCGGGGCATGCCCTTCTTGCCTTCGAGGCTTTCCAGCAGCGCGGTTTCCTCGCCGCAGATGTAGGCGCCCGCACCGTGATGCAGGAAAAGTTCGAAATCCCAGCCCGATCCGGCGGCGTTCTTGCCCAGAAGACCGGCGTCATAAGCCTCGTCAATGGCGGCCTGCAGGGCCTCACGCTCGCGGATGTATTCGCCGCGGATGTAGATGTAGCAGGCATGGGCCTGCATGGCGAAGCTGGCGATCAGGCAGCCTTCGATCAGCGTATGCGGATCGTGGCGCATGATCTCGCGGTCCTTGCAGGTGCCCGGCTCGGACTCGTCGGCATTGACCACCAGGTAGGCCGGACGCCCATCCGATTCCTTGGGCATGAAAGACCATTTCAGGCCGGTCGGGAAACCGGCGCCACCGCGACCGCGCAGGCCCGAGGCCTTCATCTCCTCGATGATCCAGTCGCGCCCCTTGGCGATCAGATCCTTTGTCCCGTCCCAGTGGCCACGCTTTTTCGCGCCGTCGAGGGTGCGGTCATGCATGCCGTAGAGGTTGGTAAAGATCCGGTCCTGGTCAGCTAGCATCTCTCAATCCTTGTGTTCCTGGCGCTCCCGCCAAAGCCCGTATAACATCCACAGCGCCCAGACAAAGCCACCAATTGCAGCAAGGTCGAAAAGCGCGCGCCAGCGGTGGCTCAGGTCCACCGCCGCGCCGATCACATTGGCCGCGACCCAGCCGAGAGCCGTCCCGACGATCACCAGCGCAATCGCGCGGCCTCTCCGGTTGTAGTCCTGGTTCCCGGCCATTGCCGCCCGTGCCTTATTTCACAAGTTCGGCGGCCTGCGCCACCCAGCCATTGCGCGAGGCCCGGCCCCGCACACCGGCGAGGTTCTCGTCGACCCAGGCGACGTTTTCCTCGGTCCAGCCGGCGATCTGTGAGAAATGATAGATGCCTTCGGCGTTCAGCGCCTCGGCCAGCTTGGGGCCGACCCCGTTCAGGACGGTCAGGTCGTCCGCTTCGCCCTTTGGCGCCTTCAACGCGGCGGGTTTGACCATCGCGGGTTCTGCGGTGGCCTCCGCTTCGGGCGCGGGTGCGACAGTGGGTGCGGCCTCAGGCGCGGTCTCGGCTTTCTCGGGGGCAGCCTCGGGGGCCGGAGCCAGTTCCACCACAGGTTCCGCAACGGTTTCTGCCACGGGTTCCTCGATAGTCACCTCGGGCTCGGCCACCGGCTCTGCCGTGGCCTCGACAACGACGGTTTCCGCCACGTCGTCAACCGGGGCAGCCTCTTCGGTGGTCGTCACCGAGGCTGCGACCGTCACGCCACCCATCGGCGTGCAGATCGAGCCGAAGCCCGCCGGCATTCCGGTCCAGGGCATCATGGCCAGTTTCATCATCCCCTGGCTGGCTTCCATCGCAAAACGAGTCTGCAACTGCATCATGCGCATCAGCGGGGTAAAGTCGGGTGTCATCGAAAAGATCGGGGTCGTCATGGTCACGTTCTCGCTCCACTAAACGGGCGCAGCATCCTGCGCGTGTCTTAGCGCCGTTCCTCCCCAACAGTGCCGGTGCCACGCCTGACATACTGCGCCGCGGCACGCAAGACATGGCGTTGTCGCAGCCCCTTTTCAGGGGCCGCGACCGCCGGTTTGACCACTCTGTGACCAGCAATTCCCTTGGGATCAGTCGCCGGGCGTGTACGTCCAGCTGCCCTTGCGCGAGGCCAGTTCCGCCTCGCCAGCCAACACCGTCCCTGTCTTCACCAGCGGTGCAGCTGACTGCTCGGAAGGGGCTGGGGTGGGTGCCGGTTCGGGCGATGGAGTTGGCGCCTCTGCCGGGGCCGGATCCGCCTCGGCGGTGCTGTCGGCGCTGTAGGTCCAGTTGCCCTTGCGGCTGGCAAGGTCTTCCTCGCCGGGCAGGGCACCACTGGGTTTGACCAGCGATCCGGTGTCCGCGCTCTCGGCCGCGGCGGGCGCCGGTTCAGGCTCGGGGGCCGTCTCTGGTTGCGGCGTCGAGGCGGGCTTGGGCTGTGGCGTGGGCCGCGCGGCGGGTGCCGGGGCCTCTGCCGCGCCGGCACAGAACAGCTTGGAGAACAGCAGGCCAAGCACGACCAGCGTGGCTCCTCCTGCAAAGACCGCCTGGATCACGCGCCAGTCGCCCAGCGTCAACAGCAATACGAATACAAGAAAGGCGGCCAAAGCCGCCAATCCCCAACTCAACTGACCGCAGTTCCCCTGCTCAGTCCAATCCCCCATGACATTCCTCCCTGTCGCCGATATCCGGTCCTGTCTGGACCGGAGTATCACGAAAAAAGGTGTCCGGGGCTATCAGACTTTAGGACCGCGCCGCCAGCTCCTTGGCCTGCGCCACCCATTCGTCGCGCGTGGCCCGGCCCTTGAAGCCTTCCAGATTGTCATCGACCCAGGCCAGTTCCTTGTCGGTCCAGGCGGCAACCTGGTCGAAGTGGTAGAAGCCCAGCGAGTTGAGCAGCTTTTCCAGCTTGGGTCCGACGCCCTTGATTTCCTTCAGGTCATCGGCCTTGCCCTCGCGCGGGGAATCAAGACCCACGGGCTTGTCCTCAGCCGGAGGAGCGGCCGGCTCTGCCGCGGGCTGGTCCTCCGCTTCGGGCGCCTCGTAGCGCCAGCTGCCCTTGCGGCTGGACAGGTCGTCCTGCCCCGGCAGCGGCGTGCTGGGCTGAACCAGCGCCTGTTCGACCTCGGCGGGTGCCTTGGCGACCTTCTCCGGCTTGGGCGCGGGCTTGGCCGGTTGCGGGGCCTCCTTGGCCGGGACATGTGCCTCGGGAGCGTCCGGCTGGCTGCCACGGGTGCCGGACTGGTCGTTCCAGGGCGCCGCCAGCGGCACCTCGGTGCCGTCGATGCGCTTGATCGTGTCGCCGATGTCATCGGCCAGCTGCGCGCTGGCATTCAACTTGATCGAGCCGTTCACGAATTCGGTCAGCGTGGTGATGCCCGGCTTGGGTTCCGAGGCGAAACGGCCGTTCTGCGGCCCCACCGTGGGCACCTCGCCCCGCGCCAGCGCGTCGAGCAGATCGCGCAGCTTTTCCGCGGTCAGGTCCTCGTAATAGTCCTTGCCGATCTGGGCCATCGGCGCGTTGGTGCAGGCGCCCAGGCATTCCACCTCTTCCCAGCTGAACTTGCCGTCCTCCGACAAGGCGTGCGGCTTGTCGGCGATCTTCTCGCGGCAGACGGCGATCAGGTCCTCGGCACCGCAGATCATGCACGACGTCGTGCCGCAGATCTGGATATGCGCCAGCGAGCCGACCGGCTGGAGCTGGAACATGAAGTAGAAGCTGGCCACCTCGAGCGCGCGGATATAGGCCATGCCCAGCATGTCGGCGACATGTTCGATCGCCGGACGGGTCAGCCAGCCTTCCTGTTCCTGCGCCCGCCACAGCAGCGGTATGATCGCGCTGGCCTGGCGGCCCTCGGGGTATTTGGTGATCTGCTCGCGCGCCCAGGCCAGGTTGGCGGGCGTAAAGGCAAAACTATCGGGCTGTTCGGGGTGCAGTCGGCGCAGCATGGCTTTCGGCTTTCCGTCTTACGTCCGGCGCCAGGGCGCGGCGCCTCGGGTTTCAATCTTGCATCCAGTCCGGCCTCGGGGGCCGGTCACGTCACGTTGCCGCCTCGGGCGCGGGCTCTGTCTTGGGGGCGCAGGCGCCAGTCTGAAGGCGCACACCGCCGTTCGACAGCGGCACGGCCTGTTTCTGTTCGACCTTGTACTGCGAGATGGTCACCACCTTTTCACGCGGCATCCCGGTCTGCAACTCCACGGGCAGATAATCGCTTTCGTTCACGAGGTCACAACCGATCGAGGCCACCGCCGCATCAAAGGCCGCAAGGTCTTCTTCGGTGACGCCCTCGGGCAGGAAACAGCCCGAAACCAGTCCCGTCGCGACCAGGGCAAAAGCGTATCTCTTCATCGTGTCGTCCCTCGTAAAAAGGCCGCGCGGCGGCGGCCCATCTTTCCCCGTCAGGGGCAATTCACCAGATGCGCCTTGCCGGCGGCGCGGTCCAGAACGATCAGGCCCTGGTCCATCATGATCTCTGCGGTATCCTCGGTCACTTCGCCAATGGCGTCGATCAGGCCTTCGGTCATCTCGCCGTCATAGACCGCCTCTTCGGCGACGTGGCGCGCCAGTACGGCCAGAAATGCATCCTCGCCGGTGCGCATGTCCAGCACGCAGCCGAATTCCTTCATCGTCTGCGTCACCGCCGGGATAAAGACGGAGGGCGGCAGCGCCTCGATGGCCTCGACAAAGGCCTTTTCGCCGCGCGCCCTGGAGAGCGTCGCCCGGGAGGCGGATGCCGCTGCCTTGGGGCCGAGGATCGGAAGGCAGCGTTCCATCACCAGGAAACGATCGTCCGGGCCTTCGTCGACTTCACAGTAGAACGCATGACCGCCATTGCGGACCAGCAGACCATCATCGATGCCGCCCAGGATTTCATAGCCGCGCTCTTCCTGGAAGATGGGCAGATCCTGAGCGAGCGCCGGCGTCACCGCCAGCGCGCAAAGCGCGATCAGCGCTCTCACCGGTCGATCTCCCCGAAGACGACGTCCATCGTCCCGATGATCGCCGCGACGTCGGCAAGCTGGTGGCCCTTGGCGACATGGTCCATCGCCTGCAGGTGCAGGTAACCCGGCGCGCGGATCTTGGAGCGGTAGGGCCGGTTTGACCCATCGGCAACGAGGTAGACGCCAAACTCTCCCTTGGGGGCCTCGACGGCGCAGTAGACCTCGCCCTCGGGGACGTGGAAACCCTCGGTGTAGAGCTTGAAGTGATGGATCAGCGCTTCCATCGAGGTCTTCATCTCGCCGCGTTTCGGCGGGGTGATCTTGCCGCGGGCCAGGACGTCGCCCTGCCCTTCGGGCGCGCGCAGCTTCTCGATGGCCTGCAGGATGATCTTCACGCTCTCGCGCATCTCGGCCATGCGGCAGAGGTAGCGGTCATAGCAGTCGCCGTTCTTGCCGACCGGGATCTTGAAGTCGAACTCGTCGTAGCACTCGTAGGGCTGCGCGCGGCGCAGGTCCCAGGCAAGGCCCGAGCCACGCACCATGACGCCGGAGAAACCCCATTCGTTGATCTCTTCCTCGGTCACGACGCCGATGTCGGCGTTGCGCTGCTTGAAGATGCGGTTTTCGGTCAGCAGGTCGTCGATGTCCTGCAGCTTGGCCGGGAATTCCTTGGCCCAGGTCTCGATGTCGTCGATCAGCGCGGGCGGTAGATCCTGGTGCACGCCGCCGGGCCGGAAATAGGCCGAGTGCAGGCGCGCGCCACAGGCCCGCTCGTAGAAGACCATCAGCTTTTCGCGTTCCTCGAAGCCCCACAGCGGCGGCGTCAGCGCGCCCACGTCCATGGCCTGCGTGGTCACGTTCAGCAGGTGGTTCAGGACACGGCCGATTTCCGAGTAGAGCACGCGGATCAGCGAACCCCGGCGCGGCACCTCGACCCCGGTCAACTTTTCGATGGCCAGGCACCAGGCATGTTCCTGGTTCATCGGCGCAACGTAGTCGAGACGGTCGAAATACGGCAGGTTCTGCAGGTATGTCCTGCTTTCCATCAGTTTTTCGGTGCCACGGTGCAGCAGGCCGATATGCGGGTCGCAGCGTTCCACGATCTCGCCGTCCAGCTCCAGCACGAGGCGCAGCACGCCGTGCGCCGCCGGGTGCTGGGGCCCGAAGTTGATGTTGAAGTTGCGGATCTTCTGTTCACCCGTCAGGGCGTCTTCGAAGCCTTTGGAGCCGTCCATCACGCGCGACCTCCGTCAATCTGATCCTTGAACGCCATGATCCAGAGCAGGATCAACGCCACAAGCGGGAAGATGGCGAAAATCGCCACCCAGTTGGGAATGCCAAAACGCGGCAGGAGCTTCCAGAATGGCACGACCACCAGTGCGCCGATGACAATCAGCCACAATAGCCCCCCGCCACCAAAGCCCCAGCCGCCCATCATGCCTTTTCTTCCGTCTTCTCATCGCCGGGCAGCACGTATTGTGCCCCCTCCCACGGCGACATGAAATCGAACTGGCGGTATTCCTGCACCAGGCTCACCGGTTCGTAGACGACGCGCTTTTGCTCTTCGTCGTAACGCACCTCGGTATAGCCCGTGGTCGGGAAATCCTTGCGCAGCGGAAAGCCGCGGAACCCGTAGTCCGTCAGGATTCGGCGCAGGTCCGGATGGCCGGCGAACAGCACGCCGAACATGTCGAAGACCTCGCGCTCGAACCAGTTGGCCGAGGGGTGCACCGACACGATCGACGGCACCATCTCGTCCTCACGGATCGCCACGCGCAGGCGGATGCGGTGGTTCTGGTACATCGACAGGAAATGATAGACCACGTCGAACCGCTTGGGCCGCTCGGGGTAGTCCACCGCCGTGATGTCCACCAAGGTCGAGAACTTGCAGGTCGGGTCGGTCTTCAGGAACTCGACGAAACCGCGGATGTTCGAGGGCGCCACGTCGACGTTCAGCTCGCCATGCGTGACGTCCCAGCCGATCACGCAGTCGGGACGCTTGGCCTCGATATGGCCACCCAGTTCGTTCAGCAAATCGCTCATCGCACCAATGTCCCCGTCCGGCGGATCTTTTTCTGCAACGCCATGATGCCGTAGACCAGCGCCTCTGCCGTCGGCGGGCAGCCGGGCACATAGACATCCACCGGCACGACGCGGTCACAGCCGCGCACCACGCTGTAGGAATAGTGGTAGTAGCCGCCGCCGTTGGCACAGGACCCCATCGAGATCACGTAGCGCGGTTCCGGCATCTGGTCGTAGACCTTGCGCAGCGCCGGGGCCATCTTGTTGGTCAGCGTGCCGGCCACGATCATCAGGTCGGACTGGCGCGGGCTGGCGCGCGGCGCGGTGCCGAACCGCTCCAGGTCATACCGCGGCATCGAGGAGTGCATCATCTCGACCGCGCAGCAGGCCAGGCCAAAGGTCATCCAGTGCAAGCTGCCGGTACGCGCCCAGTTGATGATGTCCTCGGTCGAGGTCAGCAGGAACCCCTTGTCCTGCAGCTCGCGGTTGAGGGTCTGGGTCGCGACCTCGCGGTCGGCTCCGGCCGTATTGGCTCCGGTCATCACTCCCATTCCAGTGCCCCCTTCTTCCATTCGTAGGCAAAGCCGATGGTCAGCACGCCCAGGAACACCATCATCGACCAGAAGCCCACCATCGAGACATCCTTGAAGGCCACCGCCCAGGGAAACAGGAAGGCGATCTCAAGATCGAAGATGATGAAGAGGATCGAGACCAGGTAGAACCGGACGTCGAATTTCATCCGGGCATCGTCGAAGGCGTTGAACCCGCATTCGTAGGCCGACACCTTTTCCGGGTCCGGGTTGCGCACGGCGAGGATCACCGCGGCAAGGATCAGGACAAGGCCGAGACCGATGGCAATGGCCAGAAAGACGAGGATGGGAAGGTATTCCCGCAGCATCTCTTCCAAGACGTGGCTCCTTCAAGGATCGGGCGCTGTGGCGCTTGGCTTATTGTCCCTTATCGCTGCCATCTGGCAGGGTCAACACGAGGCGCAAGCATTCAAATCCCTGCGAACAAAAGGCTTTCCCTGAAATTGGCGGATTTTCCTTTGTTGACAATGGGATGTCCGGAAATCCCATGCTGCACGGCAGCACACGCCGCGCGCAAGCGTCGCGCCCGGTGTTGTGATCACATGCGCCGGGGGCGGGAATCCCGCCATGTTCATGTCGGGCCGCCTGCGCTACCTGCCTCGGACAGACAGGAAAGACAGTGCCATGACCGTTCACCTCCTTGCCCCCGACGACACGATCTTCAGCGTCAACCGCGATATCGCCCGCGTGGGCTTTGCGCAGCTTGGCGAAGAGGTCCGCCTCTTCGCGCCCGGGGATTTCGACGCCCTCGCGCTGGTCCCGGGGGATATCGTCGTGGGCGGCATCCGCTATGCCCGGCAGGGCATGGAACGGCTTGGCATTCCGGTGCCCGATCTCGACAGCATCCCCGAGGCGCTGATGCCCTTTGCCGGGCGGCGCATCTGGCAGGCGACGATGGCCGAGGCGCGACAGCTGGCGGGCAATGGCAGCGCGATCTTCGTCAAGCCCCTGCCCGACCGGCCAAAGCTCTTTACCGGAACGCTGCTGTCCAGCTTTGCCGACCTGATCCCGACGGCGCATATCGCCGACGCCGAGCCCGTGATCTGTGCCGAACCGGTGGATTTCGTGACCGAGTATCGCGGCTTTGTCCTGCACGGGGATCTGATCGACCTGCGGCCCTACCGGGGCGATCCGCTGCGTTTCCCCGATCCGCAGGTGATCCGCGCCGCGCTGGCCGCCCAGTCGCAGGCGGGCGCACCCGCGGCCTATGCGCTGGATTTCGGGGTCACCTCCGAGGACCGGACGCTGGTGGTCGAGATCAACGACAGCTACGCCGTGGGCGCCTACGGCCTCTCGCCCATGCGCTATGCCCGGCTGATCGCCACCCGCTGGGCGGAACTCGCCGCGCAGCGATGAGCCTGTTCAGTGCGCGGTCGAAATCATGACATAGGCGGCCAGTCCGGCCATCACCAAAGTGACCGGAAACCAGACCGCGCGTTCACGCGCAGAGGGGGTGATCCCGTTCAGCACCGCGCTGACCGTGCTGACCCCAAGGGCCGCCCACCCGTACCAGCGCGGCCAGTCCAGCCCCGGAAAGCCTGCCACCGAGAGGATCGCAAGCCCCTGGAAGATCAGCACCGGCACCGAAAAAGCCGCAATCACCCTGCCCGAGATGGGCAAGGCCCCCTCATGCTGCCCGCCCTGCGTCCAGGGCCCCAGCGGCGCCCCACCGATCAGCGCAAACTGGAAAAAGACCACCGCCAGGCAGGCCGTCGCATAAAGATGGGCGATCTGGATCAGCATCCCGCCCCCGGTCACGCCCAGGGCGCGGGCCGCTTGTCGAAAAAGGCTGCGATTCCCTCCTGCGCCTCAGAGGTTTCCCAGCGATCGGCCAGGGCGTCGATGGCCCCTTCGACCTCGGCTTCGGTGACTTCGCCCGCCAGCCGCCGCAACAGGGCCTTGGCATCCCGAACCGCCCCCGGGGCACAGGCCAGCGGCAAGGCCACCTCTGCCGCCACGGCCTCGTCCAGGTCATCCGGGGCAACCGCCCGGTTCACCAGCCCCAGGGCCACCGCCTCGGCGGCGCCAAAGATCCGACCGTTCATGAAGATCTCCTGCGCCTTCACAGCGCCCAGCCGGGCGATCACGTAGGGCCCGATATTGGCCGGGATCAAACCCAGCTTGACCTCGGTCAGCCCGAATTTCACGCCCTCGGCGGCCAACGCGATGTCGCAAACGGAAATCAGCCCCAACCCACCGCCAAAGGCATTGCCCTGCACCTTGCCGATCAGGGGCTGCGGCAGCGCATAAAGCGCGCCCAAAGCCTTGGCGATGCGCGAGGATTCCTCGCGTCGTGTCGCCCGGTCCATCTCGAACTGCGCGCGCATCCAGGCCAGGTCACCGCCGGCGCAGAAGGACTTCCCCTCGGCCGACAGCACCACGACCTTCACCTCTGCGTCCGCCGCAAGGCTGCGCGCTGTGGCCTCCAGCTCGGTCATCATCTGCGCCGACAGCGCGTTGTGCTTGTCCGCCCGGCGCAGGCTGATCTCCGCCACACCCCGCGCGTCGCGCGATACCCCGATCAACTCCATCCTTGTCCTCACTCCTTTGGCAGCCGCCGCAGCAGGCTGACCTGAAATTTCTGTTCCTGCCCAGATGGCGTGACGTGGCGGACCCGCTCGGCGCCCTCCAGGCGCAGCCCCTGCCCCAGCGCAGCCAACAGACCTTCAGGCGAATAGCGCCGTACCGGCAGGCCCGAGCAACGCTCCGGTCCATCCTCTGCAAAGGTCGCGATCACAGCCGCACCGCCAGGCCGCAGCCCGTCGCGCAGGGCACGCGCATAGGCCAACCGGTCCTCCAGGTCCGTCAGGAAATGGAACACCGCCCTGTCATGCCAGAGATCGAAGGGCACCGAGGCCCGCCAGCGCGTGATGTCCTCGGCAACCCAGGTGATCTGCGCCGCTCCCGACCCAAGCGCCGCCTGCGCCAGCTCCAGCGCTGCCGCGGAAATGTCCAGGACTGTCACATCCCAGCCCAGCCCGCGCAAATGCCCGGCCAGGGACGAGGCGCCACCGCCCACGTCGATCGCCCGCCCAGGCACCAGCCCGGACCGTTCGATCATCCGCAGCGAGGCCTCGGGCACGGCTTCGTGCCAACTCTTGCCCTCGACGCCTTCTGCGTAGGCGGCATCCCAATGTTCCCTGTCCATTTCAGCCCTCACGCATGGACCGCGCCATCTGCGCGGCCCTGTCCAGCACCGGCCGGTCCAGCCCGGTGACGTAGCCCTTGGCAACCAGGTGATCGTGCACCGCCTCCGTCGCCACGTTGCCCGCCGCCCCCGGCGCATAGGGACATCCCCCCAGCCCACCCACGGCTGCATCAAAAACCCGCAGGCCCCGCTCCAGCGCGACGTCGATATTCTCCAGCGCCCGGCCGGCTGTGTCATGGAAATGCCCCGCCAGCCGCGCGGCGGGCATCTCGTCCAGCACCGCCGCCAGCATGGCGTCCACCGCCTCGGGCACACCCCGCCCGATGGTGTCGCCAAGGGAGACCTCGTAGCAGCCCATGTCGCGCAGCGCCGCCACAACCCGGGCCACGGCCCCGGGCGCCACCGCGCCGTCATAGGGGCATTCCACCACGCAGGACACATAGCCCCGCACCGGCAGCCCCGCCTCTCTCGCCGCCTCGGCCACCGGCACGAAACGCGCCAGCCCCTCGTCGACACTGGCGTTGATATTGGCCCTGGAAAATCCTTCCGAGGCCGCACCGAACAACGCCACCTCGTCCGCCTTGGCCGCCAATGCCCGCTCCAGCCCTTTCAGGTTCGGCGCCAGCGCCGCGTAGGACACGCCCGGCGCCCGTGTGATCCCTGCCAGGACCTCGCCGGAATCCGCCATCTGCGGCACCCATTTCGGACTCACGAATGAGGCGCATTCAATGCGCCGAAACCCCGCCCCGGACAAGAGATCGACCAACGCCACCTTCTCCGAAGTCGGAATCTCGCGCTTTTCGTTCTGCAGCCCGTCACGCGGGCCCACCTCGAAGATCTCGACTGTCTCGCTCATCTTTCCCCTCCGGGTTTCTTCTTGGTCCAAATACCCATTCGCCGAGCCGCCCGCCGCAGGCGAAAGGCGAGAAAACCAGTGCGCCGAAGGCGCTCAATCGGATTGCCGTCTCACGCCTCCGGCACCGGGTAGAAATCCTGCGCGTAAAACCGTTGCGGCCCCTCGCGCTCAACCGCCCGCTGATAGCCTGGACGCGCCTCCATCCGGGCGCGGTAGGCCAGAAGGCGCGGAAATTCCTCCATGTCCACGTAGTAAGGCGCCGCAAAAAGGTTGAACCCCATCATGATGTCCGCCGCCGAGAACCCGGAGGGCAACAGCCACTCCTTCTCCCCCAGCGCCTCTTCCATCCCCCGCAGGGTCTGGCGCAGACGTGCCACATGCAGCTTGACCACCACAGGCGCCGGTTTCGCAGGCGGTCGCAAAAAGACCATCTGCAGGTTCAGGTTCTCGATCAGGCTGGCCATCGTCTCGGCATAGTGCAGCCATTGCAGGAACGCGGGACGCTCCGGATGGTCCGGCGCACGGGTCAGGTCCGGCGCCAGCCGCTCGGACAGGTATTCCACGATGGCGCCGGATTCGCTCATCTCCAGGCCATTCCATTCGATCGCCGGGATGCGGATGGCCGGAGAGACCCGCGCCAGGCCGCTGTCGCGCATCTCCGGCGTGCCGATGCGGTGCTCGATCACTTCCAGCCCACCGAAGCGCTCCGGCCCGATCTCCTCGATCAGCCAGAGCACGCGAAAGCTGCGCCCGTACTGGACATGGTGCAGCCGGATCACGCCTCTTCCTCCAGCAGCACAAGCGGCGCGCCCGCCTCGACCTGGTCGCCCTGGGCCACCAGCACCTCGGACACCACGCCCGCACGGCCCGCGCGCATGGTGTGTTCCATCTTCATCGCCTCCAGCACCACCAGCCGGTCGCCTTCCGCGACCTCCTGGCCGACACCGACATGGACAGAGACGACCCGCCCCGGCATCGGCGCCAGCGCCCCGTCCAGGGCGCCCGCAGCCGCGGCGCCCCGCGCCAGCGGATCGGGCAGATCGAAGGCGATCCCGTAGTGGGCAAAGACCGTCACCTGGCCCGGCGCCAGATAGGCGCCCGCAGCCGGCGTGTCATCGAAGGTCCAGCCGCGCACCCCGCGCAGCGCCTCGACGACCTGCCCCTCGACGGAGACCAGGACAAAGCCCGGCCCTCTGACCTTGACGCCGATCTCGCGCCGGGTGCCGCCCCGTTCCAGCACCACCCTACGCCATTCCGGCCGCCAGAGGGCAAAGCCGGTTTCCCAGTCCACGGCCTCCGTCAGCCCCAGCGCGGTCAGCGCCGCCTCGGCCCAGATCGCAGGCGTGACCTCGGGCTGTGTGGTCAGCGCGTCGATGTCCCGCGCGATCAACCCGGTGTCCACCTCTCCCCGCGCAAAGCCCTCGTGTTCCGCCAGCGCGCCCAGAAAGGCGAGGTTCGTCACCGTGCCCGCCACCCGGCTGTTGCGCAGCCCCCGCGCCAGGCGTCGCAGGGCCACGGCCCGCGTGGGGCCATGCACCACCAGCTTGGCGATCATCGGGTCGTAATGCGGGCTGATGGCATCACCGGCCCGCACGCCGGTTTCCGCGCGCAGCCCCTCGGGGAACGACAGGTCCGACAGCGTGCCCGTAGCGGGCAGGAATCCCGCCGGCACGTCCTCGGCGTATAGCCGCGCCTCGAAGGCATGGCCGTTGATCTTCAGGTCCTCCTGCCGGGCAGGCAATGGTTCGCCCGAGGCGACCCGAATCTGCCATTCCACCAGGTCGACACCGCAGATTTCCTCGGTCACCGGGTGTTCCACCTGCAACCGGGTGTTCATTTCCATAAACCAGAACCCGTCAGGGCGCAGGCCGTTCGCCCCGTCGACGATGAATTCCACCGTGCCCGCGCCCTTGTAGCCGATGGCCTCGGCGGCGCGCACGGCGGCGGCCCCCATCGCGGCACGCATCTCCTCGGTCATGCCGGGCGCAGGCGCCTCCTCGATCACCTTCTGGTGGCGGCGTTGCAGGGAACAGTCGCGTTCGAAAAGGTGCACCGCCCGCGTTCCGTCGCCAAAGACCTGCACCTCGATATGGCGCGGGCGCTGGATGTATTTCTCGATCAGCACCGCATCGTTTCCGAAGGCGGTCAGCGCCTCGGCCTTGGCCCGCTCCAGCGCGTCGACAAATTCCTCGGGCGCCTCGACCAGTCGCATCCCCTTGCCGCCGCCGCCCGCGACCGCCTTGATCAGCAGCGGATAGCCGACACGGTGTGCCTCGACCTCCAGGTGGCCGGGGTCCTGGTCTTCGCCCATGTAACCGGGCACTACGGGTACGCCAGCCTCGTCCATCAGCCGCTTGGCCGCGTCCTTGAGCCCCATCTGGCGGATCGCCTGCGCCGAAGGCCCGACAAAGGTCAGGCCCGCCGCCTCGACCGCCTCGACGAAATCCGGGTTCTCGCTGAGAAAGCCATAGCCCGGGTGGATCGCCTGCGCGCCGGTGGTTTGCGCGGCCTCGATGATCCGGTCGGTCCGCAGGTAGCTCTGCGAGGGCGCCGCGCCGCCGATACAGACCGCCTCGTCCGCCAGCGCCACGTGCAAGGCGTCGGCATCCACGTCGGAATGCACCGCCACGGTGCGCAGGCCCATCGCACGGGCGGTGCGGATGACACGGGCCGCGATCTCGCCCCGGTTTGCAATCAGGATGGTATCAAACATGGTCATCGTCCCTTGCCTCCTGCCGGTGACGCCGTCAGGGCGGTGAGGGGCCAGCCCCTCACACTCCCCGAGGTATTTTCAGCCCAAAGAAACACGGACGCCGAAGCAGCCGGTTTCCGCATCGCCTCAAGGGAATGCGTGTCGTGCATGGTCGTCGTCCTCATCCCGATCACATCCGGAACACGCCAAAGCGTGTCTCCTCGACCGGCTTGTTCAGCGCAGCGCGCAGGGACAGGGCCAGGACTTGCCGGGTCTTGCGCGGGTCGACGATGCCGTCGTCCCAGAGCCGGGCAGAGGCGTAGAGCGGATGCGATTGTTCCTCGAACATCTCCAGCGTCGGGCGCTTGAATTCAGCCTCTTCTTCCTCGGACCAGGTGCCGCCCGAGCGTTCGATGGCATCGCGTTTCACCGTGGCCAGCACGCCCGCCGCCTGGGCGCCGCCCATGACCGAGATCCGGCTGTTGGGCCAGGTCCACAGGAAGCGCGGCTGGTAGGCGCGGCCCGCCATGCCGTAGTTGCCCGCCCCGAAACTGCCGCCGACCAGCACCGTCACCTTGGGCACCGAGGTGGTGGCGACAGCGGTGACCATCTTGGCGCCGTGGCGCGCGATGCCCTCGTTCTCGTACTTGCGGCCGACCATGAAGCCGGTGATGTTCTGCAGGAAAACCAGGGGGATGCGCCGCTGCGAGCAAAGCTCGACGAAATGCGCGCCCTTTGAGGCGCTTTCCGAAAAAAGCACGCCGTTGTTGGCGATGATGCCCACATCCATGCCTTCCAGCTTGGCAAATCCGCAGACCAGCGTTTCGCCGAAGCGGGGCTTGAACTCGTCAAAGTAGGAGCCGTCCACGATCCGCGCGATGACCTCGCGGATGTCGTAGGGCGTGCGCAGATCCGCAGGCACCACGCCCAGCAATTCGTCCGGGTCATAGGCCGGCGCTTCGCCCTGTAGGATGGGTGCTTTGCACCCATGCCCCCCAAGCGATCCGACCGCCCGCCGCGCCAAGGCCAGCGCATGGGCGTCATCCTCGGCCAGGTAGTCGGCCACACCCGAAAGGCGCGTGTGCACGTCGCCGCCGCCCAGGTCCTCGGCGGTGACGACCTCTCCCGTCGCCGCCTTGACCAAAGGCGGCCCGGCCAGGAAGATCGTGCCCTGTTCCTTGACGATGATGGACACGTCCGACATGGCGGGCACATAGGCCCCGCCCGCCGTGCAACTGCCCATGACCACGGCGATCTGCGCGATGCCCTTGGCCGACATCCGCGCCTGGTTGTAGAAGATCCGCCCGAAATGGTCGCGGTCCGGGAACACCTCGTCCTGGTTCGGCAGGTTGGCACCACCACTGTCCACGAGGTAGACACAAGGAAGCGCATTTTCCTCGGCTATCTCCTGCGCGCGCAGGTGTTTCTTGACCGTCATGGGATAATAGGTGCCGCCCTTCACGGTGGCATCGTTGCATATCACCATGACCTGCCGCCCCTGAATCAGCCCGATGCCCGCGATCACCCCCGCGCAGGGCGCCGCGCCGCCGTACATGCCATGCGCCGCCGTGGTCCCGACCTCCAGGAAGGGCGACCCGGGATCGAGAAGGTTGGCCACCCGCTCGCGCGGCAGCATCTTGCCCCGGCTCAGGTGGCGGTCACGCGCCTTTTCCCCGCCGCCGGACATGGCCAGCGCGGCGGCCTCCTGGATCTGGTCGAGCGCCTCGAGATGGACCGCGCGGTTGGCCTCGTAGGCCTCACCCGCCGTCAGCACCTGCGATTGCAGTTTCATGTCCCTGTCCCCTTGTTCATTCCTGCGCGGTCTCGGCCGCCGCGCGCGCCTTCAGTTCCTTGCGGATCACCTTGCCCGTCACCGTCATCGGCAGGGCGTCCAGAAAAGAGATTTCCCTTGGATAGGAATAGCTTGCGAGGCGATCCTTCACCCATGCCTGCAGCGTCCCGGCGTCGACCTCGACACCCGGTTTGCGGACCACGTAGGCCTTGACGATCTCTGTCCGCAGCGGATCGGGCTTGCCCACCACCCCCACGGTGGCGACGCCGGGATGGGTCAGCAGGCAGTCCTCGATTTCCGCCGGACCGATGCGGTAGCCGGCAGAGGTGATGACGTCGTCCTCGCGGCCTACGAAACGGATGAAGCCCGCGTCGAGCCTCCCCCGGTCGCCCGTCACCAGCCAGTCGCCGCGGAACTTTTCCGCCGTCGCCCCGGGCCGGTTCCAGTATTCCAGCATCATCGAGGCACAGCCGCGCCGCACGGCGATGTCGCCTTCGCCCTCGACCGGCGCACCATCCTCATCGATCACGGCGATGTCGAAGCCCGGCACCGCCCGGCCCAGGGCGCCCGGTATCGGATCGAAAAGCGCCGCGCAGGAACTGGCCACCATGTTGCATTCGGTCTGACCGTAGAATTCGTTGATCGTGACGCCCAGCGCCACGCGCCCCCAGGCCAGCATCTCGGCTCCCAGCGGCTCGCCACCGCTGGCGACAGAGCGCAGCCCGGTGATCCGGGCATCCGCGGCCTTCAGGATACGCAGGGCCGTCGGCGGAAAAAACACATTCCTGACAGCATGTTCCGAGACGATCCTTGTGCACTCATCGACGTCGAAGCGCCGCATCCGCGCCGCGACCACCGGCACCCCCAGGGCCAGTCCCGGCATCAGAACGTCGAACAATCCGCCGATCCAGGCCCAGTCGGCGGGCGTCCACAGGACGTCCCCCGGCTGGCCCAGGAAATCATGGCTCATCTCCACCCCCGGCAGGTGCCCGGTCAGGACCCGGTGCCCATGCAGCGCGCCCTTGGGCGTGCCCGTGGTGCCCGAGGTGTAGATCAGCACGGCGGGCGTTTCCGGCCCGCTGTCAAACGCCGGCCCCTCGGCCTCCTCTGCGGGCAGCTCGTCCTCGCACAGCACCTCCAGGTCGAAAGGTGCCAGCATTCCGGCGCCCTCCGCGTCCGTGACCACCAGGCCCGCGCCGCTGTCCGACAGGCGCGAGCGCAGCGCGTCCTCTCGGAACAGCATGAAAAGCGGCACGGAAATCGCCCCCATGCGCCAGCAGGCCAGATGCGCGGCCGCGCACAGCGGCGACTGGCTGAGCAATACGCCCACCCGGTCGCCCGGCCTCACGCCGCGCGCCAGAAGCGCCGCCTGCACCCGCCGCGACAGGGCCGCCAGGGTGCCGTAAGTCACCGCCGCGCCGCTGCAATGATCCAGGATCGCAACGCGGTCCGGGTCGCGGCGCGCCCAGAGGTCGCAGGCCTGCTCGGCCATGTTCAACCGCGCCGGCAGATCCCAGCGAAAGCCCGCGCGCAGCGCGTCATATGTGGGGGCAGATTGCAGCATCAGCCCGGCGTCACCATGCTTTCGATGTACCAGGTCTGCTCGGCGGTCTCACGCATCAGGCATTCGACGCCTGCGGGCCCGGCACCGGTGCCTCCGCCCCAGTGGCTGCGAGCATAGGCGCATTTGGCGTCACGGAACCGGATCCAGGCGCGCTGCATTTCGCGCAGGGCCTCTTCTTGCGAAGGGGCGAAACTGGCGTTGTCGATGTCGGCCTGTTTGGCATAGCGGATCGCAAATCCGTAAGAGGCGTTCAGGCGGTCGTCCCACCAGTCCAGCTCGCGCCCGTAGCAACCGCTTAGAACCACGGTGGCATAGCCGTTGTCCTCGACGCAGGCTGCGGCCGACAGCCCGATACAGCTGCGAAAGTCCGCGCCCGATCCCAGGCAGCTTTCGGTCGCGCGCGGAGAGAACACCAGCTCCTGCGCCGTGGCGGGCAGTGCCGCACAAGCGGAAAAAATGGCAAAGGCAATAGATTTCATGTACTTGGTTCCTTCATCCTGTCACCGTCCGCCGGCCGTCCCGTGACCAGTCCGCCAAATCGGTTCACCCGGTAGACCCGCCGATCCTGCCCCGTGCCGCAGCGTATCACCAGCCAGACCCGTGCCCCCGGCACCGCCGAGCAATCCGCCGCCTGCGCGCCGGTTTCGGCCATGTAGCGGGCGGCATACCTCTCGATCGCCATGCTCTCTGTCAGGTGGGCCGCGATCCAACCGGCCCGAAAGGCCAGGAGCGCGCCCAGGGCCACCAGCGCCGCCAGCGGCGCCCAGAGCAGCAGGCGCATGCTCACCGCGACCGCCGGCCCCTGGTCCGCATGGGCGCGGCGCCCCTCATCAGGACATGGCCCCCATCAGCTCGCGCCCGACCAGCATCCGGCGGATCTCGCTCGTGCCGGCGCCGATCTCCATCAGCTTGGCATCGCGGAAGATCCGCGCCACCGGCGCATCGTTGAGGAAGCCCGCGCCGCCCATCGCCTGCACCGCCTGGTGTGCCTGAACCATCGCCTGTTCCGAGGCGTAAAGGCAGCAGGCCGCCGCGTCCTGCCGCGTGACCTCGCCCCGGTCGCAGGCCTTGGCGACCTCGTAGACATAGGCACGGGCGGAATTCATCGCCGTGTACATGTCGGCGATCTTGCCCTGCATCAGCTGGAAGTTCCCGATGGGCTGGCCAAACTGCTTCCGCTCGACCATGTAAGGCATGATCTCGTCCATGCAGGCGGCCATGATGCCCAGGCCGATGCCCGCCAGCACGACACGCTCATAGTCCAGCCCGGACATCAGAACGCGCACACCCTTGCCCTCTTCGCCAAGGATGTTTTCGAAGGGCACCTCGACATCCTCGAAGATCAGCTCGGCGGTGTTCGATCCGCGCATCCCCAGCTTGTCGAAATGCGGACTGGTGGAAAAGCCCTTCATGGTCTTCTCGACCAGGAAGGCGGTGATGCCCTTGGCCCCGGCATCGGGGTCGGTCTTGGCGTAAACCACCAGCGTATCGGCGTCCGGCCCGTTGGTGATCCAGTACTTGTTGCCGTTCAGAACAAAGCGGTCGTTCCGCTTTTCGGCGCGCAGCTTCATGCTGACGACATCCGAGCCGGCCCCCGGTTCGGACATGGCCAGCGCGCCCACGTGTTCGCCAGAGATCAGGCCGGGCAGGTATTTCCGGCGCTGTTCATCGCTGCCGTTCAGCTTGATCTGGTTCACGCAGAGGTTGGCATGTGCCCCGTAGGACAGCGAGACAGAGGCAGAGGCGCGCGCCACTTCCTCGACCGCGACGGTATGGGCAAGATAACCCATGCCCGCGCCGCCGAATTCCTCGGGCACGGTGATCCCCAGCAGGCCCAAGTCCCCCATCTCGCGCCATAGCACGGCTGGAAACTCGTTGCTGCGGTCGACCTCGGCCGCCATTGGCTTGACCCGCTCCTGCGCCCACTTGTGCACCATTTCCTGCAGCGCAAGCACATCCTCGCCCAGGTCAAACTTCATCGTCGCCAGAAACACGCCCGCTCCTCCCAAGTAATGAACGCTTGTTCATTTAACGCGAGCAAGCGAGTCGGGTCAATGGGGTTGCAAACGCGCGGCACGGTCACTTGGCTGCGGGACCTTTGATCTGCCTCAAGCCGCTGCCCGGCTGGATGCGTTAAAGCGACAGGACACCCGAGGCCAAGCCGCCGGACGACCAAGGAAAGACGACAGAATGCCCAGCCCCGATTCCTATTCCTACGCCTACTTCCTCGGCACGACGCCGCCGGACGGCTCCACCGCCTATACCAATCGCTATGTGACCGACACGACGATGACGGACGGTGCCGATGGCGCAAGCAATGACACCACGACTGTCGGCGATCCGCTGACATGGACGGGGACGGCCCAGAACCCCGTTACGCTTTATGGCTTCAACGCCGATGGCGATCCGATCATCGCCATCACCGGCACGCTCAGCACGTCTTACTGGGTGGCATCCAACAGGTTCTACGATGCCGACGGCTCTGTTCTTGTCGGCCCGGTCACCAGCGGCCACTACACCTATTGTTTCGCCGCCGGGACGGAGATTGCCACGCCCTCAGGCAGCCGCCCCGTGGAGTCGCTGACCATAGGCGATCTCGTCCTCACTGCGGACGGACGCATCGTGCCGGTCAAATGGCTGGGGCGTCAGGCCCTTCGCACAGGGATAGCCGCCAAGAGGGCGCAGATGGTCCGCATTTGCGCGGGCGCGTTGGGGGACGGCATTCCGCATCGCGACCTGACGGTGACAGCGGATCACGGCATGATCCTCGACGGGCTGGTGGTGAACGCCAGCGCAATGGTCAACGGGGACAGTATCGACTTTGTCCCGCTATCCGATCTGCCCCAGCGGTTCACCGTCTACCATGTCGAGACAGAGGCGCATGACGTGATCCTGGCCAACGGCGCGCCTGCGGAAACCTTCATCGACCTTGTCGGTCGACGGGCCTTTGACAACTTTGGTGAATACCTCGACCTCTACGGGGTTGAACGGATCATCCCCGAGATGCCCCGCCCGCGGATTTCGGCCCGGCGGCACCTGCCGGCGGCACTCCGTGAACGCCTTGCCCCAAGGGCACCGGGCACCAACGCGACACGGCGCAGCGCCTGACGCAACCGGACCGGTCAAGCCGCAGGGCGCCGGTCCGGCTAATGCCGTCCCGCGCTTCCGGCTTGACCGGGATTTCCCGGCTGTCCTAATGGCACCATGACCGGACCCACATCCCCGCACGCCCCGCTCTGGCTTATGATCCTGTTGCAGGCCACGGTGTCCGCCGCCAGCATGGTGGTCGAGATCGTCGCCGGACGCATGATCGCGCCCTACGTCGGCATGAGCCTTTACACCTGGACTGCCATCATCGCCGTCGTCCTGGCGGGCCTGTCGGTCGGCCACTGGTGGGGCGGACGGATCGCCGCGCTGGAGACGGGCCGCGCACTGCGAAGGGCGGCCTGGTGCATGGTGGCGGCGTCGGTGGCCACGGCCGCCGCCTCTTTGCTGCTGCGTTCCACAGCAGGGCCGGTGCTGGGCGCGCTGACCCATCCCCTGGCGGCGATCACGGCGATTTCCGCGCTGGCCTTCTTCCTGCCGTCGCTCTTTGCCGGGGTGCCAGCGCCCATCCTCAGCGTCGCGGCAATGCGCGGGCGCGAGAAATCGGAACAGGCGCTGGGGGCGATGTTCGCCGCAGGCGCCGTTGGGGCCATCGCCGGCACGCTGCTGGCCGGGTTCCTCTTCGTGGCCTGGCTGGGCTCGGTCGCCTCGTTGACGGTGATCGCGGCGGTCTATGCGGTCTCGGCCCTGGTCTGCCTTGGCCTTGCGGGCGGATCACGCGGCCAGTGGGCCACCGTGGGCGGCACGCTGGCGCTGGCCCTGCTGCTGGGGGTGTCGGCGCTGCGCCTGCCCGCCGTCTGCGACCGGGAAAGCAGCTATTTCTGTATCCGCACCGTGGACCTGTCCGAGGACACCGAGGCGCCGGTCCGACTCATGGTGCTCGACCACCTGGCGCACGGCATCAGCGCGCGCGAAGATCCGCGCGTCATGTTCACCGACCACACCGCCATGCTGGACGCCCTGCCCCGGATGCGCATGGGGGATCGCGATTTCACCTCGTTCCACATCGGCGGCGGCTCTTACTCTGTCCCGCGCGCCTGGGCGGATCGCGGCATCACCGGCATCACCGTGGCCGAGATCGACCCCGAGGTGACCGCGCGGGCCGTGGCCGATTTCTGGTTCGACACCGAAACCGTCACAGTCCTGCACCGCGACGCGCGCACCGCCTTGCGAGACAGCGCCGCGCCCTATGACGTGATCATCGGCGATGCCTTTACCGACATCGCCGTGCCCGAACACCTGGTCACGCGCGAGTTCTTTCAGCTGGTCCGTGACCGGCTTGCCCCGGATGGCGTCTTTGCGATGAACCTGATCGACAGCACTGACCGGCTGGATGCGCTGGCCGCCATCGTGGCAACCCTGCGCGCGGTCTTTCCCAGCGTCGAGGTCTGGACCGAGGCACGCCCGCCGCAACCCGGAGAGCGGCGGATCTTCGTCCTGCTGGCGGGCGCCGGGGACAGCCAGGTGTCCACCATCACCACGCGTGCCCCGCAAGAGATCCGCTTTGCCGCGCTGGGACCGGAGTTCATCGACAGCGTGCTGTGCGCCAAGGACCCGATGATCCTGACCGACGACCACGCGCCTGTCAGCCGGCTGATGGGGCTGGACCCGGTGATCGACTAGGCGGCTTTCAGTCCCGCGCCTGGAAGACGGCCCCGACCTCGGCCCGGATGATCCGGGCGATCAATGCGCAATCCTCGAGGCTGAAGGTCAGCGGCAGGCGCATGTCCAGAAGGCCGCGCAGGATACGGTCGGTCTGCGGCATCGGCTCGGACGGGGCATAGCGCCAGCTGTCATAGCGCGAGGTAAAGCCGCTGGGCTCGGCCCCGCCGAACCACTTGAGTTCGACACCCCGCGCGGCACAGCGTGACAGCACTTCCTGCACCGCCTCGCCGGTCCATCCCGGCAGCAGGAACTGGATCGAAGAGCCGACATAGCGTTCCGATTGCGGACGCCGCGGCAGGTGCAGACCGGGTGTCCCGCGCAAGCCCTCCTCGACCACCGCGTAACGGTCGTTCCAGCGGTCCACCTGGGTGTCCAGCGCCCGCAGTTGCGGACGCAGGATCGCCGCGCGCAGGTTGTCCATCCGCCCCGAGACATTGGGCGTCGTGTATTTCACCCGCTCGAAAACCTCCGGTCCCGGCGCGGCCAGGTGCCGGTCATAGAGCATGTAGGACCCCGACAGCATCACGGCGCGCGCCGCGATCTCCTCGTTATCGGTGACAAGCAACCCGCCCTCGCCCGAGTTCACATGCTTGTAGGTCTGCATCGAGTAACAGCCCACGGCGCCGTGGCGCCCCGAGGGAACGCCGTTCCAGGCCGCGCCCATCGTATGCGCGCAATCCTCGATCACGGTGATCCCCGCCGCGTCGCAGATCGCCATCAGGCGGTCCATGTCGCAAAGATGCCCGCGCATGTGGCTGAGCATCAGGATACGCGCACGATCCGCCTTTGCTTCAAGGTCGTCGAGGTCGATCACGAGATCCTCTGTCACGCCGACATAGACCGGCACCGCCCCCGCCCCGGCAATCGCCCCCGGCACGGGGGCCAGGGTAAAGGCATTGGTCAGCACCGGCTCGCCCGGTTGCACGCCGACCGCCCGCAAGGCACAGCCAAGCGCATAGCCCCCCGAGGCCACCGCCAGGCAGTAGCGCGCCCCGGTCAGGGCGGCGAACTCCTGTTCCAGCAAGGCCGCCTCTGCGGTCTCTCCGGGAAGGGTGTTGTAACGGTGCAGCCGCCCGCCCCGCATGACCTCGACCGCGGCGGCAATGGCCTCCTCGGGGATCGGTTCCTGCTGGGTGAAAGTGCCGGTGAAACGCTCTGTCATGGGTCTTTGATGCCGCCTTGGCCGGGCGCGGTCAATTCCCCTCCGCACATCAGACGGGGCGGTCCTCGGCCACGGTCAGCCGCGCCACCAGCCGGCGCACCAAAGGCGCGATGACCAGGACGGCGGGAAAGGCCAGCAGCCAGCTGGACAGCCAGGCCCCCATCCAGAGCGAGAGGATATCGGCGTTCAGCCCTGCATTCTTGAGCGTCGCGATCAGCGACACCAGCAGCGACATGAACCCGGACAAGAGCAGGCTGAACAGGACATGGGCATATCTGGCGGGAATCATCGGGCACGGCCTTTCTCGGAACTACGGCGCGTCGTTATCACTCCTGCCGGCCAAGGGCACGCGCGCCGGTTCACATCGGACCTGCCCCGGCGCACAGTCTTCGTTTCCGACACTCCGCGGGCAATCCTGTCGCGATCCGCGCAGAATCCGGGCCGCCCCGGTCAAAGACTTGGAGCATGAGCGATACCCTGACCTTTATCCACACCCTGCGATGGGACGACCTGCCCCGGAGAGTTCAGGCCCAGGCCAAGCGCTGCCTGCGCGACCTGGTCGGCGTCGCAGCGGGTGGTCTTGGCACCGACCTGTCGCGGATCATCCGCGATCACGCCGCCGAGGACCTGCCCGGCACGGCACCGATGCTGTTCGACAATCGCGCTGCGGCCCCCGCGGCGGCGGCAATGGCCGCGGGCATGACCATCGACAGCCTCGATGGTCACGACGGCTATAACCCTTCCAAGGGGCATATCGGTTGCCCGCTCTTGCCCGCGCTGCTGGTCTTTGGCCACCAGGCACAGGTCTCGGGGCAAGAGTTCCTGACCGCGCTGGTCATGGGGTATGAATTCGGCGCGCGCGCGGCCGAGGCCCAGCACGCCACCTGCCCCGACTACCACACCTCGGGGAGCTGGGGCGCGGTGACGGCGGCGGCGGGGGGCGCCCGCCTTCTGGGACTTTCGGCAGAGCAGACGCGGCAGGCCTTGGGAATCGCGGAATACCACGGCCCGCGCAGCCAGATGATGCGCTGCATCGACTGGCCGACGATGGTCAAGGACGGGTCCGGCTGGGGCGCCATGTGCGGCGTCTCGGCGGTCCAGCTGGCGCGGCGCGGCTTTACCGGTGCCCCCGCGATCACGGTTGAACAGGCGCCGCAGGTCTGGACCGGTCTGGGCGAAGACTGGCGTATCCTGCGGCAGTACTTCAAACCCTACCCGGTCTGCCGCTGGGCCCAGGCGCCGGTGGAAGGCGTGCTGGCGCTGCGGCGGGCGCATGGGCTGACCTCGGGCGATGTCGACCGCATCGAGGTCGAGAGCTTTCACGAGTCGATCCGCCTGGCCACGGCACGCCCCCGGACCACCGAAGAGGCGCAGTATTCGACGTCGTTCCCCTGTGCCGTGGCGCTGGTGCGCGGCGCCCTTGGGCCAGAGGATCTCGACGGCGACAGCCTGCGCGACCCCGAGATCCTGCGCCTCTCCGAAGGGCTGATCATGTCCGAAGACGCCCATGCCAACGCGGTCTTTCCGGGAACGCGGCTGGCGCGGGTGCGGCTGCACCTGCGTGACGGGCGCGTCGTCCAGGGCGACTGGGTCCAGCCGCGATGGGACGCCGAGGCGCCGCCGACAGAAGAGGAACTGGCCGGGAAATACCGCGCCCTGGCGGACCCGATTCTGGGACCGGACCGTGCCCGGGCCATCGACAAGGCCATCGCTCAGCTTGAAACCGGGCCGCTGACTGCGCTGACCGATCTTCTGTATCGGGCGCCACAGGTGGAGAAACGCGCTTGAAAGCGCGGTCCAAGGGCCTTGCCGCTACCCGATCAGACGCCGGACGACCCCTGACAACTCGTCGAAATGGTCGATCACACCTTCCGGGTTCAGCGCCCTGACCGCCTGCCCCTCGGGCGCGAAGGTGACCAGAACCGAGGGCACGCCCGCCGCGGCGGCGGTCTTGCGGTCCGTGTCGCTGTCCCCCACCAGCAGCGAAGCCTCGCGCAGACCGCCGCAGCCTTCGACCGCCGCCCAGTAGGGCGCGACATCCGGCTTGCGCGTCGGTCCGGTATCAGCGCCGATCAGCGAGCCGAACAACCCGCGCACCCCCAGCCGTTCCAGCAGGACCTGGGCCAGCGCCTCGGGCTTGTTGGTGCAGATCCCGACGGCGTAATCCGCTCCGCGCAGGGCCTCGACCGCCTCGACCGCACCGTCATAGAGCCGCGTGTGCGTGTCGATCGCCGCGCCGTAATGCTCCAGCAGGTGCGGATACCAGGCGTCCACCACACCCTCGTCCATGCGGCCCGCGCGCGTCAGCCCCTCGGTCAGCATCCGCCGGCCGCCACGCAGCGCCACGCCTGCATCCGTGGCCGGGTCCAGGCGAACCGCCTCTCCCATGCCTTCGAAACAGGCATTGGCGGCGGCGATCAGGTCGCCGCTGGTGTCGGCCAAGGTGCCGTCCAGATCAAAGATGACGCATTTCTTCATTTGCCTGCCCCCTGCTGTCACATGCCGCAACCTGCCGTGAACCACGCCACCTTGCACCACTCGAACACTCCGATAAAACGGGCAGGAAAAAGAGGCAATTCCGGAGCAGCCTGATGAGCACCGCCCTGATCGTACTTGCCGCCGGCAAGGGCACTCGCATGAACTCGGACCAACCCAAGGTCCTGCACCGGATCGCGGGGGCGCCGATGCTCTGGCACGCGCTGCGCGCCGGTGCCGCGCTAGAGCCCGAGCGGACTGTGGTCGTGGGTGGCCACGGGTTCGACTCGGTGGCCGAGGCCGCCCGCGACTATGACCCCGACCTCTCCGTGGTCGAACAGGCCGAACAGCTGGGCACCGGCCATGCGGTGCGTATCGCGCTGCCCGCGCTGGAGGGGTTCGAGGGCGACGTGGTGGTGCTTTATGGCGATACCCCCTTCATCTCGCCCGACACGCTGGAGGCGATGCGCGCCGCGCGGGCCACGCATGACGTCGTGGTGCTAGGGTTCGAGGCCGCTGACCCGGCCCGCTATGGCCGGCTGGTGATGGAGGGCGACGACCTGGTCAAAATCGTCGAGTTCAAGGACGCGACGGATGAAGAGCGCAACATAACCCTCTGCAATTCAGGTGTAATTGCGGCAGATAAGGGCCTGCTGGCCGAGATGTTGGCCAAGGTCGGAAACGACAATGCCAGTGGCGAATACTACCTGACGGATGTTCCGGGCCTCGCCCGCACCGAGGGCAGGAGCGCAACCGTCGTCCGCTGCCCCGAGGCGGAAACCCTGGGCGTGAACTCGCGCACCGACCTGGCCTTTGCCGAAGCCGCCTTTCAGGCCGCCGCGCGGGCCGAGCTATTGGACCTGGGCGTCACCCTGCAGGCTCCCGAAACGGTGCACCTGGCCTGGGACACGGTGGTGGGCCGCGATGCCGAGATCGAACCGAACGTGGTCTTTGGCCCCGGTGTCACCGTGGAATCCGGCGCCCGCATCCGTGCCTTTTCCCATCTCGAGGGCTGCCACGTCAGCCGTGGCGCCATCGTCGGCCCCTATGCCCGCCTGCGTCCCGGTGCCGAACTGGCCGAGGACGTGCATGTCGGCAACTTTGTCGAGGTCAAGAACGCGGTGCTGCACGAAGGCGTCAAGGCCAACCACCTGACCTATATCGGCGACGCCGAGATCGGCGAAAAGACCAACATCGGCGCCGGCACCATCACCTGCAACTATGACGGCGTGTTCAAGCACCGCACCGTGATCGGCAAACGCGCCTTCATCGGATCGGACACGATGCTGGTGGCCCCGGTGACGATTGGTGACGGCGCCATGACAGGATCGGGATCGACCATCACCTCGGACGTGCCGGCCGGGGCGCTGGCGATTGCGCGGGGCAAGCAGGAAACCAAGCCGGGCCTGGCGGAAAAGCTGATGAACATGCTGCGCGCGAAAAAGGCCAAGCAGAAGGCAAACGCCTGACCGGGCGGATTATTTTGAGACGAGGGATTTGAGAAGATGTGTGGAATCGTAGGCATTCTTGGGACCCACGAAGTGGCCCCGCAACTGGTCGAGGCGCTGCGTCGGCTGGAATATCGCGGCTATGACAGCGCAGGCATCGCCACCGTGCATGACGGCCACCTGGACCGGCGCCGGGCGATGGGCAAGCTGGTCAACCTCTCGGACGCGCTGGTGCACAACCCGTTGGCGGGAAAATCGGGCATCGGGCACACCCGCTGGGCCACCCACGGCGAACCCTCGACCGACAATGCCCACCCGCACAAATCCGGCCCCGTGGCCGTGGTTCACAACGGAATCATAGAGAACTACAAGGAGTTGCGCGCCGAAGTTAAATTTTCGGGACTGGCGCCCGCGACCGAAACCGACACCGAGACCATCGCCCTTGTGACCCATAGCCTGATGCAAAAGGGCATGGGGCCGGTGGATGCGGCGATGGCCTGCATCGACAAGCTGGAAGGTGCCTTTGCCCTGGCCTTTCTCTTTGACGGCGAAGACGACCTGATGGTCGCGGCGCGCAAGGGCTCTCCGCTGGCAATCGGGCATGGCGAGGGCGAGATGTACGTCGGCTCCGACGCCATCGCGCTGGCCCCGCTGACGCCGCGCATCACCTACCTGGAAGAAGGCGACCGCGCGGTCCTGACCCGCGAAGGTGTGACCATCCGCGACGAGGCGGGCCGCCTGGTCAACCGCGAGATGCGCAAGGTCCAGATGGACGCGGCCCGCGTCGACAAGGCCGGGTACAAGCATTTCATGGCCAAGGAGATCGCGGAACAACCGCAGGTCCTGTCCGACGCGCTGAACGCCTACCTGACCGAAGAGGGCATCACCCTACCCGATCCGGGCATCGACTTTGCCAAAATCGACCGGCTGACGATGGTCGCCTGCGGCACCGCCTACTACGCCTGCCTGACGGCAAAATACTGGTTCGAACAGCTTGCAGGCCTGCCGGTCGAGGTCGATATCGCGTCCGAGTTCCGTTACCGCGAGCCGCCCGTCCTGCCCGGAACCGCGGCGCTTTTCGTCAGCCAGTCGGGCGAGACGGCGGACACGCTGGCCGCCCTGCGCTATTGCGCGGACAAGGCCGACAAGATCTTTTCCGTGGTCAACGTGCCCAACAGTTCGATCGCGCGGGAAAGCGACCTGGCGCTGCCGATCCACGCTGGCGTGGAAATCGGGGTTGCCTCGACCAAGGCCTTTACCTGCCAGTTGAACGTGCTGCTGCTGCTGGCACTCAAGGCGGCTGAGGCGCGCGGGCGGCTGACGCCCGAGGCGCGCGACGAGATCCTCAAGGGCCTGCGCGCGCTGCCCGGCACCTTCAACGCCGCCTTGGACCGCGACGAGGTGATCGCGGGCGTGGCGCGCAAGCTGGCAGAGGCGCGCGATATCCTTTTCCTGGGGCGAGGCCTGATGTATCCCCTCGCGCTTGAAGGCGCGCTAAAACTTAAGGAAATCAGCTACATCCATGCCGAAGCTTATGCGTCTGGAGAGCTAAAACACGGCCCCATCGCGCTCATCGACAAACATGTGCCTGTGGTGGTCATGGCCCCCAAGGACGCGCTGTTCGAAAAGACCGTGTCGAACATGCAGGAGGTCATGGCGCGCGGTGGCAAGGTCTGCCTGGTCACCGATGCCGAGGGCGCCGCCGCCGCAGGCCAGGACGTCTGGCGCGTGGTTCAGATGCCGACGGTGCCAGACGTGCTGGCACCCATCCTCTATGCCCTGCCCGCGCAGCTTCTGGCCTATCACACGGCCATTGCCAAGGGCACCGACGTCGACCAACCGCGCAACCTGGCAAAATCGGTGACGGTGGAGTGACGCCGGACCAAGCCCTGGACACACTGCGCGCGCAGGGAGACGCGGAACGCGCCGAGGGATCGGCGCGTTATCACAAGGTGGACCGCGTCTACTTGGGCGTACCCAATCCGGTGCTGAACGACCTGGCAAAGGAATGGCGGCAGGTCATGGACGTGCCGGGCCGCGTGGCGCTGGCCAGTGCGCTCTGGGCCAGCGACATCCACGAGGCGCGTATCCTGGCCGCCAAGCTGCTGACCCAGGCCCGGCTGCGGCCCGACGACGAGGCCTGGCGGCTGATCTGTTCCTGGGTGCCGACCTTCGACGCCTGGGCGGTGGCCGATCACGCCTGCATGGCAGGACAACGCCGGATCATGGCGGATCTGTCCCGGTTGGACGAGGTCGAGACCTGGACCACCAGCGACCATCTCTGGACGAAACGCGCGGCGCTGGTCATCACCCTGCCCCTGGCGCATCTGAATTTCCCCAAGCCCGAGCAGGCCGAGGCCCGGGCGCGCGTGCTGGATTGGGCCGCGGGCTATGTGCCGGACCAGCATTGGTTCATCCAGAAGGCCGTGGCCTGGTGGATTCGCGAATTGTCGAAACATGACGCCGGGGCCGCGCAGGGTTTCCTCGACTCGCATGGCGCAGCGATGAAACCCTTTGCGCGCAAGGAGGCAGGCAAGTACCTGCCCTAGCCGCCGGCAAAGACCTTGAGCGTCGGCAGATCCGTCAGCGAGGCGCCGATCAGCCGCATGGCCGCCAGCGAGATCCGGCTGCCGCCGGTTTTCGGCCCATCGATCGGCCTCAGTTCCACTTGCGAGGATTTGCCGGTTGCCGGGTTTTCCACCCGGCCCTGCCGCACCGACGTCACCAGCGGCGTTTCCAGCCAGAACCCGGCCGCCGCCGGATCGCCCAGGCTGGCCACGGTTTCGCCCAGCAGGCTCTCACCCCCCGGTTTTGGCGCCTCGGCTGCCTTCTTGCGCTCATCGGCGGTGGTCGTATCGAACTGTTCCGCCGTGCGCGCGCCCTCTGGCGGCCTGACCGCGGCTGCGCCCTCCGGCGGGGTCTGCGGCTGTGGTGCAGGCACCTCGGCCTGCGAGCGGTCCTTGAGGAAGGGCAGTTTGCCGCAGCCTGCGGGCGCCAGGGCGGCGCAAATCAACAGTGTCGTCAGGATGCCGCGCAATTTGCGTCCCTCCCCCTTCATGACATTTCCCACGGCACTCTTGCCGAATTTCCGACCGAGGACTAGTGTCTCGCACATGACACAATCGCTCATCGATCCCTTTCAGCGCCCGATCTCCTATCTTCGGGTCTCCGTCACCGACCGCTGCGATTTCCGCTGCGTCTACTGCATGTCGGAGAACATGACCTTTCTGCCAAAGAAAGAGCTGCTGACGCTCGAAGAGCTGGATCGCATGTGTTCGACCTTTGTGCGACTGGGGGTCGAGAAACTGCGCATCACCGGCGGGGAACCGCTGGTGCGCCGGGATATCATGACGTTTTTCCGCCGCATGACGCGGCATCTCGACTCCGGCGCGCTCAAGGAACTGACGCTGACGACCAACGGATCGCAGCTGGAACGCTTCGCCGGGGATCTCTACGCGGCGGGCGTGCGGCGGGTGAATGTCTCGCTCGACACGCTGGACGAAAAAAAATTTGCCGACGTCACACGCTGGGGCCGTCTGCCGCAGGTCCTGCGCGGGCTGGACGCGGCACAGGCGGCGGGTCTCCGGGTCAAACTCAACGCCGTGGCGCTCAAGGGCTTCAACGAGGACGAGCTGTTTTCGATCACCGAATGGTGCGCCGAACGCGACATGGACCTGACCTGGATCGAGGTCATGCCGATGGGCGACATCGGCAACGAGGACCGGCTGGATCAATACTGGAAACTGACCGACCTGCGCGCGCGGCTGGCGGAACAGTATACCGTGACCGACCTGCCCGAACGCACCGGCGGCCCCGCCCGCTACGTCCGGCTGGAAGAAACCGGCCAGAAGATCGGCTTCATCACGCCGCTCACGCATAATTTCTGCGAAAGCTGCAACCGCGTGCGCCTGACCTGCACCGGGGAACTGTTCATGTGCCTGGGGCAGGAAGATAACGCCGACCTGCGCGCGGCGCTGCGCAACCATCCCGACAGCGACGAACCGCTGGAGGCGGCGATCCGCGCGGCCATCGCGCTCAAACCCAAGGGTCACGACTTCGACTACTCCCGCCAGGGCGTGGACGGTCGCGTGTCCCGGCACATGAGCCACACGGGCGGCTGACGTCAGGCTGATCCGACGGAGCGGCTGCGCCGCACAGGCTGTTTGGACGAGGGGCTCTGCCCCTCGCGCTCCCCGGAGGTATTTTCGGCCCAAAGAAATACTGGGTCGTTCACCCTTGATTAAGGTTAATGCGCCAACCTGTCTGCACGGTACAGGCTGAGGAGCCGATGACCGTGCCCGAAGAAGCATCCGGCAGACACCGGCGCCGCTTCACGCCCGTCTCGTGCGCGTCACGGGGCGGGCGTTTTGCAGGACCCCATGTTTCTTTGGGCTATAAATACCTCCGCCGAAGGCACGCGCCGCAGGCGCGATTCATCCCTGGACGCTCTCAGGTCGGCTGATTTGTCCGCCCCCCACCGGCGCCGCCACGCCTGTTGTGCCCGGCGCCGATGTGGGCAGGCCACGGGCCACGCGCACGGCGAGATAGGCAAAGGCCTGTGCTTCCAGCATGTCGCCATCGAGGCCGGCCTTTTCCACCGGCTCCACCGGGCAATCCAGCCCCGCCGCCAACATCCGCATCATGACCGGGTTCTTGCGCCCGCCCCCTGTGACCAGCACGCGGGCGGGCGGTTTCGGGCAATGTTCCATACCTTGCATGACCGCCGCCGCCGCCATGCCTGTCATGGTGGCCGCCGCATCGGCATCCGACAATTCACGCACGAGGTCCAGCATCAGCGAAAAATCGTCCCGGTCCAGCGACTTGGGCGGCATCTTGCGGAAGAACCCCTCATCCAGGAACAGCTCCAGCGCGCCGTCCTCGACCCGTCCCTTGCGGGCCAACCGCCCGTCAAGATCGCAATCGAGGCCCAGACGTTCCGCCACGAGGTCGTTGATCGGCGCATTGGCCGGGCCGGTGTCGAAGGCGAGAAGCGCGCCTTCGGCCTCGGGTGTCTCCGCCCGGGGATCGACCCAGGTGAGGTTGCCGACGCCGCCGAGATTGAGAAAACACAGTGGCTCGGTCGCGCCAATATGGCGCGCGCAGGCCCAGTGGAAGAACGGCGCCAAGGGCGCGCCTTCGCCCCCCAGAGAAACGTCCGCCGAGCGGAAATCCCAGACCACCGGCTTTCCCAGGGCCTGCGCCAGCGCGGCGCCATCGCCCAGCTGGTGCGTGCCCCGGCCGCGCGGTTCATGCGCCAGGGTCTGGCCGTGAAACCCCACCAGCTGCGCTCCCGGGAACTGCGACAGCAGCTCCACATGCGCCGACTGGATCACCTCCAGCGCCGGTTCCAATCCCGCGCCGGGCCAGCGCCCCAGAGCAGCCCTCAGCACCGCGCGCTCCCCCTCGGAATAGGCGCGGTATCCGCTGGTGCCGAAATCCAGGATCCGCAGCCCGTCGGTGTGCAGCATGGCCGCATCCACCCCGTCCAGCGAGGTCCCCGACATGGCGCCAAGCGCCCAGACGGCCCCATCCTTCAACATGCTCTTTCCCTCGGCCCTGCCCGCGCTTATACCTGCGCCGCGCAGTATACAGAGGCTCCCGCATGACCTACCATCCCAAATCGGATTTCATGGCCGTCATGATGCAGCGCGGCTACCTGGCCGACTGCACCGACTACCAGGCGCTGGACGAGGCGCTGAGCCAGGGGGTGGTGACCGCCTATATCGGCTATGACGCCACGGCAAAATCGCTGCATGTCGGGCACCTGCTGAACATCATGATGCTGCGCTGGTTCCAGAAGACCGGGCACAAGCCGATCACGCTGATGGGCGGCGGCACCACCAAGGTGGGCGATCCCTCGTTCCGCGCCGATGAACGCCCGCTGCTGACGCCGGACCAGATCGACGCCAACATCGACGGCATGAAACAGGTCTTCGCCAAGTACCTGGACTATGGCGAATCCGGCAACGGCGCGCTGATGCTGAACAATGCCGAATGGCTGGACGGGCTCAACTACCTGGAATTCCTGCGCGACATCGGGCGGCATTTCAGCGTCAACCGGATGCTGTCCTTCGAGTCGGTGAAATCGCGGCTGGACCGGGAACAATCGCTGAGCTTCCTCGAGTTCAACTACATGATCCTGCAGGCCTATGACTTCCTCGAGCTGTACCGCCGCTATGGCTGTACCCTGCAGATGGGCGGCAGCGACCAGTGGGGCAACATCGTCAACGGCATCGACCTGACCCGCCGTGTTCTGGACGAAGAAATCTATGGCCTGACCTCGCCGCTGCTGACCACCTCGGACGGGCGCAAGATGGGCAAGAGCCAGGGCGGCGCGATCTGGCTGAACTCGGACATGCTGTCGCCCTATGAATTCTGGCAATTCTGGCGCAACACGACGGATGCCGACGTGGGCCGGTTCCTCAAGCTTTATACCGAGATGCCGCTGGACGAATGCGAACGCCTGGGTGCGCTGGCCGGATCCGAGATCAACGACGCCAAGATCGTGCTGGCCAACGAGGTCACCGCGCTGTGTCACGGTGCCGAGGCGGCCGCAGCAGCAGAGGCCACCGCGCGCGAGGTCTTTGAGAAAGGAGGCGTCGGGGATGATCTGCCGACGCTGGAACTGTCGCCTGCAGACCTGGGTGACGGGATTTCCATCGTGCAGCTGATCGTCAAGTCGGGGTTGGCAAAGTCCGGCAAGGAGGCCAAGCGCCTGATCGCCGAGAACGGAGCGCGCATCGACGATGCGCCGCTGACCGATGCCGGGATGATGCTGGACGCGGGTGCGCTGGCCTCGCCGGTCAAGCTGTCGGCGGGCAAGAAGCGGCACGCGCTGGTCAAGCTGGCGGACTGAGCCTTTCGGCCTGAACGGAACACGGGCCGTCCCCCGCGGGACGGCCCGTTGCTTTTGCGCGGGGCCGATTGATCCGGAGGGCCGAACCGGGCAATCTGACAGGGATTTATTGTCTCATGAACAGGTTATCCCGATGCGATTTCTTTCCGGCTTGATCTGCCTGGCCCTGCTGGCCACGCCGCTGCAGGCGGCCACGCTTGAAACCGACATTTCGCCAAAGATGGCAGAGATGGGATGTACCGCGCGCCTGTCCGGCCCCACCGAGACAGGCGACCTGGAGCGGATCGCCCCCTTTCTCGAAACCTCGCCGACAGGGGGATACGACGATCCGGATTTCAGGCCCGATGTCATCTTTCGACAGTTCAGCCCGGCGCTGGATTACGCGCCCGATGCGATCTTTACCCACCGGGTGTGCCTGAACAGCACCGGCGGTTCGCTGGTCGAGGCGCTGCGTATCGTCGGCCACATCCAGGATCAAAGCAGCGACCGCAGCGGTGGTCCCGCCGGCATCCAGACGGCCATCGCCCGTGACGATTCCTGCAACGGCGCCTGCGCGCTAGTCTTTCTGGCCGGGCGTTTCGTCCGGTTTTCCGGCAACCCCGCCTACGAGGGCCGTTCGAATTTCATCCTGCACCCCAAGGGCCGGCTGAGCCTGCACGCACCCGCCATAGACCTGACGCAGGACAGCTATTCCCCCGAGACGGCGCGCCAGATCTGGGAGGTGGGGATGCAAGCCAGCGCGCGCATTGCCGCCGTGATCGCCGGCGGCGGACTTTTCATGTCAGAGGGCTTGTTCGCCGAGATGCTGGCGCATCCCGCAGATGATCCGCTGGTGCTGGACACCGTGGAACAGGCGGTGCGCTGGGGCGTCGACGTGGAACCCAACGTGCTGAACTATGGGCGCTATCCCTATGCGCAGGAACAGTTCTTTGACGCGATCTGCCGCAACAGCCGCAGCCAGGCGCCTGCGCACCTGGACCTGCAACCGGGGGCCGGCGCGATGACCTTGACGCGGAACGGCGAGGTCATGCGCTCGACCGGGGCCTTTGTCGATGCGCGCTCCGGGCGCCCCTATGAGTGTGAGATCAACGCAGGCCAATGGGAGGAATTCCAGAGCTGGCTCTACCCCGATGGCTACGGCGGTGGGCAGATGCCCCGCCTGCGGTTCAGCTGCTACAATGCACGGGTTACCCTGGTATCGCAGGTCGAATGCTACGATTGCGACGTGGATATCGAGCTGGGCTGCATGGGCATCCTGCCGCCCGATGTGCCGATCGCCGACATCTACATGGACCCGCCGCTGCCCTGATGGTCAGAAAACCGCCTGGAAAACGGCCAGGGCCGCAAAGGGCAGTGACAAAGCCCCCGCCAGCAAGAGCGCGGCCGCCACGGTCGGGCGTGGGCGGGCCATGTCACGGGGAATGGCGCGGGGCGGATCGTGCCGCAGGTGTTTGGTCATCATGAGCGCAGTTAACAGCATGGAAACTTTCCATGCGGTAAATGTCGCTCATGTCCCTGCTCTTGCCCCTGCCCCAGTCCAAGGAATTCGCCCGCAGCTGCGATCTGCTTGGCCGGCCCCTGCGCCGTTGTCGAAACGACGGCGGACTGGTCTGGCAGGTGCAGTCGCGCCGGTTCGGCCCGCTGGGACGGCTGGACCTGGTGTCCCGCGGGCCGGTCGCGGCACATCCGGACGACCTGGACAGCTGGCTGCAGGATTGGGCGCGTTGGCACGACGGGCGGCCACTGGTGCTGAATGCCGACGGGCTGAGTGCCGGGACGCTGCGCGGTGCCGGGTTCTGGCCGCTGGTGACGCCGACCACGCTGGCCCTGCTGCCACTGGGAACCGAGGCCGGAATGCGGGCGGCACTGGGACAGAAATGGCGCAACCGGCTGAACCGGGCGGAACGGTTCGGGCTGACGCTGCGAGAGACGGACCTGACCCCGGATCACTGGATCCTGGCCGCCGAGGCCGCGCAGGCCCGCACCCGGGGTTACCGTGGCTTGCCGCCGGCGTTCAGCGCCGCCTTTGCCCAGGCCAACCCCGGTGCGGCGCGGGTGTTCGAGGCACTGGACAAGGGCAGGCCCGTCGCGGGCGCGCTGATGCTGCGGCACGGGCGCATGGCCACCTGGCAAATCGGTGTGACCACGCCGGTGGGGCGCAGATGCCACGCGATGAACCTGCTGCTCTGGCGCGCCATGCAGACGCTTTCGGCACGCGGGCACGATTGCCTGGACCTGGGCATCCTGAACACGCAGGACGCGCCCGGCGTGACCCATTTCAAGCTGGGCACAGGCGCGCGGGCACATCGCCTTGGCGGAACATGGCTGCACATGGGGGCGCTGGCCCCGCTGGCGCGGCGCCTGCCGCTGCGGATGGCGGCATGACCGTCCCATTGGGAAGATGGGTTGACACAACCCATCCTACGGGCGCCGCGTTCACTCGCCCAGCATCCACGTGCCCTCTGGCCAGAAGGCGTGAAAGGCAAAGGCGAACATCACGTCATGCGGCAAGTCGGCGCCGCCCTCATCCCGCACCCGGACCGAGCCCACGTCGCGCCCCGCTGCGATCCGGCCCGCATCCAGCGCAGAGGCCTGACCGGCGCGCCAGGTGATGACCACGCCCGCCTCGCGCAGCTCGCCAGCCTCGGCCAGACGGTCCATCGGCCAGGCCCGGCCGCCCACGCGCACCACCCGCATCAGCGGCGGGATGTCGTGCGGCGGCATCTCTCCGGAATAGAGAAAGGGCCGTTTCGACGAGTCGTAGTTGCGGTAGGGGTTCTGACCGTAGGGCCGGTTCCAGGCCGGTTCGGCCATGACCACGCCGTCCGCGTGACGTTCCCGGAACTGGGCAAGGCTTTCCATCCAACTGGGCAGCGTGACCAGTTCGACCCCGGTCAGATCACCCACGATGCCGGTGCCGATGGCCTGCTGCCACCAGCTCTGGGTTTCGCGGTCATACATGACCATGTCCGAGTTGCGCAACTTGCCGGACACGCCGAATGTCAGCACCCTGTCCCCGACGCGCCGGTCGAAGGTCAGGGCAGAGTTGCACAAGGGGCAGAAGGTGACCGCCACCGGGACCTCTCCGATGACGTCGTTCACGATTTCATGCCAGGTGAGATAGCGGATCGGGTAGGCGCGCGGTCGTTCGCCCTCGATCACGACGGTAATGACCGGCTCGGCATCGGGGATGCGGCTTTCCTGGTCGACCGGGATGAACTGCGGATCGGTCAGCGCCGGGATGCCGTCCTTGGGCGGGCCGCCCGACATGATCTCGACCCAGTTGGTGATGGTGGTCTTTTCGAAATCCGTGTCCGGCCATTCGTGTTTCCAGAAGGCGGGATCGGCGGCAGCCGACACGGCGGCGAAAACCGCAACAATGGCAAGTCTGGGCAAAAGGCGCATTGGATCTCCTCCGGGCGTGGCCCGAAGGATGCCGCGAAAATCTGCGTCTGCCCAGCCTGTCCCACGCGCTTTTGACGGCGCGTGGGCACGGGTCACTCCTGGGTGACAGTGACCTTGACCATGCGGTCCGGCTCTCCGGTCACGGCACCGTTGGCGCGCTGGTCGCCGCGCTTGATGGCGTCGACCACGTCCATGCCCTCCGTCACCTTGCCGACGATCGTGTACTGACCGTCAAGGAAGGGACCGGGGGCGAACATGATGAAGAACTGCGAATTGGCGCTGTCCGGGCTTTGCGACCGCGCCATGCCGACGACACCGCGTTCGAAGGACAGCTCCGAGAATTCCGCCTCGAGGTCCGGCAGGGTCGAGCCGCCCATGCCGGCGCGGCGCATGTCGAAATCCTCGGCGCCCGTGCGGCCGAACTGCACGTCCCCGGTCTGGGCCATGAAGCCATCGATCACCCGGTGAAAGACCACCCCGTCATAGGCACCGGCCTTGGCCAGCGCGACGATCTGGGCGGTGTGGCCCGGGGCCACGTCCTCGAAGAGGTCGATGGTGATGGTGCCGTCCGCCTCGCCCGCAAGCTGGATCTGCAGCCCCATGTCCGCGCCTTCGGGCAGCGGTTCCAGGACAGGCTCGGCCACGGGCGCAGGCGCGGCGGCCACGCCATCCTCGGCAGGCGCGGCAGGATCGGGGGCGGCATCCACCGCCCCTGCACCACCGCGCAGCACCGAATAGCCCCCCAGGCCGACCAGCAGGACGGCGACCGCAAGAATACCGCCTTTAACCGGTGACATCTGCGGCCACCTTCACCGAGATCATGCGGTCGGGATTCGCGGGCGGCTCACCCCGGGTGATCGCGTCGACATGGTCCATGCCCTCGATCACGCGGCCATAGACCGTGTACTGACCGTTGAGGAAATGGTTATCCTTGAAGTTGATGAAGAACTGCGAGTTGGCGCTGTTGGGATTCTGCGAGCGCGCGGCGCCCAGGGTCCCCCGGTCATGCGGCAGCTTGGAGAACTCTGCCTTGAGGTCCGGCAGGTCGGAGCCGCCGGTGCCTGCGCGGCGCAGGTTGAAGTCCTTTTCCATGTTGCCATGCGCCACGTCGCCGGTCTGGGCCATGAAGCCCTCGATCACGCGGTGAAAGCAGACGTTGTCATAGGCACCCGCGCGCGCCAGCTCTTTCATGCGCGCGGCATGGTCGGGGGCCACGTCGGGCAGCAGCTCGATGGTGACGGTGCCGCCCTTGAGTTCCATCAGGATGGTGTTTTCCGGGTCCTTGATATCGGCCATTGGTCTTTCTCCGTTTCTCATTTGCGACGAGAGGTAGCCTGTGACGCGGCCAAAGCCAAGACGGCGTTGACCTGCACGGCACATCGGGTCTAGTGGGCCGGGGAATTGCGACCGGAGAGTGAGAGATGGGCTGGAACACCCTTGACGACATGGACCTTGAGGGCAAGCGCGTGTTGACCCGGGTCGACATCAACGTGCCGATGGAAGACGGGGAAGTGACCGATGCCACGCGGATCGAGCGGATCGCGGCGACGGTGCAGACCATCCTGGACAAGGGCGGCAAGCCGGTGCTTCTGGCGCATTTCGGCCGCCCCAAGGGCGAACGTCGCGCCGACATGAGCCTGCAACCGCTGATCCCGACGATGGAAGCGGTGCTGGGCGTCGAGGTCGTCTTTGCCAGCGACTGCATCGGCCCGGCAGCGGCTGCGGTGATCGACGGCCTGGGCGAGAACCAGGTCGCCTTGCTGGAGAACACCCGTTTCCACGCGGGCGAGGAAAAGAACGACCCCGAGCTGGTGGCCGGGATGGCCGCGCTGGGGGATGTCTATTGCTCCGACGCCTTTTCGGCGGCGCACCGGGCCCATGCCTCGACCACGGGCCTTGCCCATGCCCTGCCCGCCTGCGCCGGTCGCCTGATGCAGGCCGAGCTTGAAGCCCTGGAAGGCGCGCTTGGCACGCCTGCGCGGCCCGTTCTTGCCGTGGTCGGCGGGGCCAAGGTTTCGACCAAGCTGGACCTGCTGGGCAACCTCGTCGAAAAGGTCGACATGCTGGTGATCGGCGGCGGCATGGCCAATACCTTCCTTGCCGCCAAGGGCATCGACGTGGGCAAGTCGCTGGCCGAACACGAGATGGCCGGCACCGCGAAAGAGATCATGGCCAAGGCCGAGACGGCGGGTTGCCGGATCATCCTGCCAACCGACGTGGTTGTGGCGCGCGAGTTCAAGGAAGGCGCCGAGAACGAAACCGTTCCGGCGGATGCCTGCCCCTCGGACGCGATGATCCTGGACGCCGGGCCGGACTCCGTGGCCGCCGTGATCGCGGCCATCGACGAGGCCGAAACGCTGATCTGGAACGGCCCGCTGGGCGCCTTCGAGATCGCGCCCTTCGACGCGGCCACCAATGCCGCCGCGAAACACGCGGCGGAACGCAGCGAACTGGGCAAGCTGGTCTCGGTCGCGGGCGGTGGCGATACGGTCGCGGCGCTGAACAAGGCCGGTGCGGCCTCCGGGTTCAGTTATATCTCGACCGCCGGGGGCGCCTTCCTGGAATGGATGGAAGGCAAGACACTGCCCGGCGTCGCCGCGCTGGAGGCCTGATCGCCCCTTGCGCCCGGCGGTCTATCGCTGCCGGGCGAGTTCCCGTTCCATCCGGTAAAGCACCTTGATCGCCTCGGGCGCCGTCAGGGCGGTGATATGCTTGCGCCGGTCGCCGCCGCGGAAATCGCTGAGATCGACGATCCGGATCGGCAGGCCCGCCAGCCGCGTCTTGTCCTGGATCGATCCCAGCCGCCAGGGTTTGCCCGTCAGCCAGGCAGAGACGCTGAGCGCCGAATCCATCTTGGAGACAAGCACGAGGAAGGGTTCCGGGAAGGGCTTGATTTTCAACGCCTGCTGCACAAAGACATCCTCGTCGATGTCCGGGCTGATCAGCGCCACGCCGCGTAGCGCCTTGAGAGATGCCTCGTCCCCTGCAATCGACGCCTGGCGCAGCGCCTCCATCGTCAGTTGCGCGCCCATCGAATGCGCCACCAGCGTCACGCGCCAGCCTTCGCTGGCGAGGTCGCGCAGCACCTGCGCCAGCCCGTCGCGCGAGAACATCACGCTGTCACGGTCATAGACATAGCCGCGCACCCGCCCCGCAGAGGCCCAGGAATAGAGCACGATCGGGATCTTGGCGTCGAAGTCATGCGCCACCTGCGCAACCCGGTAGACCGCCTCGGCATTGCGGACGTTGAACCCGTGCACGAACAGGACCACGTCCTTGCGCCCCGGCTGCGACGCGGAGGTCAGACCGTCGAGGAACTGGCGCTTACCCGCATAGGGCGCGCCGTCGCGGGTGACGAAATGGCGGGCGGGATCGGGACTGGCCCGGCCGGGCCATTCGATTTCTCCCTCCTCGTGGGTGGGCGGGATCGAGATGTCTGCCCAGCCATAGCGCAGTTCCTGCGACCGGGCCGCACCAAAGGCCTGACGGACCAGTTCCAGGTCGCCCTCGGGGGCGAGGTTGCGGTTGGTGGCGACAAAGACGCGCCGCAGGTCGGCAGCCCCGGCCACGGCGCGCGGCACGTGGTCGATCTGGCCCCGGGGGGCGCAGGCGGCGACAAGGCCGGCCAGAAGGATGATGAATAACCCTTTCGTCATGCGACGAAAATTTAACTGGCGCGCGATTCGTTTCCAGCCCTTTGTTGCATCAGCCCGCCAATAGCAGTGCAGCGATGCAACGCCGCCCCTATGGCGTGGACAGGTCGCGCAGCAGGCGGATCGCCTCGGGCGCGGTAAAGGCTGTGGAATGCCCCGCCCTGTCACCGCCGGGAATGGTGCTGAGGTCGATGATCTCGATCGGCAGTTGCGCCAGCCTTGACGGATCGTCGATCGAGCCCAGCCGCGACGGCGTGCCGGTCAGGAGGGCCGCCAGGCCCAGGGCCCGGTCCCGGCGCGACACGACGATCATGAAAGGTTCAGGGAAGGGTTCGATCCGGCGCGCTTGCCGGAGAAAGACATCCTCGTCGATATCGGGGCTGATCAGGGCCACCCCCATGATGCTGGTCAGCGCCCTGCCCTTGCCGGAGATCGAAATCTGCCGCAGCGTCTCCATCACCAGCTGGCTGCCCATCGAATGGGCGATGATCAGAACCCGCCGCTTGTCGCGCGCCAACCCCAGCAGCAGGGATTCGAGATCGTCGCGTGCGAAGATCACGCTGTCGCGGTCATAGACATAGCCGCGCGGATCACCGGCCGAAGGCCAGGAAAAGCTGATGACCGGGTCTTCTGTCTTGTAGTCATGCGCGATCTGCGCAAGGCGATAGACGGCTTCGGCGTTGTTCACGTTGAACCCGTGTACGAACAGCACCACGTCGGGGCGCCCACCCGGGCGCGGCAGGTTGCGCAGAAAGGCCAGTTGGCTGGCGTAGCGCTCGCCCGACAGCGCCACGAAATGCTGCGCCGGGTCCGGGCGGTCGTTGCCCGGCCATTCGATCTGGCCCGGCTGGTGGCTGGGCGGGATCGAAATGTCGATACGGCCATAACTCACCACCGGGTCGCGGCTCTCGCCAAAGGCCTGGTGCAACGCCTCTTCGGGGGACCCCTGTTCGAGGTGACGATTGCTGGCGATGAACACCCGCTGCACCGTCGCGTCATAAGCTTCGGGCGTCACGCCCTGGACAAGGGACACCATGCCGCGCGGGCCGCAGGCGGCGACAGACAGACAGATCGTCAGGACGAAAAACACACGAGTCATGGCCGCACAATCGGGGAAACCGCGCGCAAGGTCGAGAGCTCTCAGCCCTCGGGAATGACAACACCTGCGTGATCGACGCGAATGACCTCGCGCAGCACATCGGCCAGCCGTTCGAGACTGGCCGCCCGCCCCGAGCTTTGCCGCCAGACCAGACCGACGGACCGGGTGAATCGCCCCTTGCGGAAGGGGCGCACCGCCACGTCGCCACGCGGCGCGCTGATTTCCGAGCGCACGTAGAGCGCGGGCAGAAAGCTGAGCCCCATGTTCATCGCCACCATCTGGCGCAAGGCATCGAGGCTGGTGCCCTCGTAGTCGGCGCTGAGATGCGCGCCCAGGTCGCGGCAGAGCGTGGCAATCTGGTCATGCAGGGCAAAGGCGCTGGACAGGGACAGGACGTCCTGTCCCGCCAGGTCGGTATCGCGCACCTCCTCTGCCTCGGCCAGCGGGTGATCATGGGCCATTGCCACCACCAGGGGTTCGCGGAACAGCCGGATCACGGTCACGTCCCGGGCCTGAACCGGCAGTTGCGTCAGGATGGCGTCATGCAACCCGGCAACCAGGTCCTCTGTCAGGTCGCGCGGCGCGCCGTCACGCAGGATCAGCTTGGCATCCGGGTCGGCGGCGTGCAGGCGGCGGACCAGTCCGGGCAGCAGGTAGGGGCCGATGGTGGGGGTCGAACCCAGCCGCAACTGCGCCGCCTTCCCCGTTCCCAGCATCTGCGCGGTTTCCACCAGCGCCTCGACCTCTTCGGCGATGCGGGCGGCGCGGGCGCGCACCTCGCGGCCCTCGGGGGTCAGGACGACACCGCGGCGTCTGCGTTCCACCAGGTGCAGGCCCAGCCGCTTTTCCAGTTCCGCAATCTGCAGGCTGAGCGAAGGCTGGCTGATACCCGCGCGCGCGGCGGCGCGGCCATATTGTCCGGTCTCGGCCAGCAGGAGAAAGTAGCGCAACTGGCGCAGGCTTGGGGTCTCGGGCACGACGGGCCTCCTGTTTCCTGAAATATAGGTATAACCAATGCAAAATCATTATTGCATTGGGTTTTATCGAAACCCGCTGCCCCCCATCTCGATCCCGTAACGCCAGAGGAGGATCCGAAGATGAAGACAGCAAAGACCGGCACCCCATCGCTGGAGGCCCGCGTTCAGGCGCTTCGCAGCCGCCACGCCGCGCTGGAACAGGACATCGAGGCCGAACAGCGCCGCCCCCTGCCCAGCATGAGCCGCCTGCGCGCGCTGAAATCGCGCAAGCTGATGCTGAAAGACGAGATGACCTACTACAGCGGCTTGCTGCAGACGCTGTCATCGGTGCACCGGGGCAATCCCCAGGGGGCCGCATGACACCCTTCGGTCCGCTGGACTTCCTGCGCGCCGCCCAGTTCCTGCGCAGCGGCGACCCCGACGATTTCGCAGAGGCGGTTCCGGGTGGCGCCCCGCCCCCGCGCCCGCCCGGCCCGAAAACCGAGTCGCCACGGCGCTGAGTGCATGAATGCAACGCTGCAAGGACTTTTTGCAGCGCGCCGCGAATCAGGTGCCGCGCGGGATTCCCTTTCCCGCGCGGTTGTGCCACTCTCCCACCATGCGCCCCCAAAGAGGCGCGTGTTTGAGGCAGACACATGACATCCCGTCGATCGCGCCCTTCGCTGGGGGCCTTGGTCTTTTTCTCCGTGACGCTGAGCCTTTCGGCCTATTTCACCTTTGCCGCCGTGCAGGGGGATTCCGGCCTGTTCCGTCGCGCGGAAATCGCCGTCGAAGGCGACAAGCTGGCCCGCGAACTGGACGAGCTGCACGCAGAGGTCGCGCGGATGGAAAACCTCACACGCCGCCTGTCCGACGATTTCCTGGACCTCGACCTGCTGGACCAGCAGGCCCGTGACGTGCTGGGCCTGATCCGCAGCGACGAGATCGTGGTGCACTGACACGCGCTTGCCCTTGTCGCCGCTCTGCCCGCTCCCGTGACCGGACGCGTAGAGGCTTTACGCCGTCGCGCACCCCGCCTATCCTCGCCCAAAGTAGTTCAGCACTGAACGAGTCCTGGGGAGGAGTGTCATGGCAGCCCGAAAGACAACGGCGAAACCCAATGTCTCGCCCGAGGAGCTGACGCAGTATTACCGCGACATGCTGTTGATCCGCCGGTTCGAGGAAAAGGCCGGCCAGCTCTACGGCATGGGCCTGATCGGTGGCTTCTGTCACCTCTACATCGGGCAGGAGGCCGTCGTCGTGGGCCTTGAGGCCGCCGCAGAGGAAGGCGACAAGCGCATCACCTCGTACCGCGATCACGGGCACATGCTGGCCTGCGGGATGGACCCGAATGGTGTCATGGCGGAACTGACCGGCCGTGAGGGCGGCTATTCCAAGGGCAAGGGCGGCTCGATGCACATGTTCAGCCGCGAAAAGCATTTCTACGGCGGGCACGGCATCGTCGGCGCGCAGGTGCCACTGGGCGCGGGCCTTGCCTTTGCCGACAAGTACAAGGGCAACGGCCGCGTGACCTTCACCTATTTCGGGGATGGCGCCGCCAACCAGGGCCAGGTCTACGAGACCTTCAACATGGCCGCCCTTTGGGACCTGCCCGTGGTCTTCGTGATCGAGAACAACCAGTACGCGATGGGCACGGCGATGAAGCGGTCGACCTCGACCCCGGACATCTATCACCGCGGCAACGCCTTCGGCATCCCCGGAGAGATGGTCGACGGCATGGATGTACTGGCGGTGAAGGCGGCGGGCGAAAAGGCGGTGAAACACTGCCGCGCAGGCAAGGGCCCCTACATCTTGGAAATCAAGACCTACCGCTATCGCGGCCATTCCATGTCGGACCCGGCCAAGTACCGCACCCGCGAGGAAGTGTCGAAGATGCGCGAGGAGCGCGATCCCATCGACCACGTCCGCGACATGCTGGTGCAGGGGGGCCATGCCTCCGAAGAAGACCTCAAGGCCATCGACAAGGAGATCAAGGCGGTGGTCAACGCCTCTGCCGAGTTCGCCCGTGAAAGCCCGGAGCCGGCGCTCGACGAGCTCTGGACCGACGTCTACGCAGACGCCTGAACCGAGGATCCATCATGAACGGAAGTATTGCCGGAGCACTTGTCTCCAACATCATCGGTGGCGTCATCGGACAGCTGATCTATGCCGCCCTTGTCATGCTGGTCCTGCGCTGGCTGTTCAAGAAGCGGGTCCCCTATGGCGGGCTCTTCAAGGTATACATCCTTGTTTTCCTTGGCTTCTTTGTGCTGTCTTTTGCTCTGGGCTTTGCCCTTGGCGCAGCGGGGGCAATGGGGATTTTGTCGGTTCTGATAACTGGCCTGTCCATCGCCGTCTTCGTTCTCCAGGCCTATTGGGTGGCCCAGCACGTAGAACCGTTGGACGGGACTGACCTGACAATGGGCAACGTGTTGATTTCGCAGATCGTCATCTTGGTCGTCGCGATCGCGATCGGGCTCGTCGTCGTTCTGGCGTTGGGCGGGTTCTGAAGGAGCGTTTGACATGGCAACTGAAATCCTCATGCCCGCCCTGTCCCCCACGATGGAGGAAGGCACGCTGGCCAAATGGCTGGTCAAGGAGGGCGACACCGTTTCCGCCGGCGACGTGATCGCCGAGATCGAGACCGACAAGGCCACGATGGAATTCGAGGCCGTGGACGAAGGCGTGATGGGCAAGATCCTTGTCACCGAGGGCACCCAGAACGTCGCGGTCAACACGCCCATCGCGGTGCTGGTCGAAGAGGGCGAAGAGGTCCCGGATCAGGTCGGCGGCACGGGCGCGGCGGCTCAACCCGCCAAGCCTGCGGCCCAACCCACAGCGGCAGCGCAACCGGCCGCCCCGGCCAGGGTCGAAGCCGCCCGCCCCGAGCCGGACTGGCCCGAAGGCACCAAGACAAAGAAACAGACGGTCCGCGAGGCCCTGCGCGATGCGATGGCCGAGGAAATGCGCGCCGATGGCGATGTCTTCCTGATGGGCGAGGAGGTTGCCGAATACCAGGGCGCCTACAAGATCAGCCAGGGCCTGCTGGACGAGTTCGGCTCGAAACGGGTGATAGACACGCCGATTACCGAACACGGCTTTACCGGCATCGGTGTCGGTGCCGCCTTTGGCGGCCTGCGCCCCATCGTCGAGTTCATGACCTTCAACTTCGCCATGCAGGCGATGGACCAGATCATCAACTCGGCGGCCAAGACACTGTATATGTCCGGCGGGCAGATGGGCTGTCCCATCGTCTTCCGTGGCCCCAGCGGCGCCGCCGCCCGTGTCGGCGCCCAGCACAGCCAGGATTACGCCGCCTGGTATGCCCATATTCCCGGCCTCAAGGTGGCGATGCCCTACAGCGCCTCGGACGCCAAGGGCCTCTTGAAAAGCGCCATCCGTGACCCGAACCCGGTGATCTTCCTCGAGAACGAGATCCTCTACGGGCGCAGTTTCGACGTCCCCGTGATGGAGGATTTCACCGTTCCGCTGGGCAAGGCCCGGATCTGGCGCGAAGGCTCGGACGTGACAATCGTCAGCTTCGGCATCGGCATGACCTACGCGCTGGAAGCTGCCGAGAAACTCGCCGAAGAGGGCATCGAGGCCGAGGTCATCGACCTGCGCTGTCTTCGCCCCATCGACACGGCCGCGGTCATCGCAAGCGTGCAGAAAACCAACCGCTGCGTGACCGTCGAGGAAGGCTGGCCCGTGGCCTCGATCGGCAATTACATCTCGGCGACGCTGATGCAGCAGGCCTTCGACTGGCTAGACGCGCCGGTCATCAACGTCACCGGCAAGGACGTGCCCATGCCCTATGCCGCCAACCTCGAACGCCACGCGCTTGTCACCACGCCCGAGGTGATCGAGGCGGCGAAACAGGTCTGCTACCGGTGAGCACGCGGGTTCAGGTTCGGGGCCGCGACGTCGCGCGTGAGGCCTATCGCATCGAAACCGATGCCGGCGCCGCCTTCGTGCCCGAATGCCTGATGGCTGGCAGGCTGCGCCCCGGCGGACGGCCCTCGCACCAGGACGCCTACGAATGGATCGCCGCCCATCGCGCGGCGCTGGCCCGCGCTGTCGAACGGTTGGCACGCGGCGATGCGCCGCGACCGCCCTATGATATCCTGACGCTGATCGAGGTTCGCTGAAATGCGGCTTCTTCTTGGCAAAAATACCCACGTCCAGCGGCTGTCACAGCGCTGAGAGGAGGATCAAAGATGCCCACGGAAATCCTCATGCCCGCCCTGTCCCCCACGATGGAGGAAGGCACGCTGGCCAAATGGCTGGTCAAGGAAGGTGACGAGGTCCGCTCAGGCGACGTGATCGCCGAGATCGAGACCGACAAGGCCACGATGGAATTCGAAGCGGTGGACGAAGGGGTGATCGGCAAGATCCTCGTGGCCGAGGGCACCGCCGAGGTGAAGGTCAACACGCCCATCGCCGTGTTGCTTGAAGAGGGCGAAACCGCCGGCGACATCGCCGACGCCCCGCCGGCCACGGCGCCGAAGGCGCAGGCCGGCGCGGCTGCCGAGGCGGCCCCCGCAGGGGGCCCCGAGCAAGCCGCCCCTCCATCACCGCAAACATCGGACGGCACGCGCATCTTCGCCTCTCCTCTGGCGCGCCGGATCGCCGAGCAGAAGGGGCTGGACCTGGCACAGATCAGTGGCAGCGGCCCGCGTGGCCGGATCGTCAAGGCCGATGTCGAGGCGGCGACAGCCTCCCCTGCCCCGGTCGCCAAACCGACAGTCGCCGCTGCACCGCAAACCACGACCGTCCCCGTCTCAGGCGGGGCCAGCGCCGATGCGGTGCTCAAGACCTACGCCGATCGTCCGCACCAGGAGATCCCGCTCGACGGCATGCGCCGCACCATTGCCGCCCGCCTGACGGAGGCGAAACAAACCATTCCGCATTTCTACCTGCGCCGCGACATTCGTCTCGACGCGCTCATGGCCTTCCGCAGGCAGCTGAACGACCAGCTTGCCGCGCGCGGGGTCAAGCTCTCGGTGAATGATTTCATCATCAAGGCCTGCGCCAACGCGCTGCAACAGGTGCCCGCCGCCAATGCGGTCTGGGCCGGGGACAGCATCCTGCAACTGGAGCCTTCCGACGTCGCCGTGGCCGTCGCCATCGAGGGTGGGCTGTTTACGCCTGTCCTGCGGGATGCCCACCAGAAAAGCCTGTCGACCCTCTCCGCCGAGATGAAGGACCTTGCCACCCGCGCCCGCGACCGCAAACTTGCTCCCCAGGAATACCAGGGTGGCAGCTTTGCCATTTCCAACCTCGGCATGTTCGGAATCGAGAATTTCGACGCCGTCATCAACCCGCCGCACGGTGCCATCCTGGCCGTCGGTGCGGGCGTCAAGAAAGCCGTGGTCGGGGCCGACGGTCAGGTCGAGGTCGCCACGGTCATGTCCGTGACACTCTCAGTCGATCACCGGGTGATCGACGGCGCACTGGGAGCGGAGCTGCTACGGGCCATCGTCGAAGGGCTGGAGAATCCGCTGGCCCTGCTGGCCTAAAAAAGCGCAGGCCACACGCGGGCAAAACCTTTGCTCCAGGACGAAAAACGGCGCGTTCCCGATGGGGCGCGCCGCTTCGTGAGTATGAATGCAAAAAACTCTCAGCTGCCGCGCAGCAACTGGTCCATGCTGATCGAGGGCTGATCGCAGCCCGCCTCGCCCACGACCTTGGCCGGCACACCTGCCACGGTCGAGCAGCGCGGCACTTCTTTCAGAACCACGGACCCCGCCGCGATCCGCGAGCAGTCGCCCACGCGGATATTGCCCAGCACCTTGGCGCCCGCACCGATCAGGACACCGTCACCGATCTTGGGATGGCGGTCCTCTTCTTCCTTGCCGGTCCCGCCCAGCGTCACCGAATGCAGCATCGAGACGTTGTCGCCCACCACAGCCGTCTCACCGATGACAATGGAGTGGGCATGGTCGATCATGATGCCCTTGCCGATACGTGCGGCCGGGTGAATGTCGATGCCGAAGACCTCGGAGCTGCGCATCTGGAAGAAATAGGCCAGGTCACGGCGTCCTTGGGTCCAGAGCCAATGCGCCACGCGGTAGGCTTGGACCGCCTGGAACCCCTTGAAGAACAGCAGCGGCTGCAGGAATCGGTGGCAGGCCGGGTCACGTTCATACGTGGCCGCGATATCCGCCCGGGCGGACAGCGCCAACTCCGGCGCCTCGCCATAGGCCTCGTCACAGATCTCCCGCAGGATCTGTTCGGACATCTCGGGATTGGCGAGCTTCAGCGAGATCCGGTAGCTCAGGGCCCTGTCCAGCGTGGGATGGTGAAGGATTGAGTAATGCACCAAACCGCCAAGCAGCGGCTCGTCAATCACGGCCTGTTCGGCCTCGCTTCGAATGCGGGCCCAGACCGGGTCCAGCTCCGCCAGATGTGCGCGCGTTTCAGCCATGCCTGTCCTCCTTTGACGCCGTGACCCTATCAGATAGGCTTGCCCGATCGAAACGCAATTCCGTGATAGGGGAAATCTTCGATATGGATGAGTCCGCGACACGCCGATTCCAGACCATGATCCGCGACCGGCTGACGACCCTGGGCGAAGAAGACGCCCTGGGCCGCGACAGTCAATCGACGGTGGAACTGGATCAGCAGGCGGTAGGACGTCTGTCGCGTCAGGATGCACTATTGAACCAGTCGATGGCCAAGGCAACGCAGGCACGCCGTGACGCCCAGCGCCGCGCTTTGGTCGCGGCACTGGCACGCATCGAAGACGGAGACTTTGGCTACTGCGAGGATTGCGGCGAAGAGATCGCCATCAAGCGCCTCGAACTGGATCCGACCGCGATGCGCTGTATCTCCTGCGCCTCGGGCTGATAGAAGGCGCGCAGGGCGTCGAGCATCTTCACCTGGCAGTCCAGAAAGTCGGGGTCTTCGAAACAGGTCTCCCGCCCCATTTCGCACCCATGTGCAGCCGCCGAGAGCGTCCCGTTGCCCCAGCGCACATGCGCACGCCCCGTCCGTTGGCAATGCAGGTCGGCAGCACATGCTTCGTCTATAAGCCGGCGGGCCAGCTCCGAACGCATATCGGGCGCGCGGGCAACAAGGCCCGTGCCGCCGCAATCACATCCCCTGGCAGAACCGGTTTCACACTGTCACCTGCAGTTCCGCAAATGGGCCGGCGCCATACCGTTCCGAAACCTGGGCCACGCATAGCGTGATGGTGCCGCTTGCGCCGTCCACGGCCATCTCTGACGCCGCGTAGGCCCATTCCGGGGTGTTGACGGTCACGTCCCGAAGTACCGTCTCTCCCTGGCGCACCCGCACCTGGTAAGCCTCGCTGTCCTCGCCCAAGGGCACCTCTGCGCGGTCCCATCCATCTCCGTCGATCCGAGTGCGCCGGATCCAGTGGACAGCCAGGCCGCCGTTCGTTTGTTCCGCGTTCAAATGCGCGGGTCTGTAGGGCCGCAGGCCGTTTCCTTCGAAGACATGCACACGATGTTCGTAGGACGGATGGTCATAGGTCTGACTGGCCGGTCCGATCCGGTAATGGCGCTCCAGCCCCCTGTGCAGGGACTTGAGTGCGATCTGTGACGGGGTACCATCGAGAAGGACAACCCAGGAACCTGCGGGCCAAGACGTTGGCATCAAACCATCACTCCCCACCTGTCCGCGCAGACGGTGTGACAGGCGCCAACGCCCTTCCGAGATCAACTCGGCATCCCGGAACTGAAACAACTCCCAGTTTCCGGGTGTCCCGTCGCCTATGGCCATCAGGTTGCCGCCCCCAAGTAGGGCCGCATCACTGATCGATTGCAGGCCTCCACTGGCCAACCGCACTTCAAGCGGCGCCCCGTTGTCGATCACTCCTGCCCGAGCCGATGGCAGGTCAGTTTCGGTAAGACCGATTACCGACCGCGCGGCCACGATGCCGTTCAGCCCATAATCCGCGTCTTGCGCGGCATCATATACGGCGACACTGTCAGACCAGGGTGTCGCGCTCAGCGCAAGGTGCGGCGCATGCGGCACTTCATCCCCGCTGATAAGGGGCACATCCAGGAACACCGGCGTCACCGGGACGGCGGGCGTGAACGGTCGGACCTGGGGCGGTTCCTCGGGCATCTCCGACGGCAGGAATACGTCTAGCTCGATCCGGACGGCATCTACGATCTGGTGCTCCATGATCTCGACCTTGTCGATCCGCGCCAGGGTTGGACCACGGTCTGAGGGCAATCGAACGATGTCACCCGCGCCCAGCGCAAGTTTCGACGGAGGCAAGGCAAAGCGCAGGGTGTCTCGTGAGACCCTCGCCTCTGCCAGCCAGCGTTCCGCCGTCTGCCGCCCCTCGCCGCGTGTCAGGGCAAGCGGCATGTCGGTTTCCGAAACCGCATGCATGGCCTCATCCGGCAGCACGGCCTCTTCCGCCGCAACCTGGTGGTCCGCATCCGCCAGGACGAAATGGACGCGCACGCGCCCGGCCATTTCGGCCTCACTTGCACGCGTTTCTGCCAGATCGCCCTCGATCTCGTCACTGACCGCAAGCACGTCGCGCGGAATGTCCACCGGCCCCAGCCCCCGACGCATCCGAAAAACAAGCCTCCCGTCCCTCTCTATGGCATCGAACCCATGCGCCAGCATCAACGGCTGCAGCGCCCGTCTTGCATCACTGACCTGGGACACGACATAGCCGCGCACCACCCCGTGCAGGTCGCTCGTATCCACATCCGTCAAGCCCACTCGGGAACAGATTTCGCGCACGACTGAGGCAAGGCTGCGAATGGACAGTCGCCCGTTCAGCCAATGCCCTCGCCGATAGTTCGGCCCGTCCGACCAAAGTTTCTCATCCGCCGGAAACCAGGGATAGGGCCGCGCATCCCAGGCCCAGACGAAACAGCGCTCAAGATCCAGCATCTGCCCGCCATAGACGAACGACACGGGGTTGTTCCCGGCCTCCCCCCAATAGCCAAGTTGTGCCTTCAGGTATTGCTGTTGGATCGCATCATCCCGCAAACCGTTGGAAAAATGCGGCAGGTTTGATTCCGAGGATTTCGGGTCGAAAAACTTGTTGGGTTGGTTCGTCCCCTTGTCGATTGCCGCACACCCCAGTTCGGTGAACCAGATCGGTTTGGATTCCGGCTGCCAGGCGGTCGCAGTGGGCTGCCTTACGCCGGCAATTCGTTCATGGTGCGGATTGCTCCACCAGTTGCGAAGGTCCTTGTAGCGCCAGACCCAGGGTTCGCCATGCGCCCCGTCGCTGATCGGTGTGCGCACTTGCGCGTCCCGGTCTGCCTCGGAGGCATAGAACCAATCGTACCCTTCACCGCCCTCGATATTGGCGCGCAGATAGTCCTGATTGTAGATGCTCCCCCACCCTGCGTCTGCGTGCTCTTGTCCATCACGCCAGTCGGAAAGTGGCATGTAGTTGTCGATCCCGACGAAATCTATCTCGGCATCGGACCAGAGAGGGTCCAGGTGAAAGTAGAGGTCGCCAGAGCCATCATTCGGCTGATACCCGAAATACTCTGTCCAATCCGCCGCGTAGCCGATCATGGTGGAAGAGCCCAGCAAGGCCCGGCACTCGGTCGCAAGATCCTTCAGCGCGGCCACCGCAGCAAATCCTGTAGCGCCACGGATCTGGGTCAGACCGCGCATCTCGGAGCCAATGCAGAACGCTTCCACCCCCCCGGCCGCCGCACAAAGCGCCGCCTGGTGCAGGATAAAGCGTCGATAGCCCCATTCCTGCGGACCAGAGTAGCCAACCGCCCCCCCATTCACCGAGAAGTCGCTGGCAGAAGCCGTACCAAAGAAGGCGGCAATCTCCGCATCAGCCGCAGCAGTCCCGTCCGGAGACCCGGGTTGTCCGGGCGCCGCACTCAGCGTGATTCGACCACGCCAGGGCAAAGCGGCCTGTTCCACCGTCCCTGTCCAGGGGTCTGGCAGATCATTCCCGGGCATCTGATCCATCAGGACAAAGGGATAGTACATGACCCCGAGGCCCTCAGCCTGCATTTTTTGGATTGCCTGAATCACGGAGGCATCGGTCGGCGTACCTCCGTAAACCGGCCGCCCATCGCTTTGGGGCACGATCTCTGCCAAGCTCCGATCTATCCCCGCGACTGACCAGGGCATGGACTTTGCCTCATGCTCGGTCTGCTCGATCTTGGGGCGAATAGTGCAACTGCCGCAGCGCAAGTCATCCCCGAACCAGCTCACGATCAGTGAGGCGGCACCGCAATTCGGTGCCTCGTCGCCCAGTTGTTTGATTGATGTGTTGAAATCTGGCGCTTCGGAAGGCGAGTTGACATTGGCGACGGCCTTGCCCTTCGCACCAATACCAAACGGGTTGTCCTGCGCGCTCGCAGCATGCCGCATATAGATCGGATCGGTGGCGAGGGCGTATTCACCAGTGCCGGGGATCATGGCGACGCCCCGAACCAGATCGGGAAGCTCCCCCGTCGACAATTCCGGGCGCGTGACTTCGAAACTGAATTGAGGAACGCGGTTGCCAAAGCGTTCCAGCCGCAGGTCCTCAATGACCACGTAAGCCGTGCCGCGATAAGCGGGCACCTGCCCTGTGCCCTCGACCGCCTCGATCTTGGGATCAGGCAGCTGACTCTGTGTCCCGGCGTAAACCCGCATATTCAGGTCATCCACGGCGATCTCGGCGCCATCCGCCCAGACCCTGTTGACCGAGGTGATCTGACCTTCGCAGAGCGCCAGGGCCAGGCTCACAGAGTAGCTGAATTCCCGAATTGTGGGCTGGGGAGGTGCCCCCTTTCCGGAACCACCGGATTCACGGACGCGCTCCTTGAACTCGGTCGCCCAGATCACGTGTCCGCCAACACGCATACGCCCATAGACCTGCGCAATGGGCGCCCCCTCTCCGGCGCCGGTCAGGCGAAACCGGTCGATCTTGCCAGTCTCCACCGCCTCTGACCCGGTCCCCAGCAGACGCTGGTCCAGGGAACGACCGATGGAGGCCCCGATGAATCGACCAACCGCTGTCATCGAAAGGCCAAGGACAGAGCCGCCAATGGAACTGCCGATTGCCGCACCCGCGGCGGAAAGAAGGATCGTCGCCATCACTCTATCTCCAAAGGAAGGGCAAAGCGGGCCACGACCCGCCGCGCCCAGGGCGCGCTCAGGGCGCTCTCAATCACGCCATGTCCGCTGTACGCGTGGATGAAACTTGCCCCCGGTCCTACCTGCGCTTGTAGGCCGAGATGCTTGGCCACCGCCCCGTCGCGCATCCGGAACAGAAGAACATCCCCTTCGGCCTGATCATCGGGACGCTTGACCGCCATGTGCCGAAGGCCGGCCCGCCAAAGGCGTTCCTCACCTTCGGGTTCAGACCAGTCCTTGCTGTAGGCGGGCACGGTTTCGGGTTCTTCACCGATCACCTCGCGCCAGACACCTCGCAACAACCCCAGACAATCGCACCCCGCCCCCTTGCAAGAGGCCTGATGGACATAGGGCGTGCCGATCCAGCCTCGTGCCGCCGCCACAACCCGGTTCATCTGCGGCTTCCGCCGTCCAGTCGTTTCGCATAGCTGGGATGAACGGTGATCCAGTCTTCCTCGGGCAAATCGGGGAACCCCCTGAAGTTCAAGTGGTTTCCGAACTTCAGGCGACAGGTTTCAAAGCGTCGGTCACATCCCGCCGTTAGGCGCACCTGATCACCGGTCTGAGGCACCGCCCGCAAGGGCTCCCAAAGCTCTATCGCCCGGGACCCATCCTTGCGCAGATGGTCCCGTTTGATCGCGCCCCCTAACCCTTTGGCCTCACCGGTCAGCACGTCCAGTTTGCCACGTTGGAACCACCCGATGGCAAAGCCGGACAGGTCCGCTGCCAGGAACACGCGGCCTTGCTCAACGGCAATCAGCGGGCCTGAGTGAACGTATCCGCCGGACGACAGGTCAAAGCCACACTGGGCATCTCCCAGCACTGCCGAGCAGGGCTTTTGATACACCCGTCCAACCGGACGATTCAGCATTTCCGTCAATCCGCGAAGTTCGGCGTGAAATGCACCATCGCCGCGCCGTACTTCACCGATGGTTCCTCGGAACATGATCCGCCGCGCAGAAACATCTGCCCAGTTCACCAGCCAGGCCACGACCTCGGCCCCGTCATAGCGGCCTGCTGCAATATCCGGTTCACTGATGGCACTGGCACTCAAGGCGCCCATTGCCTCGGAATTGTCAACCGACAGTCCGGTTGACTGGCTAAGCGCCCTCGCCGACATGCCACTGTCGGCCCTGAACACCAGCCCGTCGAAAGCCAGGTCCCGATCATGGTCGGTGAACCCTAGACGCTGGCCATCCTTGCGGGTCACGGCCCAGGCACGGGCTACTGTCGTCAAACCACCCGACAGGTGTGTATGCAGCTCTTCCGCCCCCATCAGACCCGAACCTCCACCACAGGCACATCAGGAACCTGACCCGCGTTGAGGGAACCCGCGCTGACGTGAATGCGGTCCGTATCGAACCGCACTGGAACGTCAAAGACGAACCCGGCCCGAACCTCCTGACCGACACCCGGCACGCTTTGCAGGGTCACGATGCCCGTGGCGATGTCCACGGAAAACCCGGTCCCTTCGGTCAGCGGGATTCCGTCGACTTCGACCAGGACAGACCCGGCTGTGGGCTTGTTCACTGGCCGAACATAGCTTGCGCCACCTGACGCGTACGTCTTTGACAACTGAAACCCGACGCGCGCGCCATCACCTGTTCCGATCACCTGATCAGAAGACGCGGGCACAGCAGAGGGCGCGCAGGATTTGAAATCCGCCCAATCCTTCCAGCGAAACCCGTATAGCTGCCCCTGCCGCGCTTCGAAAAAGGCGATCAGTTCGGCCAAATCATCAAGTGACCGCAAGCCAAGCCCCGCGTCGTAGCGTCTGCGGGAATGCGCCCAGGGTGTGTTGCGCTCTTCATAGCCGGACGTCAGCGTCACGATATCCGTGCGTCGCTCCGGTCCTCCGACCGAGCCAAAGCTCAGGTCAGTCGGAAATCTCACCTCGTGAAAGCTCATTTCGTCCCCCTCAGCGGTTGCGCGCGCCACGGCTCAGCGCCTGCCCCATGCGGGCTGCGATCTGACTCTGGCTGCGCTGGAATCCCGCCACATCCGGCGTGGAAATATTCATGACCACCGTCACCGGCCCTTGGCCGCCACCCTCGGCACGCACACCTAGCTTGCCATCGGCGCCCCGGGTCAGCGGCATGATCGCTTCAGGACCTGCTTCGCCCATCAGCCCGGTGCCGCCGCGCATCGGGAAATAGGTCGGGCTGGCGACAACGCCGCCATTGGCAAAGGGCATCACCCGGCCCTGCGAGAATCCTGCGCCGTCGGCAAAGGGCGAAAAGCCGCCAAACACGCCCGATACAGCAGACGACAATAGCCCACCGACATGGTTGGCGACCGGTGTCACGGCCGCCTTCCAGGCTGCGTCGATCATGGATTGCGCGACCGTACGGAGCGCGTCGGACAATTTCATGCCATCCAGAACGACCCCGTCGATGGCCCTGGCCACCCCCCGGCTCAACGTCGCTTCCAACTTCGTGGCTCCTCGGCTGGTCGCGGAAAAGGTCTCATGAATGCGTTTCAATTCGGCATCAAATTGCGCCGCCATCCCGATGGCGCCTCCCAAAGAGGTCTCCAGCGCCTCGACCTGGTCATCAAGATCCTCGATCATGTTCCGTCACCTCGCATTTCGTCGGGAAAGGCCGACATCAGTTCCGTCAACCGTGTCCGTCCCATTGGTTTCGTGCCGTCTCCCTCGCCCAGCATCAGTTGCAGCTCTGCGGGCGTCAGCGCCCAGAACTCCCAGGGTTTGAGGCCAAGACCCTTCATCCCCGCGCGCATGAGGGTCGGCCAATCAAACCCCGCCATCACTGGTCTCCGGCAGCATGAAGGCGCGTGCCAACAACTCGGCCGCCGCGCGCGCCGCAGCCATCGGACCTCCTTCGATCTCTGCGGACAGAAGATCCGAGGCCTGCCCGGTCCAGCCCCCGCCGCGCAAGCCCGCCACGATCAACGCCAGCACGTCACGCGTGCTGAACCCTCCCGTTTCGAAACGCTGCACCAGGTCGACGAGCGATCCGCTTGCCAGCCCGGCTTCCAGTTCCGCCAACGCACCCAACGTCAGCCGCATCACGTGGCTCTGGCCTTCGATGACCAGCACCACGTCCCCTCGCCACGGATTGCCCATGACTTACGCCGCCGTGAAGCTGAGCGCGCCCGCCGAGGCCAGCGCCAGTTCATAGGTCGCCTCGCCGTCATGTGCCCCGGCATACTCGATCGACGTCACCTGGAAGGGGCCTTCGACCGTGCCGAAATCCGGGATGATCACCTGGAAGGCCGGTGTTACACCGTCAAAGAAGATCTGGCGCGCGCGTTCGTCCGTGGCCCCATCCTTGAACACGCCCGACCCGCTCAGATTGGCCGATTTCACACCGGCACCCGCCAGCAGTTCCCGCCAGCCCCCGGTGCTTTCCAATGTGGTCACATCCACCTGCTCGGCGTTGAAACTGATGCGCGTCGCGCGCAGTCCCGCCAGCGTTTCGAAAGTGCCGCTCACGTCGACCTTGATCAGCAGGTCTTTCCCGTTCTGTGCCGCCATTGCTTTCACTCCTGCAAAAAGTTTTCATTCATCCCCGGCTGCGCCTTCACGGCGCACTGGCGTCCTCGACCCGAGCGCGAAAGGTCAGGTCGATGCACCGCAAGCCACGGCTCTCGCGCTTTGCCTTTGCCTTCTCGAACCACAGGCCGACCAGGCGGCCCCGGGCCAGCATCAGGTCGGCACCGTGCAGTGCATCGCTGATCGCCGCCGCTGCATCTTTGGCGGTCTGAAAGCCCGACTTGGATGTCACCACCGAGACGACGAACCTGTGCCAGGCTCCCGACCCGCTTTGGTCTCCCGCGTCCCTCGCCGTCTCAGGACCCAGCGCGACATAAATCGGTGGCAAGTTGCCCGTGGGCAGCGCATCGTAGATGTCGGCCCCCACCAGCGCACTCAGCGCCGCGTCTCCCTGAAGACGGGTAAAGACAGAGGCCTGCAGGGCGCTCGCAACCGCGTAACTCATGCCGAAAGCTCCTCCTGGCATTCGCAAATCAGGTAGAGACCCGAAGGCTCCTGCTCGGTCACCGACTCGATCCGGAACAGCCGCGTGCCCATGCGGAATCGTTGTCCTGGCCCAGGACGATCGGAATGCCCCTGCGGTGCGCCACGCACCGTGATCTTGAACCCGCCGATGGAAATCTCACCGGTCTCGCCCCGGGCCAGCCGCCCGGTCCGAGGCTTGACCTCGGCCCAGAGCGTGCCCAGCGCGGTCCAGGTTTCCTCGAACCCGCCGGCTCCATCGCCGACACGCTGCGGCGCCTCCAGAACCAAGCGCCTGTTTACCCTGCGGCTCATGCGCCCAGCCCCATGCGTACCGGACGGTAGCGGGCTATCAGGCTCGTCACGCCAAAGGGCATGCATCCCTGGCTCAGCGCCGTGTCGCTGCGATACTCGTAGTAGTGCGCTGCCAACATCAGGACCGCCTGTCTCAGGTCCGCCGGCACTGCGTCGAACGTCGCCCCGTATCCCGCGTCGAAACGGATCTCCACCGATCCGCCCGTGGGAACACCCGGAAGACTTGTCCCGGTGGGCCGAAGCCTCGGCTCAAAGGCATCCTTCTGCAGCCGGTAGGCACCAGGATCGATGGTGGTTGCCGAACCGTAGGCATCGACAACTGTCACCTCCGTGACCGCCTGTACCGGCGCCACCGGCAACCGCTGTCCCTCACAGGATGCCCAGCGATCCAGCGTCATCAGAAAACCCCGGCTGATCAGCGCCTTGCTCGTCCGTCCTTCGATGGCGGCCAAGGCCGCACGCAGGAACGAGATCAGAACCGGATCCTGCAAATCGCTCTCGGTAAAACCGCTGCCCAGCAGCAGATGGTCCTTCAAGGCACCAATCGGAAGCGCCGCCTCCGGCACCTGGGTTTCTTCCACCAACATCATGCTTCTTCTCCGAAATCCTCGACCATCCCTAGTCCGCCAGGCGGTTGGGCGCGCGCCGCCCAGGTTGCACGGGCGGAGGGGTAGCTGGACAACATGAACAGGCGCGCGCCCCAGAGAGACGGGCCCAAGGGCCCGCCCCCCATCTCATGGCCTGGCTCAGCTGACCGCGACGCGCAGCAGCTTGATGGCCGCGAAATCGCTCACATCGCCGCCCACGCGCTTGGTGGCATAGAACAGGACGTGCGGCTTGGCGCTGAAGGGGTCGCGCAACACACGCAGGTCCGGACGCTCGGCAACGGTATAGCCGGCCCCGAAGTCACCAAAGGCGATCGGGTAAGCGTCGGCCTCGACATCGGGCATGTCCTCGACGATCAGGACAGGATAACCCAGCAGGCGGGCAGGTTCACCGGCAGCAAGCCCGTCGTTCCACAGGTGACGCCCGTCATTGTCCTTGAGCTTGCGGATCGCCGCGGCGGTCTTCGAGTTCATCACGAAGCTCGCATTGGCGCGATAGCGCGAATCCAGCGCATAGGTCACGTCGATCAGCACATCGCCATTGCCCAGGTCGCTCGCCGACCCCGATGCCTTGTACCCCAGGTTGCCCCAGGTCCAGCTGTCGTTCTCGACCGTCGGATGGGTCAGAAAGCCGGTCGGCTTGTCGATACCGTCGCCGTTGACGAAGGCCGCCGCCTCGGCCCGCACGAACTTGTCCGCGATCCGCGCCGCAAGCCAGCTTTCAACGTCGAAGGCGCTGTCGTCCAGCAAGCGCTGCGACACCTTGGGCATCGCGTTCAACTCGTAGAGCGGGATCGAGATCCGCTCGATCGTGGGGGTCCCGGTCTCGGCGGTCGACGAGGTCTCGTTGGCCCAGCCGGCGCCGGTGTCGTTCTGGTCGATCAGCACGTCAAAGGACGAGGCCTCGACATTCACCACGCTGGAAATCGCACGGATCGAGACCTTGGAGTCCAGCTTGGACTTGATGGTCTGCGCGGTCTCGGGATCCACCAGGAACCCGCCGTCCGAGTTGATCGCGGTGGACATGGCCTTGCCTTCCAGCTCAAGGCCGCGCAGGGCATCGTCGTCGCCGGTGCGCAGGTAGGCGTCGAACGCCTTCAGGTGGGGGGCCTCGACCTCGGTACGGGTCGAAAGCGCCGGACGGTTCGCTTTCGCGGTCTTGTGATCCAGCATGGTCAGTCGCTCTTCCTGTTTCTGAAGCTTCTCTTCAAGGTCGGCCTGCAGGGCCTTGTAGTCCCCGATCAGTCCCGCCATCGCGGCACTCACCCGGGCGACCGGAGACAGATCTTCCCCGGTCCGAGACTTGGTCCCGGTGTCGCTCATCCTTCGTTCCTTCGTGATTGCCCTGCCGCTCTGCTGCTCGAGGGCAGTGTCGTGAGTGACGCGCGTCAGCCGCCCGCCAGGTTGCGGCGCATGCCCTCAAGGGCCTCCGCCAGATCGCGCAGGGCGATGTCGTCGGGGGTCTCCCCCTTGGACGCGACCCGCGCACTGGGCAGCATCGGAAAGGTCACCAGCGACACTTCCCAAAGCTCCAGTTCCGTCAGGACCCGATGGCCCTTGTCATTCTTCGTGGCCTTCAGCGTGCGATAGCCGATCGACAACCCGTCGATGGCGCCCGCCGCGATCAGCGCCGCCGCCTCGCGGCCACGTTCAACGCTGTCCAGCAGGCGCCCCTTGACGTAGAGACCGCGCTCATCCTCACGCACCTCCTGCCAGATACCGATGGGCTGGGCCGGGTCGTGCTGCCACAACATCTTGACCGCGCGCCCTTCGCCCGCCAGCCGTTTCAGCGACCGTGCATAGGCCCCCCTGGCCACCACGTCGCCGCCCTGGTCGCAGGCGCCGAACAACGAGGCATAGCCCTCGATGTCACGCCCCTCGACGGTCACATCCGCGTCGAAGCGGCAGAATTTGTGCTCAAGTTCCATCTCGATCCCTCTGCTAGGTTCGCGGTTCGGCCTCTCAGGGCGCCGCGTTCAGAAAGCCCTGGAACAGATCCGCAAGGATCGCCCCCGCTACCCCGTAGACCGTCAGCCACAGCCGCCGCTCCAACCGCTCGATCAAGGCCTCCAACCGTTCGAAACGGTCCGTCAGCGCATCGAACTGCAACTTGCTCACCCGTTCATGCGCCTCCAGGCGCAATCCCGGCGCACAGGCAAAAGCCTCGTGTCGCGAACGCAGGTCAGTCACTGATGTCCTCCTCCGCCTCGGCGGGCAGGCCCAGCATCCGGCGCTTTTCGGCGCGGGTCAGGAAATCTGCCTGCGCCACCCGGTTCCACTGCGCATCGCGCTCGGTCGCCAGCGCCGGCACCTGATCCAGGTCGGGCGCCAGGACCACGTCCTCGCCGCTCCAGGACGACAGCCAGCGCCCAACACTTGCCGCAACCTTGGTGGCCAGCGGCAGAACCGTCTGGCGATAGAAGGCCCGGTGCGCCTCGGCGTAGTTGGCATAGGTCGCCTCGCCCGGGATCCCCAGCATCATGGGCGGCACGCCAAAGGCCACGGCGATCTCGCGCGCCGCCGCTTCCTTGGTCTTCTGGAACTCCATGTCCGAGGGCGAAAAACCCATCGGCTTCCAGTCCAGTCCGCCTTCCAGAAGCATCGGCCGCCCGGCATTGCGTGCGCCCTGGTGGTGCATCTCCATCTCGGATTGCAGGCGCTCGAACTGTTCCGGGCTCAGGTGGCCCTGCCCGTCCGATCCCGTCCAGACGATCGCACCCGAGGGCCGCGCCGCATTGTCCAGCAACCCCTTCGACCAGCGCGAGGCCGCATTGTGCACATCCACCGCCTGCGCCGCCGCCTGCAAGGGTGACAAGCCATAGTGATCGTCCTGCGGATGAAAGGCCTTCACATGGCAGATCGGCGAGACCGGCCCCGTCACGCCAAAGCGGTGCTTGCGCCCACCAACCGCGTATTCATAGGCCACCGGCCAGCCGTCGGCACCGGGCACCACGCTCATCCGGTCGCTGCGCAACACGTGCAGCTCAAAGGGCAGCCCGCTTTCGCCCGCCACCGCCTCGACATAGCCGTCTCCGGACAGCAGCAGCTGACCATAGAGCGCCTCGAACAGCTCGGCCCGCCCCTGGGCCGGGTTCGGTGCGGCCACCAGTTTGAGGATCGGATGCTCGGCAAATCGCGTCGCATTGTCCTGCAGGACCAGCGGCAGCGCCGCCGCCGCCTCGGCGATCAGCTTGACCGCGCGAAACCCTACCGGGTTGCCGGCAAAGGCCTGCTTGGTCAGCGAAACGGTATCGCGCGGGCTCCAGGCCACGCGCCCCCCGTTCAGATGCGCCACCAGGCGCCCCGTCGCCGAGGCCTTGGCCTGGGGCGCACCCTGCACCTCGTCACCCTGTCCGCCCCGCCGCAGAAAATCGAATACCATGCCAAGTCGCTCCTTTTCCCAGGGCGGCGCGCCCCGCGGCCCGCACCCGTCCCGTCCGCGCGAACCGCCGATCCGCGCGCTACCGGTCTGTTCCGTCTTCTGAACTGGCCCGGAGGCTGCCCACCTCCGCGTCTCTTGAGGCAATCTAGGAAAACCGCCTTAAGGCCGCGTCACACCACCGTCCGGACGATGCGCAACACCGCAACATGCTCGTCGCCCCCATGTTTCTTTGGGCGGAAAATACCTCCGGGGAGCGCGAGGGGCTGGCCCCTCGCTCCGACAGGCCCAAATTCCGCCGGACGCGGATCAATGCATCCGCATGCCACACTCCAGGGGGAGGATTCGCCCCGCCGCCAGGGTCACAACACCCGCACCTGCGGCGCACGCTTCACCGGACGAATACCCAGCATCAGCTCGCTCAGCGCCCAGACCAGTGCATCCACCCGGTCCGGACTGCCCGACCCCAGGTAGCCTTCCGGCGTCATCATGCACATCTGCGCCTCCAGCTCTGCCAGCCCGACCGCGTGCTTCACTCGCCCCTGCTCGTACAGCGCCGCCACCGGCTCGGCCCTCAGCGATTTCCCCTGCGAGGCATGCACCGCCTTGTAGGCGACATAGGGATCGACCTGGCGCAAGGTGGCCTCCACCATCGCGCCGCCCTGGTTGACCTCGGCCACAACCCGGTCGGCCTGCCAGCGGGCCGCCGCCTCGATGGCTGCCGTCGCCCAGCCGACGGGTGACAATCCCTGGACAGAAGCGTCCTCCAGCACATAGGCCCGCCGCGCGCGCGGATCATCGCTGTCGACCAGCCCGGCCACGACGATCCCGCAGGCATCGGCCCGCGCCCCTGCCCCCGCCGGCGGATCCACCGCCACCACGACCCGGTCCATGTCGGGCAGCCGCCCGGCGCGCGCGCCATCCAGCATCTCCCGCGTCCAGAGCGCGCCATCCACCTGGTCCAGCAACACACCGTCCAGCTCCTGCAAGCCCAGCGACTGCCCCTCGTAACGAGTCCGCACCTCCTCCAGGAATGTCTCGGCCAGGTGCGCCTGGTTGGCCTCGGTCCGGGCGTGGGTCGATACGGTCGAGGGCAGCTCCAGCAACGCCTTCAGCACCCCCACGTTGCGCGGCGTCGTCGTCACGCAAACCCGGGGCGCCTCGCCCAGCCGCAACCCGAACTGCAACATGTCCCAGACATCCTGTGCCTTCTTCCACTTGGCGAATTCATCCGCCCAGGCGCCATCGAACTGCGGCCCGCGCAGCGCCTCCGGGTCCTGTGCCGAAAACACCATCGCCTCGGCCCCGTTGGGCCAGACCAGCGTCCGCCGGGTCGAGACGTATTTCGGTTTCCGGTCCGGCGGCGTGCAATTCATGATCCCGCTGTCGCCATAGATCATCACCTCGCGCACCTGGTCGTAAGTCTCGCCGATCAGCGCGATGCGCCTGCACCGGCCCTTGTCCAGCGGCTTGGCCCCCTCGACCTGCGCCCGCACCCATTCCGACCCGGCGCGGGTCTTGCCCGCGCCGCGCCCGCCCAGGATCACCCAGCTGCGCCAGTCGCCTTCCGGCGGCAGCTGGTGCGCATGGGCCCAGAACTCAAACAGGTAGGGGAGCGCCATGCGCTCCCCCTCGGTCATTTCATCCAGGAACCTGTCCTTCAACACAGCAGGCCCGGAGGCTATCCAGGCGGCACCCGACCGCAAGTCGGGCCGCCTCGAGGTCGAGTCCGTAGACGTCGCTGATTCCCTCTTCCTTTCGGATGATCTCTTCAAGTTCCAACTCCGTTTCCCGGGCTGCGCGCAGCCAGTACCTCAACTCGCCCAGGGCGCTGCTCGCCTCGGACTTCTTCGCGATATCCCCTCTTTTCGCCCTGTCCTGCAGTTCGCCGATCTGATCGACGAGCTCCGCGATCGTGGCCGTTGCCCGGTCACGCTGCCTGCGCAGTCGCTCGCACCGCTCGCTGGCGATGATGACGATGCGCGGTTCTTCTTGGTTCTGCTCTGCACTGCTCATGCTCGACACCTTTTTTGCCTGTAGGTTGCCCCTCCTGGGTGGCAGGGCACGAAAAACGGCCCCAAGGGGTTCCCCCGGGGGCCGCCTGCCGTACCTCGTCCAGCATGTCTGAAACCATACGGTCGACCGCGCGCTGGGTCAATCGGGGGAGCGGTCGCAAACAATTGATTTCATTTACGATTATGAACCCGGAATTAACGCCGGGAGAAGCGGCTTGCCGCGCCGTGACGGCTCTGGCAAGACATTTCCACGAAAGGACAACAACATGCCCCAGCTCTCTTCCCGTATCACCACGCTCAACGAAGGCGGCTCCGACGGCTGGGAGGTGTTCTACCGCGCCCGCGCGCTCGTCGCCGCGGGCGAGCCTGTGACCGAACTGACCATCGGTGAACATGACATCGGCACCGATCCCGCGATCCTGCAGGCGATTCATGACGCCGCCCGCGGCGGCCACACGGGTTACGCGATGGTCCCCGGCGTCTCCGCCCTGCGCGAGGCGGTGGCCAGCCGCATCACCCGGCGCACCGGCGTGCCCACCACGCCCGACAATGTGCTCATCACTCCCGGCGGGCAGGCGGCGCTCTTCGCGGCGCACATGGCCGTGCTGACGCCCGGAGATGCCGCGCTCTACATCGACCCCTATTACGCCACCTACCCCGGCACGATCCGCGCCGCCTCCGGCCGCGCGGTGCCCGTTGCCACGCGGGCCGCCGACGCGTTTCTGCCGCGCGGCGAGGCCATCCAGGCCGCCGCCCGCGACACAAACGCCAAAAGCCTGCTGGTCAACACGCCCAACAATCCCACCGGCATGGTCTACCCCCAGGAAACGCTCAAAGAGATCGCCCAGGCCTGCACGGACAACGACCTCTGGCTGATCTCGGACGAGGTCTACGACACCCAGGTCTGGCAAGGCGCCCACGTCAGCCCGCGCAGCCTTCCGGGCATGGTGGACCGCACGCTGATTGTCGGTTCCATGTCGAAAAGCCACGCCATGACAGGGTCCCGCGCCGGCTGGCTCGTCGGCCCGACAGAGGCCATCGACCGGCTCATCGACCTTGCCACCGCCACCACCTACGGCGTGCCCGGCTACATCCAGGACGGCGCGCTCTTTGCGCTGGAACAGGGCGCCGAACTCGAACAACAGATCGCCGAACCCTTCCGCCGCCGCCGCGACCTCGCCCTGTCGGTGATCGAGGGGCAGAACACGGTCAAGGCCATCCCCGCGCAGGGCGCCATGTACCTCATGCTCGACATCCGTGCGACGGGTCTCTCGGGCCGCGACTTTGCCGAGGCTCTGCTGGACGATCACCGCATCGCGGTCATGCCGGGGGACAGCTTCGGCAAGTCCGCCGCCGGGCATGTCCGCGTGGCGCTGACCGTGGCCGATGACCGCCTGGCAGAGGCGCTGCACACGCTGTGCAGCTTTGCCGAAACCAAGGCCCGCGCCCATGCCTGACAGCTTCCGACAGATGCACCGCCCCGGCGATCCCTTCATTCTTGCGAATGCCTGGGACGCGGGGTCCGCCAAGATGCTGGTGGCCCTGGGGGCGCAGGCCATCGCCACCTCCTCTGCCGCCCATGCCTTTACCCTCGGACGACCGGACATGGGCACGCTCACCCGGGACGAGGCGCTGGCCCACGCGCAGGACCTCGTGGCCGCCGTCAATGTCCCCGTGTCCGGCGATTTCGAGAACGGTTTTGGCGAGGCGCCAGAAACCTGCGCCGAAACCGTGCGCCTTGCCGCCGAGGCCGGCCTTGCGGGCATCTGCATCGAGGACACGGCCCTGCCGGATGACGCGCCATATGACGCGCCGCTTGCAGCAGAGCGCATCCACGCCGCCGCATCCGCCGCACGCGCCCTGCCCCGCGATTTCATGTTGGTGGCCCGCGCCGACGGCCTCCTGACGGGCCACTATGACGAGGCAGAGGCCACGCGCCGCATCCAGGCTTTCGAGGCCGCGGGCGCTGACGCCGTCTATGTCCCCGGTCCGCCCTCGATGGAGGCGCTCGGGCGGCTGGTCAAGGCCACCGGCCTGCCCTTCAACGCGCTGGTGTCCGGCCCCTTCGCGCAATTCTCCCGCGCAGAGTTCGCCGCCCTGGGCGTGGCGCGCCTTTCGCTCGGCTCGGCGCTGGCCCGTACCACTTGGCGCACGATCCACGACGCCGGACAGGCGATGTTCACCAAGGGTCAGTTCGATCCGCTGGCCGACGCCCTGCCCTTTGCCACCGTCAATCCCATGCTGACATGAGCGGCACGGCAATCAGCACCATCCGCAATCTCGGCCCCGCCTTCGAAAGGGCCTGCACCGCTGCGGGCATCCCCGACGCCGAAACCCTGCGCGCACTCGGCGCGCATGAGGCCTACCGCAAGCTGCTGGTCTCTGGCGAACGTCCGCATTTCATCGGCTACTACGTCCTGCACATGGCCCTTCAGGGCCGCCCCTGGAACGACTGCAAGGGCGCGGAAAAGGACGCCCTGCGCGTCCAGTTCGACGCGCTCAAGGCACAGACGACCGCCACACCGCAAACCGCACTCGACCGCATCCTGAACGAGATCGGCGTGATCGAACGCCGCTGATCCCGCAGCGCCCGCGACATCCGAACGAAAAAATGCCGCCCCCGGAGCCCCGGAGACGGCATCGCATTTCAGAGCTCGATGACGGCTTAGCCGACCAGTTCGAGACCCGAGAAGAAGAAGGCGATCTCTTCCTTGGCGGTTTCCGGCGCGTCGGAGCCGTGGACCGAGTTTTCACCCACGGATTCCGCGAACTCGGCGCGGATGGTGCCCGGTGCCGCATCGGCGGGGTTGGTCGCGCCCATGACTTCGCGGTTCTTCAGGATGGCGCCTTCGCCTTCCAGAACCTGAACGACAACCGGCTCGGAGGCCATGAATTCGCACAGTTCGTCGTAGAAGGGACGCTCGGCGTGCACGGCGTAGAACTGGCCGGCCTGCGCCTTGGTCAGCTGGATGCGCTTCTGCGCGATGATGCGCAGGCCCGCATCTTCGAACTTGGCGTTGATCTTGCCGGTCAGGTTGCGCTTGGTGGCGTCGGGTTTGATGATCGAAAGGGTGCGTTCGGTGGCCATGTCTGTCTTCCTCGCGGTTCGGGGCCGGTTCGCCCGGCCGAATTCTGCGCTGGCGCCTAGCACGCCCCCCGCATCTTGAAAAGCCCTGTCATGGATCTGTCGCCAAGGCGGAGAGCGGCCTTGCACAGCCCTCCCCAAGACGGGCTCTGGCCCCTTCCCGCAGCCTCTGCTACAGCCCCGCCATGCTCAGGATCGACTCCATCGCCTATTCCGTCGAGGGCCGCCCGCTCTTCGAGGACGCCTCCGCCACCATACCCGAGGGCCACAAGGTCGGCCTCGTCGGTCCCAACGGTGCGGGCAAGACAACGCTCTTTCGCCTGATCCGGGGGGAACTGACGCTCGACAACGGCGAAATCTCCCTGCCCTCGCGCGCCCGCATCGGCGGCGTCAGCCAGGAGGTCCCCTCGTCCGAGACCTCGCTGATCGACACGGTGCTGGAAGCGGATACAGAACGCGCCGCCCTGATGGCCGAGGCGGAAACCGCCACCGACGCGCACCGCATCGCAGAGGTGCAGACCCGGCTGGCCGACATCGACGCATGGAGCGCCGAAGCCCGCGCCTCGACCATCCTGCGCGGGTTGGGCTTTGACGACGCGCAGCAGAAACAGCCCTGCTCTGCCTTTTCGGGCGGTTGGCGGATGCGCGTGGCGCTGGCCGGTGTTCTGTTCGCCCAGCCCGACCTGCTGCTGCTCGACGAACCGACGAACTACCTCGATCTCGAAGGCGCGCTCTGGCTCGAATCCTACCTGGCAAGATACCCGCACACGGTCATCGTGATTTCCCACGACCGGGGTCTGCTGAACCGCGCCGTGGGCAGCATCCTGCACCTCGAGGACCGCAAGCTGACCTACTACGGCACGCCCTACGATGGCTTTGCCAAGCTGCGCGCCGAAAAACGCGCCCAGGCCGCCGCGATGGCAAAAAAGCAGGACCAGCGCCGCGCCCACCTGCAAAGCTTCGTCGACCGTTTCCGTGCCAAGGCCTCGAAGGCGAAACAGGCCCAGTCCCGCCTCAAGATGATCGAACGCATGGACATGATCACCGCGCCCGAGGAGGCCGCCAAGCGGGTCTTCACCTTTGCCCAGCCCGATGAGCTTTCGCCCCCGATCATCAACATCGAGGGCGGCGTGACCGGCTATGACGGCAAGCCGGTGCTGAGCCGCCTGAACCTGCGCATCGACCAGGACGACCGGATCGCGCTCCTGGGCAAGAACGGCCAGGGCAAATCGACCCTGTCGAAGCTCCTCTCCGACCGCCTCCCGCTGATGGACGGCCATATGAGCCGCTCGTCCAAGCTGCGCATCGGGTACTTTGCCCAGCACCAGGTGGATGAACTGCATCTGGACGAAACGCCGATCCAGCACCTGCAACGGGAACGTCCCGGCACGCCGCCGGCGAAACTCCGCGCCCAACTGGCCAGCTTCGGCCTGATGGCCGCGCAGGCGGAAACAGCGGTCGGGCGGCTGTCAGGCGGCCAGAAGGCGCGCCTGTCGCTGCTCCTGGCAACGCTCGACGCGCCACACCTGCTGATCCTGGACGAACCGACCAACCACCTCGACATTGAATCGCGCGAGGCACTGGTCGAGGCGCTGACCGCCTATTCCGGCGCGGTGATCCTGGTCAGCCACGACATGCACCTCTTGTCGATGGTGGCCGACCGGCTGTGGCTGGTGGGCGACGGCACGGTGAAACCCTACGAGGACGATCTCGACGCCTATCGCGCCATGCTCTTGTCGCGCGATGCGCCCGCGAAACCGGCCAAACCCGTCGAAAAGCCCAAACGCCCCTCGCGCGACCAGATCCTCGACCTGCGCGCCGAGGTCCGCAAATGCGAGGACCGCGTGGGCAAGCTGGAGGACATGCGCGAAAAGCTGGCGAAAAAGCTGGCCGACCCCTCTCTCTACGAGGACAGCCGCCTGGGTGAGCTGGAGACCTGGAACAAGAAATACGCCGAGGTCATGGACGGGCTGCACAAGGCCGAGGGACTCTGGGAAAAGGCGCTGGAAAAACTGGATACGGCGGAAAGCGCATAGGCGCGTTGACAGCCGGGGCAGGATTCCCGAACCTGCGCGTAGTCCATTGTCCCCAAGACCAATGTCATGCGCCTCTTTCCCCTTCTCGCCATCTGCCTTTTTCTGCCATTGCCACTTTTTTCGGGCACGCTTTCGGCTGTCGGGCCGCTCCCCTATGATGATCGCCACCCCTCACCGCGTCCGGGCTGCACCCATCGCTTCGATGGGCAGGTGGCAAAGGGCGACCTCGACGCGTTCAAGGCACTGCCGACCGACCCGCAGGTGGTCGTCTGCCTCGACAGTCCCGGCGGCTCTTTCCTCGAAGGCATCGCCATCGGCGAATACATACGGCAAGTTGGGATCGGCACCCGGCTGGAGGCCGGCACCACTTGCGAAAGCGCCTGCTCGATCATTTTCATGTCGGGAACCTATATCGCCGACGAGGTGGAATTCGGAAACCCGGATGACGAAAGCTGGCAACTCGGCCATCACCCCTGGCGCACGATGCACCCGACCGCGCGGCTCGGCCTGCACGCCCCCCGGCTGGAAGTGACCAAGGGGCAATACGACGAGGCGAACGTCACACGGGCCTATGACGTTGCCCTGCAGACCTTGGCGGAATTCAGCCGGCGGCTGATGAGCAGCGGCCCCAGCTACGCCGTCTATTTCGATCCCGATCTTTTCTCCGCGATGATCGCGACGCCGCATGGCAGCATGTTCTACATCGACACAGTCAAGAGAGCTATCCGCTTCAAGGTCGAGGTCGGGCCTGTCCGGTCGCCCGTCTCGCCAGACGAAGCCGCGTTGAAGTATGCCTGTGCCAACTTTTATGGGTGGAACGAGTTCCGGACGCAGGAGGCCTACGAGGCCGAAATCGCCGGGGCGCACGTTGATGGCACGAAGGTCACATTGGCCGGGGGGCTGAATTGCACATTTGAAAAAGGCGGCAAGGAAACGATCTGGCAGTATCATATCTACGACTTCGCGGACCTCAATTTCTACGCGCACGACATGCCTTTATCGGATCTCGCTCCTTGAACAGCCCACACCCCCGGCGCAACAGCCACGGCGGCCAAAGACCATGACGCTGGACTTGGGCACAATGAGCCGATAGCCCGAAGGTCATGGACACTGCCTTTCTCATCAGCGCCTTCTTCACCGTCTTCGTGGTGATCGACCCGATCGGGCTGACGCCGATGTTCATCGCGCTGACGCAGGGCGCGGATGCGCGGCACCGGCGCGCGGTGGCCTACCGGGCCTGCATCATCGCCTTTGGCCTGCTGACGCTGTTTGCCTTCTTCGGCGAGGCGGTGCTGGGCTTCATCGGGATTTCCATGCCTGCCTTCCGCATCGCGGGCGGTATCCTGCTGTTCATCACCGCGCTGGACATGCTGTTCGAACGCCGCACCAAGCGGCGCGAGGACAAGGCCGACGAGGAGGAATTCCCCGACCCTTCGGTCTTTCCCCTCGCCATTCCGCTGATCGCCGGTCCGGGGGCCATCGCCTCGATGATCCTGCTGGCCGGCGCGGCAGAGGATGCGCTGGCAATGGCCGGCGTGCTGGGTGTCATGGCCGCGGTCCTGCTGTTGGTGCTGTTGCTGTTCCTGACCGCGGGCATGATAGAGCGCGCGCTCGGCCGGATCGGGATCAACGTGGTCACGCGTCTGCTGGGGATGCTTCTGGCCGCGCTGTCGGTACAATTCGTGCTGGACGGGCTGCGCAATTTCGGGCTCGCCCCGGTCTGACCCTGTACCTCGGGCGCGGAATGCCTATCTTTCAGGGGCAGACCATCGGAGGCCAGCCATGTCGGGCGACCAGATCGGCAATCTCATCTACCTCGTGCTGCTGGGCAGCGTGATCGCGGGCTGGTTCTTTGTGCAGAACCGGAACAACCTGAACAAGTCGCTGCAATACATGGCCGCATGGGCGCTTATCTTTGTCGGCGTCGTTGCGATCTATGGCCTCTGGCAGGACATTCGCCAGACCGTGCAGCCACAACAGATGGTCACTGCCAGCGAGGGGCGGATCGAACTGCCGCGCGCGCCCGACGGACATTATTACGTCAACCTGCAGGTGAACGGCACGCCGGTGCGTTTCGTCGTCGATACCGGCGCCACCTCGATGGTGCTGACACGCGACGCGGCGCGGCGCGCGGGCATCGACGACCAGAACCTGCATTTCCTGACCGAGGCCATGACCGCAAACGGCGTGGTCCGCACGGCGCGCGTGACACTGGACGAGGTCGCCATCGGCCCCTTCACCGACACCCGCGTGCCAGCCTACGTGAACGGCGGCGAGATGCAGAATTCACTCTTGGGGATGAGCTATCTCGACCGCTTCGCCAGCCTGCAGATCACCGGCGGCAAGCTGGTCCTGCAGCGCTAATCACGCTCAGCTCTCGGCCTTCTTTTCCCAACGGCCGGATTCCTCGGACCAGTACTGCGCCTTGCAGCCCGCGCCGGTCAGGCTGCGCCACTGGTCGCGCGCGCGGTCCAGCGCTGCGCCGTCGTGGCCGTCGAAAAGAACACAGACCCGGTCCAGGGCCGTGACCTCTTCCGGCGTCGCCTCTGCGCCATCGATGCACATCAGGCAGCCGGGGTCATTGGCGGATTTTGCATCCAGCGTCAGCAGCACCGGCTGATCCGCGTCATGCGGACCACCGGCCAGCCCATGCGGCAGGAACCCCTCTTCCGGACCCAACCAGAGCTTCTGATCCAGCCAGTCCATCCTTTGTGCCTGCGTGCCGCGCACGGAAACACGCCAGCCCCGGGCCAGGGATTTCTCCAGCAGGTCCGGCAGAACCGCCTCCAGCGGGCGGCGGGTCAGGTGGTAGAAGAACGCCTCTCCCATGCGGGTGCTCCGGGTTGCGGACCGGGGGATGGGGGCGCTGCCCCCGTCTGCCAAGGGCAGACTCCCCCGAGGTATTTGTCAAACCAAAGAAGGGGCACGCCCGCCACACGGCGACCGGCGCGCCACATCCTCAGCCCTCGAAACGGTCGCGTACCAGGCGGTCCAGCGCCATCACGCCCCAGCCGGTTGCGCCCTTGGGCGACAGGTCGGTGTCCTTGCTGACCTGCGCCACGCCCGCGATGTCGAGATGGATCCAGGGCGTGCCCTCCTGGACGAATCGCTGCAGGAACTGGGCCGCGGTGATCGCGCCCGCCGGGCGGCCGCCGACGTTCTTGATGTCGGCCTTCTGGCTTTTCAGCATGTCGTCATAGGCCTGGCCCAGCGGCAGGCGCCAAGCGCCTTCGCCCTCGGCCTGCGCGGCCTTGAGGAAATCGCCCGCCAGCCCGTCGTCATTGGAGAAGACACCGGCATTCTCGTGACCCAGCGCGACAATGCAGGCACCGGTCAGCGTGGCCAGGTCGATCATCGCGGCGGGTTTTTCCGCCTCCTGCGCGTGCCACATCACGTCCGCCAGCACCAGCCGGCCCTCGGCATCGGTGTTGATGACCTCGATCGTGTCGCCCTTCATCGAGGTGACGATGTCGCCGGGGCGCTGTGCCATGTGCGAGGGCATGTTCTCGACCAGGCCGACCATGCCGACCACATGCGCCTTGGCCTTGCGCAGGGCCAGCGCCTTCATCACGCCCGAGACGGTGCCCGCACCGCCCATGTCCATCGTCATGTCCTCCATGCCCTGCGCGGGCTTGAGGCTGATGCCGCCGGTATCAAAGACGACGCCCTTGCCGATCAGGGCCAGCGGCGCGCCCTCGGCCCCTTTCCAGCGCATGGTCACGACCTTGGAGGGCATGGCCGACCCCATGCCGACCCCCAGCAGTGCCCCCATTCCCAGCTTTTCAAGCTGGTCTTCCTCCAGCACCTCGACCTCCAGCCCGATCTCGCGCAGGGCCTCCAGCCGGGCGGCGAATTCGATGGTGGTCAGCACGTTGGCCGGTTCCGAGACCAGGTCGCGGGTAAAGGCGATGCCCTCGGCCACGGCGCGGGCGGCGGCATGGGCGGCCTCGGCCTCGTCGGGGGCCTTGACCATGATGACCGCAGCGGCGGGTGTCTCGGCGGGGGCGGCCTTGCGCGCGGTGAAGGCATAGCCGCGCAGCGCCAGGCCGAGGGCGATCTCCTCGGGCAGGCGCGTGACCTCGACCAGCGCGGTCAGCGCCGACTTGCCTGCGGCCCTGGCCATCGTGGCCCCGGCCTTGCGCGCCTCCGCCACCGAGGGGCGGCGGGCCAGCTTGACGATCTCGACCCCTTCGGCGGACAGACCCGCGGGCCAGGCCAGGCTCAACGCCTCGCCGGCAGAGAGCTTGCCCCAGGCTTCGCTTTCGACCGCGCGCCCCAGGGCCCCCTTGGTCAGGCGGTTCAGGCGCCGCGCGCCGGGGCTGAGCGTGCCCTCGGGCGTGACGAGGACGGCAAGACGGCCCTCCGCCTGCTCAAGCCCGTCCAGGGCCACTTCGGCAAAGCTGATCGCGCGCAGATCGGTCATGGGTCGTTTTCTCCTGAGCTGAGTTCCGCCCACGAGAGGTAACGCCGCCCGCCCCGGTTGACCAGAGCCACCTTTCCCAATTCCGCGCGATGGGGTAGCGTGCCGCCATTGGACGGGTCTGGGGGGACCAAGCCTTTGCAGAGATTCGACAGATATGTCCTGTCGCAACTGATGGTGGTGTTCGGCTTTTTCGCCCTAGTCCTTGTGGCTGTGTACTGGGTGAACAAGGCCGTTGCGGTCTTTGACCAGTTGATTTCCGACGGCCATTCGGTGCGCGTGGTGATGGAGTTCACCGCCCTGTCGCTGCCGGCGGTGATCGCCCAGGTTCTGCCCTTGGCCAGTTTCGCGGCGGCGGTCTATGTCACCAACCGGCTGAGTTCCGACAGCGAGCTGACTGTGGTGCAGGCAACCGGCTATTCCCCCTGGCGGCTGGCCCGGCCGGTGCTGATCTTCGGGATCATCGTGGCTCTGATGATGTCGGTGCTGACGCATCTTCTGGTGCCGAAATCGCTGGAACAGTTGCGCATCCGCGAAAAGGCGCTGTCGGGATCGGTCAGCGCGCGCCTGCTGCGCGACGGCGTCTTCCTGCACCCGGTGGATGGCGTGACCTTCTACATCCGCGACATCACGGAACAGGGCGAATTGCGCGATGTCGTCCTGTCCGACCGTCGCACTCCCGGGCGCGACGTGACCTACACCTCGGAACAGGCCTACCTGATCAACGACGAGGAAGGGCCAAAGCTGGTCATGCTGTCGGGCATGGCCCAGACGATGAACCTGGAAAGCCGCCGCCTTTCGACCACGAATTTCAGCGACCTGGTCTATGACGTCTCGGAACTGGTGATCGCCGGGCGACCGAACAGCCGGCGCCTGAACTACATGCCCACCTGGGAGCTGATCACCCAGCCGATCGCCGCGGCCGAAGAGGCCCGCGACACGCCTGGAGAGGCCGTCGAGGAAGGCCACCTGCGGTTCCAGCTGGCGCTGCTGGTCATGGTTGCGCCGCTGATCGGCTACGCGGCGCTGATGGTGGGTGGGTATTCGCGCTTTGGCGTGACCCGGCAGATCGTCTTTGCCATCGGCCTTCTGGTGCTGGTCAAACTGGTCGAAAGCCTGGTGACGGACCCGGTGCGCGCCGATCACACGATCTGGCCGCTGGTCTACCTGCCCAGTGTCATCGGGCTGTCCGTGGTCTGGGTCCTGCTATGGCAGGCATCGCGCACCTACCGGCCAAGGCGCAGGCGCGCGCCCAGCCAGGAGGCCGCCGCATGACCCTGCATTTCTACTTTGCCCGGCGCTATCTCTGGATGTTTCAGACGGTCTTCGGGATCTTCGCCCTGTTCCAGGGCCTCCTGGACCTGATCGAGGAAATGCGCCGTTTCGACGACAGCGTCAGCTTTGGCCAGGTGGTGCAAGTGACGCTGATGAAACTGCCCAGCGGCATCTACGAGATCGTGCCGCTGGTGATGATCCTCTCGACCGTGGCGCTGTTCCTAGGCCTTGCACGTTCGTCGGAGCTGGTGGTCACGCGGGCCAGCGGACGGTCCGGCGTCACCGCGCTCATGGCGCCGGTGGTGGTGGCCCTGCTGATCGGCGGGCTGGTGGTGGGCCTGCTGAACCCTATCGTTTCGGCGACCTCGAAACGCTATACGGAGCTGCGCGAGACCTATGAGAGCGGCAGCGCCTCTGCCCTGTCCATCGGCCCCGAGGGTCTGTGGCTGCGCCAGGGCGGCGACGAGGGCCAGGCCGTGATCCATGCCGCGCGCGCCAATGCCGAGGCGACCCTGCTCTTTGACGTCTCGATCGTGGTCTATGCCCCGGGCGGCGGTCCTGCGACCCGCATTCAGGCTGATCGCGCGCACCTGTCGGATGGCTACTGGGTGCTGAACGATGCCAAGGCCTGGCCGCTGACCGCGGGCCTGAACCCCGAGTCCGGCGCCAAGCTGCACGACGAGTTGCGCCTGCCCTCGACCCTGACCCAGGACAGCATCCGCGACCGGTTCGGCAAACCTTCGGCGGTGGCGATCTGGGATCTGCCCGCCTTTATCCAGGGCCTTGAATCCTCGGGGTTTTCCGCGCGCCGCTACATCGTCTGGATGCACATGGAACTGTCACGCCCGCTGTTCCTGGTGGCGATGACCCTGATCGGCGCGGCCTTCACCATGCGGCCCACGCGCCTCGGACGGACGGGAATCGCGATCCTCTCGGCGGTCCTGCTTGGATTCGGTCTGTATTATGTGCGAAGTTTCGCCCAGATCATGGGGGAAAACGGTCAACTGGCACCACTTGTTGCTGCCTGGGTGCCACCGGTTGCATCCGTTCTCCTTGCAATGGGGTTGGTCTTGCATATGGAGGACGGATGACACGCGTGCTGACATGCCTGGCCCGTCTCCTTGCGGCCCTCACCTTTCTGGCCCTGCCCGCCGGCGCCCAGGACAACGGCGAAGACATGGCCGATCCGGCGATGCTGGTCGCGGACAACGTCTATGTCGAGGCGGACAGCCGCCTCGTGGCCACCGGCAATGTCGAGGCCTTTCATGACGGGCTGCGGCTGACGGCAGAGCGCATCGTCTATGACCAGTCCACCGACCAGCTTGTGATCGACGGACCGATCCGGATCATCGACGCCGACGGCAATGTCATCACCGCCACCTATGCCGAAATGGACCAGGGCTTTCGCAACGGCTTGTTGTCCGGGGCGCGCATGGTCCTGGACCAGCAGTTGCAACTGGCCTCTGTCGAGGCGCGCCGGGTCGAGGGCCGTTTCACCCAGCTGAGCCGCGTCGCCGTCACCTCGTGCCAGGTCTGCGGCAAGAACCGCGTGCCGCTGTGGCAGATCCGCGCCTCGCGGGTCGTGCATGACCAGCTGGAACGCCAGATGTACTTTGACGACGCGCAGTTGCGCGTGCTGGACGTGCCGGTCTTCTACTTTCCCCGGCTGCGCCTGCCGGACCCGACGCTGAAGCGCGCCCGCGGATTCCTGATCCCGACGATCCACAGCAGCTCGCGCCTCGGCCTTGGCATCAAGACGCCCTACTTCATTCCGATCGGGCGTCATCAGGACCTTACCCTGACCCCCTACCTGTCGCCCAAGACTCGGACGCTGGAATTCCGCTATCGGCGGGCCTACCGCAGCGGCCAGCTGACGCTGCTGGGCGGGCTGACGTCCGACACGCTGGTGGATGACGGTCCGCGCGGATACCTCTTTGCCAACGGCAATTTCCGCCTCCCGCGGGACTACAAGCTGTCGTTCAACCTCAAGTCGATCTCGGACGATTCCTATCTCTACGACTACGGGCTGGACAACAAGGACAGGCTGGCCAGCGACCTGTCGCTGTCCAGGATCACCTACAACAGCTTCATGCAGACCAGCGTCCGGAACTACCGGACGCTGCGTGACTTCGAGAGCAATTCGACCCAGCCGCGCTTTGTCGCGGACTACCGGCTGGAACGCCGGTTCTTTCCCGGGCTCGTCGGCGGAGAGCTCCGCCTGGCCGCCGAAACCCACGGCCACCTGCGGCAGTCGAAGAACGATACCGACGGCCCCGATGCCGACGACGAGGTCGATGGCCGTGACGTGACGCGCATCAACGCCGAGATGAGCTGGCGCAACCGCTGGACCCTGCCCGGCGGCATCCGCGCCGGCCTGTCGACGCATCTTTGGGTGGATCACTACCTGACCGAACAGGACGTGACCTCGGACGCCGAGGTCAGCCGCGCCATACCCGGCATCGCGGCGGAATTCCGCTATCCGATGCAGCGCCAGGGCCCCGCCGGCGGGCGCACCCTGCTGGAACCCGTGCTGCAGTTCGGCTGGGTCGGCGGCGAACGGCTGCGCAATCCAAACGACGAAAGCACCCGGGTCGAGTTCGACGAGGCCAACCTGCTGTCCCTGTCGCGCTTTCCCGCCAGCGACCGGCGCGAACACGGTGCGACGCTGGCCGCCGGGGTGCGCTGGCTGCACCAGGCGCCGGACGGATGGTCCGCCGCGCTGACCTTTGGCAGGATCTGGCGCGAAACCGCCGATACGGATTTCTCGCGCTCGTCCGGGCTGACCGGCACCACCTCAGACCTGCTGATCGCCGGGCGCTTTGCCAATCCGCTTGGTCTTACGCTCTCGGCGCGCGGGCTGCTGGACCATGACGGCAGTTTTTCCAAGGCCGAGGCCCGCGCCGGCTGGTCGACCACCCGCATGGACCTGGGGGCCTCCTACCTGCTGCTGGTCCCGGATGCGGACGAGGATCGCGACCAGACACAGTCGGAATGGACCTTCGACGGTCGCTATCAATTGAACCGTCACTGGTCCACCTCCAGCGAGGCCCGCTACGATCTGGCCGACCAGCGGGTTGACCGGGTCGGGCTTGGGCTGCAATACCGCAACGAATGCATCCAGGTGGACTTCCAGGTGACGCGGGACTACGCCTCTTCCTCCATTGTCGAACCGTCCACCGATTTCGATCTGACCATCGCGCTGACAGGGTTCGGCGCCGGCAACAGTGGCAAGGAGTACCGCCGCACATGTTCGTTCTGACCCGTCTGCTCGCACCGTTTCTCGCGGTCCTGACGCTTGCCGCGGCACCGGCGCCGCTGGCCGCGCAAAACCTCTTTGCCCCGGCGATACAGGTAAACGACAGCGTCATCACCAACTACGAACTGCAGCAGCGCAAGCGCATGCTGCAGGTCCTGAGCGCCCCGGGCGACCTGGACAAGCTGGCCCGCGAACAACTGGTCGATGACCGCCTGCGCCTGCAGGCCGCCCGCGACAGCGGCATCCGTCCGACCGACGAGGAAATCCTCGATGGCATGACGGAATTCGCCGGTCGCGCCGGCATGACCCGAGACCAGTTCGTCGCCGCGCTTGGCGCCGAGGGTGTGGCCGAGCAAACCTTCCGCGACTTCGTGCACTCCGGCCTCAGCTGGCGCCAGTTGGTGCAGGCGCGGTTCGGCGCCCGCGCCACCGTCTCCGAGGACGAGATCGACCGCGCCCTGTCGCAGCAGGGCACCGGCAGCACCGTGCGCGTTCTGCTCTCCGAGATCATCATGCCCGTCCGCCCCGGCGAGGAAGACGCGGTGCGCGCCCGCGCCGAGCGGATTTCCCAGATCAAGAGCTTTGGCGCCTTTGCCGCCGAGGCACGCCAGTATTCCGCGACTGCCACCCGCCAGGACGGCGGCCGCCTGCCCTGGCGTGACCTCTCCGAGCTGCCGCCGCCGCTGCAACCGCTGCTGCTGGGCCTTGCCCCGGGCGAAGTGACCGCCCCGATCCCGCTGGACGGCGCCATCGCGCTGTTCCAGATGCGCGACGTGCAGGAAACCGGCTATACCCCGGCCAAGGTCAGCGCGGTGGAATATGCCGCCTACTACATGCCCGGCGGACGGTCTGCCGAGACCCTGGCCAAGGCGCGCGAGATCGAGGGCCGCGTCGACCGCTGCGACGATCTTTATGGCATCGCCAAGGGACAGCCGCCCGAGGTGCTGGAACGCGGCACGCTGCCGGTGGCCGACCTGCCCACCGACATCGCCCTGGAACTGTCCAAGCTGGACCCGGGCGAGGTTTCGACCACGCTGACCCGGTCGGGCGGGCAGACGCTGGTCTTCCTGATGCTCTGCGGACGTTCGGCAGAGATCCAGGAAGACGTGGACCGGACCCAGATCACCGTGGGCCTGCGCAACCAGCGGCTGGCCAAGCTGGCCGACGGCTACCTGTCGCAGCTGCGCGCCGACGCCCTCATCGTCGAGAGATGAGCCGCCCCGTCGCGCTGAGCTGTGGCGAACCGGCGGGTATTGGCCCCGAACTGGCCGAAGCCGCCTGGACGGCCCTGGGCACGGACCTTCCGTTCTTCTGGATCGGAGACCCCGCCCACCTGCCGGGCAAGGTGCCCCATGTCGTGCTGCAGGACCCAGCCGAGGCGGCGGAGCGCTGCGCCGGGGGCCTGCCGGTCTGGCCGATCTCAATGCCTGGCCCGCGCGTTCCGGGCACGCCGCAGGCGGCTCATGCCGCTGGCGTGATCCGCGCCATCGAAGAAGGCGTGCGGTTGGTACAGTCCGGCAAGGCCTCTGCGCTTTGCACGTTGCCCATTCACAAGCAGGCCCTGGCCGAGGGCGCCGGGTTCGCCTTTCCCGGCCATACCGAGTTCCTGGCCCATCTGGCCGGCGCCGACGAGGTGGTCATGATGCTGGCATCGGACCGGCTGCGCGTCGTGCCGGTGACGATCCATATCGCCATCGCCGATGTGCCCGCCGCCCTGACGCCCGGGCTGCTGGAACGGCGCATCGGCATCACCCGCGCGGCGCTGGTGTCCCAGTTCGGCATCGCCAAGCCACGGCTCGCCGTTGCCGGTCTGAACCCCCATGCCGGCGAAGGCGGGCGCATGGGCAAGGAGGACGCCGCAGTGATCGCCCCGGTCCTGGATCGCCTGCGGGCCGAGGGCATGGATCTGCGCGGCCCCCTGCCGGGTGACACCATGTTCCACGAACGCGCCCGCGCGGGCTATGACGCGGCGATCTGCATGTACCACGACCAGGCGCTGATCCCGATCAAGACGCTGGATTTCGACGAGGGCGTGAACGTCACCCTGGGCCTGCCCTTCGTGCGCACCTCGCCCGATCATGGCACCGCCTTCGACATCGCGGGCAAGGGTCTGGCCAACCCCTCGTCGACACTGGCGGCATTGCGCATGGCGGCACGGTTGAGCACCGCCTGACCGGCGATTGGGGCTCTGCCCCCTTGGCCTTCGGCCAATTCCCCCGAGGTATTTGGAAAACCAAAGAAGACATGAGCCGGATCGACGACCTTCCCCCCTTGCGCGAGGTGATCGCGCAGCACCAGCTTTCGGCGCGCAAGTCGCTGGGGCAGAACTTTCTGCTGGACCTGAACCTGACGGCGCGGATCGCCCGGGTGGCGGGCGACCTGAGCGAAACCGACGTGCTGGAGGTGGGCCCCGGTCCCGGCGGGTTGACCCGTGGCCTGCTGGCCGAGGGCGCCCGCAAGGTGCTGGCGGTGGAAAAGGATGCACGCTGCCTGCCCGCGCTGGGGGAGATCGCGGCCGCCTATCCCGGGCGCCTGGAGGTGATCGAGGGCGACGCGCTGGAGATCGACCCCTCGGCGCATCTGGTCGCGCCCTATGCGATCTGCGCCAACCTGCCCTACAACGTCGGCACGGAACTGCTGGTGCGCTGGCTGACGCCGCGCGATTGGCCACCGGCCTGGAAATCGCTCACGCTGATGTTCCAGAAGGAAGTCGCCGAACGCATCGTGGCAGAGCCGGGGTCAAAGGCCTATGGCCGCCTTGCCCTGTTGGCGCAATGGCGCTGCGACGCGCGCATCGCCCTGACTCTTCCGCCGGGGGCCTTTACCCCGCCGCCCAAGGTCAGCTCTGCCGTGGTGCATCTGACCGCCCTGCCCGCGCCGCGGTTCGAGGCGGATGCGAAGGTGCTGGAACGGGTGGTCGCTGCGGCCTTCAACCAGCGGCGCAAGATGCTGCGTGCGGCGCTGAAGGGACTGTCGCCGCAGATCGAGGATCACCTGGCCGCAGCAGGCATCGCGCCGACGGAACGCGCCGAACGCGTTCCGCTGGAAGCCTTCTGCGCGCTGGCCCGCAGTCTCGCCGCAGGCTGAGCGCCCCGGCGCCGGTCTTACTCGGCGGCGTCCGGGGTCGAGCTGTCGCCCTCGGCCGGGGCGCTTGCGGCGGGGGCCTCATCGGCCTCCGCGGCTTTGGGCTCGGGCTTTTTGCGGGGTTTGCGCGGAGCGCGCGGCTTCTTGGGTTTTTCCTCGGCCTTGGCGGGCGCCTCCTCGGCGGGGGCGGCCTCTTCCGGTGCCTTGGCAGGTTCGGCTGCCTTCGCGGGTTCGGGCGCCTTGGCGGGTTCCCTGGCCGGGGTCTTTACCTCGGGCTGTGCCTCGGCACGCGACTCGGGTGTATCGACCAGGCCGGGCCCGTCGTCCTCGGCACCGAAATCGACCACGTCGGAGTCCATAGAGGCGGTTTCAGGCTGTTGCTGGGGCGCGCGCTCCTTGCGGGCGGGCTTGTCAGCCTTTTCAGGCTTGTCCGTACGCTCGGGCCTGTCGGATTTCTCGGGGCGGTCGCTCTTGTCGGCCTCGCCCCCGTCGCGCTGCTGGCGGTCGCGGTCGCGCTGTGCCTGGCGGTCGCGGTTTTCCCGTTCCTGCTGCTCGCGGCGCTGTTCCTGTTCGCGCTGCGCCTCTCCCAACATCCGGAGGTAGTGTTCTGCGTGCTGCTGAAAGTTTTCGGTTGCCACGCGGTCGTTGCCAAGTGCGGAGTCGCGGGCCAATTGATTGTATTTGTCTATGATCTGCTGCGGCGTACCGCGCACCTTGCCCTCGGGGCCGTTGCTGTCGAACACACGGTTGACGACGTTGCCCAGCGAGTTGCGGTTGCGGTTGTTCTTGTTCCGCGAGCGGGATTTGGAAGAACGCATGTTGTCTGGTTTCCAGCCTTATTTCGACGGCTTGGTGACAGGTTACGGCGCATCCTGCGCCAATCCGGTAGGGTCACCTTCATGTTGGCTTGTCGTTGATCGGGATTGGCCGAAGGCCATTCGACTGATCAACTGTCCATGAATATGCATATGGCCCGCGCAGAGACAAGTCAAAATGCCGAAAAACCGTCATATTCGGCAGGAAAATGTCGTTATCCGGGGCTGCGTGTCCCCAACACCACCCTGTCGCGCCCCGCAAGGTCCGGGATCACCCGCACGCCGCGCAGACCGGCCTGCGTGAACAGTTTCGACACCGCCATGCCCTGGGCCGCGCCGATTTCCACGATCAGCCGTCCGCCGGGCGCCAGCACGCAGTTCAGTCCCGCCAGGATGGCCCGATAGGCGCTCAGCCCGTCGCCCTCGTCGGTGAGGGCCAGGCGCGGTTCGTGTTCGCGTACCTCGGGGGCGAGAAAGGGCATCTCGTTCACCGCGATATAGGGCGGGTTCGACACCACGAGGTCGAACTCGCCGTCCGCCGGTGTCAGCGCCTCGTACCAGCTGCCCTCACGCAGGTCCGCCCGCGCCTCCAGCCCCAGCGCGTTGCGGTTCCAATAGGCCACGTTCAGCGCCGGCGGGCTGAGATCCGTGCCCAGGCCCACCGTGCCTTCGCGTTCCGCCAGCAACGTCAGCAGGATGCAGCCGGACCCGGTGCCAAGATCCAGCACCGTGGCAAAAGGTTCGGTCAGGGCCACCTCGATCAGGGTTTCCGTCTCGGGGCGCGGGTCCAGCGCCTCGGGGGTGACCAGGAAATCGCGCCCGTAGAAGGCCCGGCGCCCGACCAGGTGGCTGACCGGCACGCGGTCGGCGCGGCGTTCGACCAGGGTCAGGAAGACCACCTCCAGCTCGGGGTCAACGGGCTCCGGCAGGAACAGCGTCAACCGCCCGGGCGGCACCTTGAGCACATGCGCCATCAGCCGCCGGGCGTCGCGCCCCGGGTCCGGCACCTCTGCCACGACCAGTCGCGCGGTGGCGCGTGCCAGCAGATCGGATCCGCGTGCCAAGGCCTCAGCCCTCCATCTCGGCCAGTTGCGCGGCCTGGGCATGGGCGGTCAAGGCATCGACGATCTCGTCGAGGTCGCCGGCCATGACCTGCTCCAGCCGGTACAGCGTCAGCCCGATACGGTGATCGGTCAGCCGGCCCTGCGGGAAGTTGTAGGTTCGGATGCGTTCGGACCGGTCGCCAGAGCCCACCTGCGCCTTGCGGTCGGCAGAGCGTTCCGCGTCGGCCTGCTGGCGCTGTTGGTCGAACAGCCGCGCGCGCAGCACCTGCATGGCGATCTCGCGGTTGCGGTGCTGGCTTTTCTCCGAGCTCGTGACCACGATGCCGGTGGGGATATGGGTGATGCGCACCGCCGAATCCGTGGTGTTGACGTGCTGGCCGCCCGCCCCGGACGACCGCATGGTGTCGATGCGCAGATCATTCGCGTCGATCCGGATGTCGACCTCTTCGGCCTCGGGCAGCACGGCAACGGTGGCGGCAGAAGTATGGATGCGCCCGCCCGATTCCGTCTCGGGCACGCGTTGCACCCGATGCACGCCGCTTTCGTATTTCAGCCGGGCAAAGACGCCCTCTCCGGCGATCCGCACCACCAGTTCGCGCACGCCGCCCAGTTCCGAGAGCTGCTCCTCGACCACTTCCCAGCGCCAGCCCTTGGCCTCGGCATAGCGCTGGTACATGCGCGCCAGGTCACCCGCGAACAGCGCCGCCTCGTCACCGCCGGTGCCGGGGCGGATCTCCAGCATGGCGGGCCGCGCATCGGCCGCATCGCGCGGCAAGAGCGCCAGCTGGACCGCGTGCTCGGCCTCGGGGAGGCGCGCGCGCAGGTCCGGCAGCTCTTCCTCGGCCAGGGCCTTCATCTCGGGATCGGCCAACAGCGCCTCCGCCTCGGCGATCTCGGCCACCAGCCGCTCCCATTCGGCGATCTGGCTGACCACGGGGCGCAGTTCGGCATATTCACGGCCCAGCGCGGCAATATCGCCCTCACCCGCGGACATGCGGGCCTCGACGTATTCCAGCCGTTCCTTGATCTGTTGGAGTCGCTCTGTCGGGATCATCCGGGATGCATTGCCCATCCCGCGCGGGCCGTCAAGCCGCCGCGCACAGGCGCCGGGCCTGTTCACCGGCGACACCGCAAGCGAATGCCACACGGCACCCGCCGTCGACGGGACGGCGGGCGCGGCGTAGTCCCGGCGCCGCCGGGACAAGCGCCGTCAGACCTGCGCCGAAAACCGTGCGGTCTCGGGCCTACAACCGGCCCAGCCAGTCATCCACACGCGCCCGGTTCACGCCCAGGTCCGACTGCCCGAACCGCGCCCGCGCCCAAAGCTCGAGCACGTCGCCGTTCTGGCGCACGGTGGTGTAATCCGGGAACCCCATCCACAAGGAGCGCGTGATGTAGGTGACCTGCCCCTCCGCGACGCTGCCCGCCAGGACCTCTGTCCGGGGGGTTTCAAGGATGATCGCGTGCAGACGGGCAAAGCCGTCGTCGCCCGCAGCGATGCGCCGGCGCACCCCCGCGGCCAGGTCCTGGTCGGCCGTCACCTTGGGATCGACGTGCCAGACCGCCGGGTCCGAAGGTGCCAGGCGGATCCAGGCCAGCCCGCCCAGGATCACAAGCAAAAGGATGAGGAATACCAAGCGCACCTGCTGTCTCTATCTCCGGATTAACCCTTGGCAGGGGGCATGCCACGCCCCCGCCCGATTCTGAAAGCCAAGGTTTCGCAACACCCCGTCACGTCACCGTGCCCGCCGCGTCCAACCCCAGAGACACAGCAGTTCCATGCCGACATGCGCCGCCGCCACCGCCGTTGCCCCGGTGGTATCGAAGGGCGGAGAGACCTCGACCACGTCGCCGCCTTTCATGTCGATGCCCGCCAGGTGGCGCAGGATCACCGCGGCCTGGTGGCTGCTGAGCCCACCCCAAACCGGCGTGCCGGTGCCCGGCGCAAAGGCCGGGTCCAGGGCGTCGATGTCGAAGGTGATGTAACAGGGCTGGGCGCCCACGATCTCGTGTACCCGCTCGGCGATCCGCTCGGGCCCGTCCCGGTGCACCTGCCGCGCGTCCAGGATGTTGAAGCCCATGGTATCCGGATTGTCCGTCCGAATGCCGATCTGGACCGAGCGTTCCGGCACCACGATCCCCTCTTTCGCGGCCTTGTACATGAAGGTCCCGTGATCGACCCGCGTGGCATCGTCGTCGGCCCAGGTGTCCGTATGGGCATCGAACTGGATCACGCTCAGCGGCCCGTGTTTCTCGGCATGGGCGCGCAGGCAGCCATGCGTGACCGAGTGATCGCCGCCCAGCACGACACAGGCCGCCCCCGCGTCCAGGATGCCGCCCACATGTTGCGCGATCTTCGCCGGTACCTCCGAGGGCATGGCATAGTCGAAGGCCATGTCGCCGTAATCCGCGATGGCGAACTCTGACAACACGTCATAGCCCCAGCCGTAGGGCGCATCGCAGGGTTGCAGCAGCGAGGCCTCGCGGATCGCGCGCGGCCCCAGCCGCGTACCGGGCCGGTTGGTCACCGCCTGGTCGAAGGGCAGGCCCGTCACGGCGATGTCCACACCCGCCAGGTCCTTGGTGTACTTGCGTCGCAGGAAAGACGGCGCGCCGGCAAAGACGTTCTCGAAGGACGGTCCCTTGAGGTCCTCGCGGGTGAAGGCGTGGTCGATCTGGCGCTTGGCGTCTTCAAGGCTCATGCGGTTGGTCCTGTTGATGGCGGGGAAAGGGGACGCAGCCCCCTCTGTGCGCCAGGCGCGCACTCACCCCGGAGGTATTTTAGCCCAAGGAAACACGCAGGGTCAGCCCAGCGGCAAGGCCTTTTCCACGAGGCGGGCGAAAAAGCTGGCCCCCACCGGCGCTATCTGGTCGTTGAAATCGTACTGCGGGTGGTGGCAGACCGGCGTGTCTCCCTGGCCCAGGAAGAGATAGGCCCCGGGCCGGGCCTCCAGCATGTAGGAGAAATCCTCGCCCGGCATGATCGGCGGCGCGTCCAGGTCGACGGCCTCGGCGCCGACGACCTCGCGCGCGACCCCTGCCGCGAATTCCGCCTGCTCCGGGTGGTTGATCGTCGGTGGATAGCCTTCGATGTAGTCCAGTTCGGCGCTCATGCCGAAGCTCCTGGCCTGGAACTCGGCGATCTCACCCATGCGGGTCTTGACCACGGCCTGCACGTCCTTGTCGAAATAGCGCACGGTACCGTTCAGCAGGGCGGTTTCCGGCACGATGTTCATGGCGCTGCCGGTGTGGATCTGGGTGACGCTGACCACCAGCCGGTCCAGCGCGTCGACGTTCCGGCTGACGATGGTCTGCAGCGCCTGAACCATCGAGGCGGCACAGACCACGGGGTCGCGGGTCTGGAAGGGCATGGCACCATGCCCGCCCTGCCCGGTGATCTTGATCGTGAACTCGTCCACCCCCGCCAGCAGCGCGCCGCGGTTGGTGTGCATATGCCCCACCGCTCCTCCGGGCATGTTGTGGATGCCATAGACCTCGTCGATGCCGAACCGGTCCATCATGCCCTCTTCGACCATGATGCGCCCGCCGCCCTCGTTTTCCTCGGCGGGCTGGAAGATCAGCGCCACCTTACCCGAGAAATTGCGCGTCTCGGCCAGGTATTTCGCCGCGCCCAGCAGCATGGTCGTATGCCCGTCATGGCCACAGGTATGGGCCATGCCCGGCACTGTCGAGGCATGGTCCGTCCCCGAGAGATCCTCCATCGGCAGGGCATCCATGTCCGCGCGCAGCCCGATGGTGCGGCCCGGCCCCTGCCCTTCGATGATGGCGACAACGCCGGTGCGCGCGATACCGGTATGGATCTCGGTGATGCCGAAGCCCTTGAGCTTGTCCACCACGAATTCCGCGGTCTTGTAACAGTCCAGTCCCAGTTCCGGGTGCTGATGCAGGTGACGCCGCCAGGCGGTCATCTCGGGTTCGAGCGCGGCGATGGAATTGACGATGGGCATGGGCGGGTCTCCTTTGGGCATCAGACTGCCTGCTTGGCGCGGCATTGAAAAGGGGCAGGACGGCGCGCGGTTTGCCAAGGTCGAATTGGGGTATTTCACCCAAGAAGAAACCAGGGGCGCGCGCCCTGCTTCTTCTTGGGTAAAAAACCCAAAATGTTGCGACACTCACCCCAGCGCGTGACGTTTCTCGATCAACCGGGCAAAGAAACTGGCGCCGATGGGGGCCACCGCATCGTTGAAGTCGAAGGCCGGATGATGCGCAGACGGGCCGATCCCCTGTCCGAGGAAGAGAAAGGCGCCCGGCCGCGCCTCGAGCATGTAGGAGAAATCCTCTGCCCCCATTTCCGGCGGCAGGTCGTCGACGACGCGCGAAGAGACCTCGCGCGCGATATCCACAGCAAAGCGCGTCTGGTCATCGTGGTTGATGGTCGGCGGATAGCTGCGCCGGTAGTCCAGCAGCGCCTCGACATCGTAGCCCTCGGCGACGCGGGTCGCGATCCGGCGGATGCGGTCTTCGGCCATGTCACGCACCTGCGGGGTGAGGCTTCGGACGGTGCCGCCCAGCGTGACCTCCTCGGGGATGATGTTGGTGGCGGTACCGCCGTGGAACATGGTGAGCGAGACCACCAACGACCCCAGCGGATCGGTGTTGCGCGAGACCACCGTCTGCAGCGCCTGGCCGATGGCAAGTGCGGCGGGCATCGGGTCACGGCAGGTCTCGGGATAGGCGGCGTGACCGCCCTGCCCGCGAATGCGCAGGGTGAAATCATCCACCGATCCCATGATCGGCCCGGGACAGGTCCGGAATTCTCCCAGCTCACCAAAGGGGTCGGTGTGCAGGGCGTAGACCTCCTCGACGCCGAACCGGTCCATGATCCCTTCCTCGACCATGATCCGCCCGCCGCCAACGCTTTCCTCGGCCGGTTGAAAGATCAGCACGACGCGGCCAGTGAACCGGCGCGTTACAGACAGGTATTTCGCGGCGCCCAGCAACATGGCCGTATGACCGTCATGGCCGCAGGCATGCATCCGGCCCGGCACGGTGCTGGCCCATTGGGCGCCGGTCTCTTCCTGCATGGGCAGGGCGTCCATGTCTGCGCGCAGCCCTGTCACGGGTCCCGGTCCCTGCCCTTCGATCACCGCCACCACGCCGCTTGTCGCAATGCCCTCGTGGATCTCGGTGATGCCCATTTCGCGCAGTCGGGCGACGACAAAGCGCGCCGTCTCGTGGCATTGCAGGCACAGCTCGGGGTGCATGTGCAGATGGCGGCGCCACCCGGTCATTTCCTCGGCAAAGCCTGCGATCCTGTTTACCACCGCCATGACTGGACTCCCCTGTCGTGTTCCCGCATGTCGGGGACATAGAGGCCAAAGCCGGAGCGGATGCAATGAGCGACGACCTGATCCATGACCCGAAGGGCGGGATGCCCCGCTTGCTGGAAATCATGCGGCGGCTGCGCGATCCCGAAACGGGCTGTCCCTGGGACCTGGAGCAGACCTTCGCCACAATCGCGCCCTACACGATCGAAGAGGCCTACGAGGTATCGGACGCGATCGAGCGCGAATCCTGGGACGAGCTGAAGGGAGAGCTGGGAGACCTGCTGTTCCAGTCGGTCTTTCATGCGCAGATGGCCGATGAGGCCGGGCTCTTCACCTTCGACGAGGTGGCCGACGGCATGTCGGACAAGATGGTGGCGCGGCATCCGCATGTCTTCGGTGACGAGAGCCGGGACAAGAGCGCCGACCAGCAGACCCGCGACTGGGAGACGATCAAGGCCGCCGAACGCGCCGCCAAGGCCGAAAGCGGCGTTCTGGACGGTGTGGCGCTGGGTCTGCCGGCGCTGTTGCGCGCGGTCAAACTGCAGAAACGGGCGGCGCGCGTGGGGTTCGACTGGCCCACCACTGACGAGGTCATGGACAAGGTCGCCGAGGAGATGGACGAGCTGCGGCAGGCCGAGGACGCGGCGCATCGCTTCGAGGAATTCGGCGATCTGCTGTTTGTCATGGCCAACCTCGGGCGGCACATGGGGATCGACCCCGAGGCGGCCTTGCGGGCCGCGAATGCCAAGTTCACCCGCCGGTTCGGCGCCATCGAGGCCGCCCTGGCAGACCAGGGGCGCCGGCCCGAGGACAGCGACCTGCAAGAAATGGATGCGCTCTGGGACGCGGCAAAGGCGGTGGAAAAGGCGCAGAAGGGCTGAGCGCTCAGCCGTAGCCCAGCACCAGCAGGACCAGCGGAATCGTGACGATGGCGGCCAGCGTCTGCGCCGTGACCAGACCCGCCATCAGCGTTCCGTCCCCGCCCAATTGCCGCGTCAGCACATAGGCCGTGGGCGCCGTGGGGATGGCGGAAAAGACCACCAGGACCAGCGCCTCGACGCCGTCCAGGCCAAAGACCAGCGCCACGCCAGCCGCCAGGATCGGCATCCCAAGAAGGCGCAGCGCGGCGTTTCCGCCCACCACCAGCCCGTCCCGCCCCAGGGCACGGGGCTGCAGCGCGGCGCCGACGCAGAGCAGTCCCAGCGGGAGGCTGCCCCGCGCCAGCAGCTCCATGAACGTGCCGAGACCATAGGGAAGACCCAGGCCCAGCAGCGCCAGCGAGATCCCGGCAAGACAGGCCAGAATCAACGGGTTCTTCAGCATCGTCCGGACCAGGGCGCCGGGACGGCCCAGCACCTCGCGTTCGCTCAGCGCCATGATCGAAAGCACGTTGACCACGGGCACGCAGATCGCCAGGTAGACCGCCGCCCTCTCGATACCGACGTCACCGGCAAGGCTCGCCGTGACGGCCAGCCCGAGATAGGTATTGAACCGGACCGTCCCCTGCAACGCGGGACCGAACCGGGCCGCCGGCGCCGGAAAGAGCCTCCGGGCCAGCGCAAGACCAACCGCCGCCAGCAGGATCACCACCAGCGCCGCCGCTCCCAGCCGCAGGATCTGCGGATCGCCCAGCGGCGCATCGACGAGGCTGGAGACCAGCAGCGCCGGGAACAGCAGGAAATAGTTGATCCGTTCCGCCGCGGGCCAGAAACCCGCGTCCGGAAACCCCTTGCGGGCCAGGACATAGCCCAGGCAGATCAGGGCAAAGAGCGGCCAGATCGTGATGAAGAGCACGGGGCGGCCCCTGTCGTGACGGGAACGGAAACCGGGAACAGAAAAAACGGCGCGCCCCGAAGGCACGCCGTTCCATCCTCACCCGAACAGGTGAAAAGAGCGGCTTACTGCGCGTCCGAGATGAACTTGACCGCGTCGCCGAAGGTCTGGATGGTTTCGGCCGCGTCGTCGGGGATCTCGATGCCGAACTCTTCTTCGAAGGCCATCACCAGTTCCACGGTGTCCAGGCTGTCGGCGCCCAGATCGTCGATGAAGGAAGCCGATTCCGTCACTTTCTCTTCTTCGACGCTCAGGTGCTCGACCACAATCTTCTTCACGCGATCTGCGATGTCGCTCATGTCTCTTCCTCACAAGTCTGTCGGGCATGTCGCCCATTCTGCCCTGCCCGTGGCGTGGCGTCTTTTTGCCCTGACGGGCGGCTCGATCCCCCGGCACCCCGGGTGGGCCGGCTGCGTACGATGGCACGCAACCGTCCGGAAATCTGCGCGGCCTATAGCACAGGCGACGGGGATGGCAAACGCTTTCCCACGCCGCAGTGCAACAGGCTCTGGCGCCTACAACATGGCCATGCCGCCGTTGACGTGCAACGTGGTTCCCGTGACGTAAGCCGCCTCGGGGCTGGCCAGGTAGAGCACGCCGGCGGCGATCTCTTCGGGCGTGCCCATGCGGCCGGTGGGAATCTGGGTCAGGATGGCGCTTTTCTGGTCATCGGTCAGCTTGTCGGTCATCGCGGTCTCGATGAAACCGGGCGCGACGGCGTTCACGGTGATGCCGCGGCTGGCGACCTCGTAGGCCAGCGACTTGGACATGCCCACCATGCCCGCCTTGGCGGCGGCATAGTTGCCCTGCCCGGGATTGCCGGTGGCCCCCACGACGGAGGAAATGTTCACGATCCGGCCCCAGCGCGACTTCATCATGCCGCGCAGCACACCTTTGCAGAGCTTGAAGGTCGCCGTCAGGTTCACGTCCAGCACGCTTTGCCATTCGTCATCCGACATGCGCATGAACAGGTTGTCACGGGTGATCCCGGCGTTGTTCACCAGGATGTCGACGCTGCCCATCGCCTCGGCGGCCTGTTTCGGCAGCGCGGCGACGGCCTCGGCATCGTCCAGCTTGCAGGGCAGCACGAAGGCGCGCTCACCCAGTTCGGCGGCCAGCGCCTCCAGCGGCTCTACCCGGGTGCCAGACAGGCCCACGTTGGCGCCAGCGCCGTGCAGCGCCTTGGCAATGGCCCCGCCGATGCCGCCCGAGGCCCCGGTGATCAGCGCGGATTTTCCCGTCAGATCGAACATGCTTGCTTCCTCTCTGTCATTCCTTTGTCAGGGCCTCAGCCCTGCGCGGCCTCGACGGCGGCGGTCACATCCGCCGGCGTGCCGATGTTGCGCACCGTCGCGGGGCGGTGGATGCGGCGCACCATGCCTGACAAGGCCTTGCCCGCGCCGATTTCCCAGAACTCCTCGACCCCGTCCTCGACCATGCGCGCGACGGATTCGCGCCAGCGGACCGCGCCGCAAATCTGCGCCTCCAGCAGCGCACGGATGCGGTCGGGATCATTCACCGGCGCCGCCTCGACGTTCGAAACCACCGGAACGGCGGGCGCCTTGATCGTGACCTCGGCCAGTGCCGCTGCCATCTCCTCGGCGGCGGGTTGCATCAGGGCGCAGTGGAACGGAGCGGAGACGGGCAGCATGACGGCGCGTTTGGCGCCCGCCACTTTGGCGATCTCGACGGCACGTTCGACGGCAGCCTTCTGGCCGGAAATCACCACCTGGCCGGGATCGTTGTCATTGGCAGCGGCGACGACATCGCCCTGCGCGGCCTCTTCGGCCACCTTGCGCACCGCCTCCAGGTCCAGCCCCAGCAAAGCCGCCATCGCGCCTTCGCCCACCGGAACGGCGGCCTGCATGGCCTGCCCGCGCTTGCGCAGCAGGCGGGCCGCATCGGCGACGGTCAGCGCACCGGCGGCGGTCAGCGCGGAATACTCCCCCAGCGAGTGACCGGCGACAAAGGCCGCCTTGTCGATGCCCACGCCCTCGGCCTCGAGCGCGCGCATGGCCGCCATCGAGGTGGCCATCAGCGCCGGCTGGGCGTTCTGGGTGAGGGTCAGGGTCTCGATCTCGCCGTCCCAGATCAGCGCCGAGAGCTTTTCCCCCAGCGCCTCGTCGACCTCGTCAAAGACGGCGCGGGCCGCCGGATAGGCCTCGGCCAGGTCGCGGCCCATGCCGATGGTCTGTGCCCCCTGCCCGGGAAAGATGAATGCGCGGCTCATGCCCCTCTCCTCACCGTGAAATTGCGTCCGCCTGCCTTACTAGCCCGCGGAGGGTTGCGCAATCACCTGAGGGGGCGGGACTGAGCCGCGGGGATCAGCCGTCCTCGCCGCGCAGGCGCAGCGACATGCCAAGGGCCGCGCTCAACATGAGGCAGGACAGGCCCAGCTTGAACGGCACCAGGATCGGCGCACCCAGACCCATCGGCGCGATCCACATCAGGTAGGCCACCAGCGCCAGTACGCAGCCCCCTATCCGGCGCAGCAGGCCCTCGGGCAGGCGTGGCAGGGAAAAGGTGGACCCAAGCGCATGGGAGGCGTTGAAGTCTGTCAGGGCCATGAATATCGCTCCGGTTGTTGGTTAATGGCAGATTAACCGAGCGATTGTGCCCGGAATGCGGCACCGAGGGGGAATTCCGGGGACCGCGCGCCCTCTTGCGCCACGCGCCGATCCGTGTATACGGAGCGCTCTCTTCGCAACGACGTTTACCCGCGCAGTCTCTCGTGGGCAGGGCGCGAAGGGACCAGGCCCCTGCCCTATGAAATGCGCCATGATAGAAATGGAGTGCACATGCCGCTTTACGAGCATGTATTCATCTCGCGTCAGGATCTGTCCAACGCGCAGGCCGAAGGCCTTGTCGAACATTTCAGCACCGTCCTCGCGGACAACGGCGGCAAGGTCGTCGAAAGCGAGTACTGGGGCGTCAAGACGATGGCCTACAAGATCAACAAGAACCGCAAGGGCCACTACGCCTTCCTCAAGACCGACGCACCCGCGACGGCCGTTCAGGAAATGGAACGCCTGATGCGCCTGCACGACGACGTCATGCGCGTTCTCACCATCAAGGTCGACGGCCACGACGAAGGCCCCTCGATCCAGATGCAGAAACGTGACGAGCGCGACGGCCGCCGTGAGCGCCGGAACCGCGACTGAACCTGAAGAAGAGGAGATAACTCATGGCTGCAAAACCGTTTTTCCGCCGCCGCAAGGTCTGCCCCTTCTCGGGCGACAACGCACCCAAGATCGACTACAAAGACACCCGTCTGCTGCAGCGCTACATCAGCGAACGCGGCAAGATCGTGCCCTCGCGCATCACCGCCGTCTCGGCCAAGAAGCAGCGTGAACTGGCCCGCGCCATCAAGCGCGCCCGCTTCCTCGCCCTGCTGCCCTACGCCGTGAAGTAAGGAGTCCGCATCATGCAAGTCATCCTTCTCGAACGTGTGGCCAAGCTGGGCCAGATGGGCGACGTCGTCGACGTCAAGCCCGGTTTCGCACGCAACTACCTGCTGCTTCAGGGCAAGGCGCTGACCGCCTCGAAAGAGAACATCGCCCAGTTCGAAGAGCAGAAAGCCCAACTCGAGGCACGCAACCTCGAGACCCGCAAAGAGGCCGAAGCCCTGGGCGAGCGTCTGGACGGACAGAAGTTCGTCGTGATTCGCTCGGCATCGGACGGCGGCAACCTCTACGGCTCGGTCACCACCCGTGACGCGTCGAACGTGGCCACCGAAAACGGCTTCTCGATCGACCGCAAGCAGGTGATCATCCGCCAGCCGATCAAGGAACTGGGCCTGCACGAGGTCGAGGTGCACCTGCACCCCGAAGTCATGGTCGTCATCACCCTGAACGTCGCACGTTCGCCCGAAGAGGCCGAACTGCAGGAATCGGGCAAGTCGATCCAGGACCTGGCCGCCGAGGAAGAGGCACAGGCCGAATTCGAGGTCAGCCAGCTGTTCGACGACATCGGCAGCGCCGCATCCGACGACGACGAGGGCGATGCCGCCCCCGCCCGTTCGGACGAGGCCGCCGAAGGCGACGACGACTGATCCAGCGACCTTTCGCAGGACGAAAATTCAACCGCGCCGGAACGAACCGGCGCGGTTTTTTCATGTTTATCAGCGCCTTGTCGCACCGATACATATAAACTTCATAAAACCGTAACGTTCATTTCACGTTGCCGGATCACATCTGCGCCTGTTGGAAGCCGCCGCAACACGCGGGCGGCTTTGCCAAGTATGCAAGCTGATATGAGGCCAGCCATGAAGAAATCTGACATTGTCGATCTGTCTTGGGACGATTTCGACGAGATGCGCGACCCGCGCCCTGCCCAGACCGATTTTGATGCCGTTGTCGAACGCGCCATCTCGCGCCGCGGTTTCCTGGGCGGTGCGCTGGCCTTCGGTTCGGGCGCTGCCGTCTTCGGCGCCGGTGTCCTGAGCTCGGCCACCTCGGCCCGCGCACAGGCCGCCGCCTTCGATTTCGAGCCGATCGACATCGCCACCGATTTCGACATCCACGTCCCCGCCGGTTACCAGTGGAAGCCGCTGGTGCGCTGGGGCGATGCCCTGTGGTCCGAGGCTGATGGCGCCTATTCGCCGGAAACCGGCGTGCCCGCCGACATGGCCGACAAGGTCTTTGGCGAGAACACCGACGGGATGGAGCTCTTCTCCATCGACGGCAAGCAGGTCATCGCGGTGAACTCGGAATACGTGAACCCCAAGATCAACCTGCCCGCCGCCAGCGAAGGCATGCCGAAAAGCGCCGAGGAAGTGCAGCTTCTCAAGCACATGCAGGGTGTGACCGTGATGGAAGTGGCCGACAGCGGCGACGGTTTTGCCGTGGTCAAGGACAGCCCCTTCAACCGCCGCATTCACCATGACACCCAGATGGTCATGGATGGTCCCGCCGCCGGCTCCGACCTGGTCAAGACCAGCGCCGACCCTGAGGGCATGACTCCGCTGGGCACGATGAACAACTGTGGCTCGGGCCGCACGCTGTGGAACACCTACCTGACCTGCGAAGAAAACTTTAACGGCTACTTCGGTGCGACCGGCGAATACGACGCGACCGAGGGTTTCAAGCGCTACGGCATCGGTGGCGAAGGCCGCTATGCCTACGAAAAGTTCGACCCGCGTTACGACCTGTCGAAAGAGCCGAACGAACCCCACCGCCACGGCTGGGTGACGGAAATCGACCCCGCCGACCCGACCAGCGCGCCGATCAAGCACACTGCCTTGGGCCGGTTCAAGCACGAGAACGCCGCGATGGTGCAGGCCGCCGACGGCCGGATCGTCGTCTACATGGGCGACGACGAGCGCGGCGAATTCATGTACAAATACGTCTCGAACGGCACCTGGGCCGAGGGTGAGCCCACCGACGGCCTGCTGTCGGACGGCACGCTGTATGTCGCCAAGTTCAACGACGACCAGACCGGCGAATGGCTGGCCCTGACCCCGGAAACCACCGACATGCCGATCGAGGAAATCCTCGTCCACGCGCGCATCGCCGGCTCCAAGGTCGGCGCCACCACGATGGACCGTCCGGAATGGATCGCCGCCCACCCGCTGAAGGCCGAGGCCTATTGCGCCCTGACCAACAACAAGAACCGCGGCATCAAGCCGAACGCCGGTGGCGACGAAACCCCGGTCGGCGGCCCGAACCCGCGCGAGACCAACAACTACGGTCAGATCGTGCGCTGGACGCCTGAAGGCGACGACCACGGCGCAGAGGCCTTTGCCTGGGATCTCTATGTCATGGCGGGCAACCCCGAGGTCTATGACAACGCCTACGGTGGCTCCGCCAATGTCACGCCGGGCAACATGTTCAACTCGCCCGACGGCATGGCCTTTGACACCAAGGGTCTGCTCTGGATCCAGACCGACGGCGATTACAGCAACGAAGGTGACTTTGCCGGCATGGGCAACAACCAGATGCTGGTCGGCAACACGGACACGGGTGAAATCGCCCGCTTCCTGACCGCCCCCTACGGCGCCGAAGTGACCGGCCTGTGCTGGTCCGAGGACCGCAAGGTCGCCTTTGTCGGCATCCAGCACCCGGGCGGGTCCTGGCCCGACGGCGCCGGCAAGCCGCGCTCCTCGGTCATCGCCGTCTGGCGCGAAGACGGCGCGGCCATCGGCTGAACGCCCTCCCCTGAGTGACAGGAAACCGCGCGGGCCAGGCCCGCGCGGTTTTTCGTTTCCGAAACATGCGAAAAGGCATGATCTCCATGCCGTTCCCGGCAATATTCCGGCGATCACTCTCCGGCTATCTCCTCGGAGCCGCGCGCGCCATGTCGCGCCCACACGAGGACATTGAAAATGAAAATTGATCGCACCCTGCTCATTCTGCCGCTGGTGGCCCTGGCCGCCTGCACTGCCCCGATGGACCGCGCCTACACGCTGGACGGGCCGCGCAACGCCATGTTCGACACCGACCTGGCGCAGTGCAAGGATGCCGCCCATGCCTACCGCAACGGCGCACACAAGGACGGCGCCCTGACAGGTGCCGCGGCTGGCGCCCTCATCGGGGCGCTGGACGAAGAGGACGACCGCCTGGGCGGCGCGGTCGGGGGCGCCGCCTTTGGCGCGCTGGCCGGGGTCGCGGCCGCCGAAGAGGAGTTGAGCGCAGAGCGGCGCAATGTCGTGATCCGCTGCCTTCAGGGCCGCGGCCATCGGGTCATCGGCTGAGGCCACCGCGGCTGGCGCCGAAAGTTGCCCCCGGGCCGGGGAGACTTTCGTGCCATGCCGCCCCGCCGGGTTTGCCTTGGGACCGGGGGGCGCCTAAACATGGGGCAACGACCAAGGAGATCCCCGTGACCCAGGAACACCCCGTCTACGGCCGCATCGACGGCCCCATCGTCATCATCGGCTTCGGCTCGATCGGCAAGGGCGTCTGGCCCCTGATCGAACGCCATTTCGACTATGACGCCGACAAGCTGACCGTGATCGAACCGGACGCCGGCCAGGCCAATTTCCTGCGCCAGCACAAGCTGAACCACCTTCAGGTGGCGCTGACACCCGACAACTACCGCGAGGTGCTGGGCGGGCTGTTCCCGGACGGCAAGGGCTTTTGCGTCAACCTTTCAGTCGACACCTCTTCGCTGGACCTGATGAAATTCTGCCGCGAGATCGGCGTGCCCTACATCGACACCGTGGTCGAACCCTGGGCGGGCTACTATTTCGGCACCACGGACAATGCCGCGCGCACCAACTATGCCCTGCGCCAGGCCGTGCGGGACGAAAAGGCCCGCAACCCGGGCGGCACCACGGCGCTCAGCTGCTGCGGCGCCAACCCCGGCATGGTCAGCTGGTTCGTCAAGGAGGCGCTTTTGACGCTGGCCAGGGACACGGGCCGCAACGCGACCCCGCCGACGGACCGTGAAGGCTGGGCAAGGCTGATGATGTCTCTGGGCGTCAAGGGCGTCCACATCGCCGAGCGCGACACGCAGGCCCGCCGCCTGCCCCGCCCACGCAATGTCTTCGTCAACACCTGGTCGGTCGAGGGCTTCATCGCCGAGGGGTTCCAGCCCGCAGAGCTGGGCTGGGGTACGCATGAGACCTGGTTCCCCGAAAACGGCCACCGCCAGGACAGCGGCTGCCAGGCCGGGATCTGGCTGGAACGGCCCGGCGCCATCACCCGCGTCCATACCTGGTGCCCCACGCCGGGGCCGCAGTTCGGGTTCCTGGTGACCCATAACGAGGCGATCTCGATCTCGGACTATTACACCGTGGGCGAAGGCGCCCACCCGGAGTTCCGCCCGACCTGCCACTATGCCTATCACCCCTGCGACGACGCGGTGCTGTCGCTGCACGAGATGTTCGGCTCCGGTCAGCAGCAGGTGAAACACCACATCCTGACCGAGGACGAGATCGTCGAGGGCATCGACGAGCTGGGCGTGCTGCTCTTCGGGCATGAGAAGAACGCGCTCTGGTTCGGCTCGCGCCTCTCCAACGACGAGGCACGCGACCTTGCCCCCTACCAGAACGCTACCGGCCTGCAGGTGACATCTGCCGTGTTGGCGGGCATGGTCTGGGCGCTGGAGAACCCGAACGCGGGCATCGTCGAAACCGACGAGATCGACCACGCGCGGTGCCTGGAGGTCCAGCGCCCCTACCTCGGCCCGGTCGAGGCGCATTACACGGACTGGACCCCGCTGCAGGACCGCTGGGAGCATTTCCCCGAGGACATCGACGAAAGCGATCCCTGGCTGTTCCGGAACGTCCTCGCCAGCTGATCCGCCCCCGGCAGCCCTGCTGCCGGGCGACGCCACACACATCTTGTGCGCTTGCCGCAGGGCAGGATTCCGAGGTTTCGGAGGCGTCCAGCGCCTCCGGGCCCCCTTTTTCTCGTGGTTCGGCGGGTTTGACCTAGGTAAATCAGGATCTTGGACCGTTCCGGCTATGATCGAGATCGTGAGGACCAGTTGGAGGGTCAACGAGATCGAGTCCTCACCTAGGGAGAGGAGTTCCAAAATGAAGGTTCTTTACGCGACTGTTTGTGCTTTTCTCGTCGCCGCCCCCGTGCATGCGCAGGATCCTGATATCGCAGCCGGAGAGCGGGAGTACATGGTGGCTTGTGCAGGCTGCCACGGAGAGTCAGGCAAGGGCGACGGCCCCCTTGCCGGCATTCTCGAAATCCATACGCCCAGCCTGACCACGATCACCGAGCGAACGGGCGGCGGGGATTTTCCGTTCTACAACACGCTGAAACTGATCGATGGCCGCGACGTCCGGGCGCATGGCGGCGCAATGCCCATCTGGGGGGAACGTTTCCGGGCCTCTGCAACCAGCCAGCGCGGAGAGACCGAGGAAATGGTCGCGCGCGGTCGCATCCTTTCGCTCGTCTACTACCTCCAGTCGATCCAGGAGCAGCAGTAATCTCCGAAGGAAGAGATCGCATACGGACCTCCCCTGACCGCGCTTCAACACGCGGTCAGGGAAACGGTGGTCTGCGCTCACCGCCGCGCCAAATTAGGTCCAACCAAGAAAAAAGCCGCCCCGAGAGGCGGCTTTTCCATATTTCACATAGGCCTGACGATCACTCGTCGTCCAGCGCCTCGACGGCTTTCTGCAGCTCGTCCTTGGTGATTTCCTTCTCGGACACCTGGGCCTGTTCGACGATGTGGTCGACAACCTTGTCCTCGAAGATCGGCGCGCGCAGCTGCTGTTGCATCTGCGGATTCTGGCGGACGTATTCGAAGAACTCACGCTCCTGTCCCGGGTACTGGCGGGCCTGGTTCATGATCGCCTGGGTCATCTCGGCTTCGGAAACCTCGACCTCGGCTTTCTGGCCCAGCTCGGCCAGCAGCAGGCCAAGGCGCACGCGGCGCTCGGCCAGCTTGGTGTGCTCTTCGGTCGGCTCGATCTTGTCGTGGTTGTGGTCGTGGACGTCGGGGTTTTCCTCGTGCCACAGCTGGTGCGCGATCTGGCCGGCCTCGGCCTCGACCAGGGTCGGCGGCAGCTCGAAGGAGACCAGCTCGTCCAGCTTGTCCAGCAGGGCGCGCTTCATCACCTGGCGCGCGGCGCCGGCGTATTCGGCCTCGAGCCGCTCACGGATCTGGTTCTTCAGGCTTTCGAGATCCTCGGCACCGAACTTCTGGGCCATCTCGTCGTTGATCTCGGCGGCCTTGGGCGCCTTGACGGCCTTGACGGTCACGTCAAAGACCGCGTCCTTGCCGGCCAGGTGTTCTGCGCCGTATTCCTCGGGGAATTTCACCTCGACGGCCTTCTCGTCACCGGCGGAGACACCGACCAGCTGCTCTTCGAAGCCGGGAATGAACGAGCCGGAGCCCAGCGCCAGCGGGTAGTCCTCGGCGGCGCCGCCTTCGAAGGCCTCGCCGTCGACCTTGCCGACGAAGTCGATGACCACCTGGTCGCCGTCCTCGGCCGCGCCGTCCTTGTCCTCGAAGTCCTGAGCCGAGGAGGCCAGCGATTCCAGCGCCTCGTCAACGGCGGCGTCGTCGGCCTTGACCACCAGCCGCTCCAGCACGATGCCGGAGGCGTCGAACTCGGGGACCTCGGGCAGGGCTTCGTAGGTCATCTCGACGTGGATGTCGTCGCCTTCTTTCCAGTCCTCGTTGGTCATCTTGACCTCGGGCTGCAGCGCCGGGCGATCGCCCGAGTCCTCGAAGTGCTGGTTCATCGCACCGTCGATGACTTCCTGCATGGTCTCGCCCAGCACGCGCTGGCCGAACTGCTTTTTCAGCAGCGGCATGGGGACCTTGCCCTTGCGGAAACCCTTCATCTCGATGTCGGGCTGCGCTTCTTTCAGCTTTTCGGTGACTTTCTCGTCCAGCTCGGACGCCGTCACGGTGATGGCGTAGCCGCGCTTGAGGCCTTCGTTCAGCGTCTCGGTGACCTGCATGTCTCTTCCCTCGGAATTCAAGCGCCCCGGAAACCGGGGCGCGTCTGGTCGGCGAATTTGGCACCTTCTATTGCCCGCGGCGCCCGCGCGCAAGCCGCTTTCAGGCGCTTGTGCGCAGGGTTTCGGCCTGCATTCGCTGATAATGCGGCAGGGCGGCGTCATGCACGGCCGCCAGCTCCGGGGCCACGGCGGGCAGCGGCCCTTCGGCCCCGGCAAAGCCGGTGGACCGGTGCACCGCGTCGTACCAATGGCTTGCCCAGACGCCGTCATCGGCGTGGCCGCCCGCGGGCCAGGCCAGCATCGCCGGATCGAAATCCAGCCCGATGGCCGCGCAGAGCGCGCCAAGCGCCGCCTCCGGCGCGCGCCGAATATCGTGGCTGTCGATCACCGCATAGCGCCAGCCGCGGGCGCGGACCGCGTCGAAGATCGCGCATTGCTGGGCAAAGCCGATGTCCGCAAGGGTCGGATTCTCGCGCTTGGCGGCATAGCTGGCCAACACGCGGGCCGGGTGACGGATCAGGAAGACATGCGCCGCCTCGCTGGCCCAGTCGAGGCTGTCGCCCTGCAGGTGGTGATGGGTCATCAGCTTGAGATAGAAATGCGCCTGCCCGCCCGGCGCGGGGGCGGCACACCGCCGGGCGACCTCTGCCGGGTCGGGGATGCCGGCGGCGATGATCTCTGCCCCCATCGGATGCGCGATCCCGGTACGGGACAGGTAAGCCGCGTAAAAGGGTTCATCCCAGACGCCACAGTCGTCCCGGGCCCCAAAGGCATACATCATCGCGGTCGACAGGTTGCGCGGTCCGGACCAGCAGGCGATGTTCATGGGCTTTTGTCCCCGTCATGGCTGTTTCTCGTCGCGCCTTTCTGCGCCGAAACGGCGCCCGCGTCGAGCGTTGCGGATCAGGCGGCGCAGGGGGCCGGCGCGTCCTCCCAGGCTTGGCGGGCCTCATCCACCGCCAGCGCAAGGGCTTGGGCATCCTCGGCCTCTGCCGCGGTTTCGACCGCCAGCAGCGCCATGCGCAGGTCGGGATGCCCGAAGGCCGCCGCGCTGCCCGCGATGCGGTGTGCGCGATCCGCGATCTCGGTCCAGGCCTCGGGCTTCGTGGCAAGCCAGTCAAAGAGCGCGTGGGTTTCCTCGAGGTAGCGCGCCTTGAGGGCCGCCAGCGGGTCGTCCAGCGTCAGGGCGGGCGGTGGAACCTCTTCCCGCGCCGCGTCAGAACAGAAGCGCGCAATGACCTGCGACAGTTCCTCTTTCATCAGCGGCTTGCCCAGAAAATCCGACATGCCGCCCGCGATGAAACGGTCCTTGGCCTCGGGCAGGACATTGGCAGACAACGCCACGATGGGTGCGTCACGGTTTGGGCCCTGCCCTTCGCGGATCGCCCGGGTCGCGGCCAGCCCATCCATCACCGGCATCCGGATGTCCATCAGGATCAGGTCAAAGCGGTGAACCTCGGCGGCGGCGACCCCCTCCTGGCCGTTGCGGGCAACGCTGACCCCGTGGCCCATCAGGTGCAGCATGTCGCGCGCCAGTTGCAGGTTGATCTCGTTGTCTTCGACCAGAAGGATGCTGCGTGGTCCTGCGGGGCTGGCCCCCGTTCCGACCCGACCCTTGCTGCGCGGCGGTTGCGCGGCCCGTACAGGCAGGCGCAGCCAGAAGACACTGCCCTCGCCCGGGGTGCTTTCGGCCCCGATTTCACCCCCCATCGCCTGAACGAAGCGCCGCGCGATCCCCAGCCCCAGACCGGTGCCCGTCAGGCCCTGGTCCTGCGTGCAGCCGCTGGTCTGGAAGTCCTCGAAGACCCTGTCGAGATCCGCCTCGGCAATGCCGACCCCGGTGTCGATGATGCGGATGTCCAGCCAGAACCCCGGCTCGCCCCCGGCCGGATCGACAGGCTCACCCTGTTCGAGCTCGACCTGGACATCCCCGTTTCGGGTGAACTTGATCGCATTGCCGACCAGGTTCACCAGCACCTGCTGCAGGCGCGAGGCATCGACGCGGATCCAGTCCGCGACCGGCCCCGTCCAGGCCCAGTGCAGGCGGTTGCCATTGGCCTCGGCCGCGCTGGTCTGGCTGTCGAGGATGTCCTGGACCAGGCGGCCAGGATCGACGACCTCGGCTCGCAGGCCGGTGGCGCCGGATTCGAACCGCGCGATGTCCAGGACCGCATCCACATGCGACATCAACAACTTGCCCGAAACGGCCATGTTGTGGACATAGCGCGACTGGACCGGGGTCAGTGTGGTTTCCTCCAGCAGCGACAGGTTGCCCAGCACGCCGTTCAAAGGCGTGCGGATCTCATGCGTCATCATGGCCAGGAAATCCGCCTTGGCCTTTTCCCCGGCCAGCGCCTTGTCGCGGGCCTCGACCAGCTCGTTCTCGGACGTGACCCGGTGCGAGATGTCGCGCAGGAACCCGATGATGATCTCTTCGCTGCCGGTATGGGCGGTCTCCAGCGCCAGTTCCGCCGGGAACACCTCTCCGGTGCTGCGCATCGCGTCCAGCCGCACGCGACCCCGGCCGATCACCCGCCGCTCTCCTCCGGCACGCATCCGCGCCATGCCAGCCTCATGCGCGTCGCGCAGGTGGTCGGGCACGATCAACCCACCGATGTTGCGCCCGATGACCTGCTGCGCGTCGTACTTGAAAATCCGCTCGGCTGCGGGGTTGAACTGCTGGATGTCGCCCCTCAGGTCGGCCACCAGCACCGCGTCCAGCGATGTGTCGAGAATGGTGTTCAGCCGGGAATAGGCGGCGGCCAACTCATGCCCGCGCCGTTCGGTCTGGCGCGAGGCGTTCTGTGCGTGGCGCAGCAGAAAGACCAGCACCATGACCAGGACCGCTGTCAGCAGGCCCAGCCGCGACAACGTGACGGCGACCGAGATCCGCTGTGAATCGGACTGACGCGCGAAATGGTACAGGCCGGAGGTCGCGAGATCGCGCAGGTCGGCGCGGCTTTCGGCGAGGGCGGATTCGATGCGCGGCAGACCTGCGGCCAGGTCGGCCCGGGGTCCGTCGATCAGCGGCACCAGGTCGTCCAGTGTCTGCCGGATGCGCTGCATCGGCTCTGCGAATTCCGAAATATCCCGCAGCGATTCGTACAAGGCGCCGGAGTCCAGCGTCGAAATCCGGCTGTAGAAGATGTCGAATTCCTCGATCAGCCGGTCGAGGTCGGGCTCTGACTGGCGCCGGGCGGTGTCCAGCGCGTGGCGCATTTCCAGGAATTCGACCTCTGCCTGCGACAGGGTCCATTGCACGTTGTCGGAATTGGCGGAGTTCAGCAGCCGCAATTCGCGCACGATCTCGACCGCCAGAAAGCCGATGGCGACCATGCAGACCAGCGCGACCCCGAAAAAGATCGCGCGCCCGCCCTGCCGGAACCGGTTGCGCCTGCTCATGCCCTGTCCGACAGCGCGTCCATCCCCGTCCCGATCAGTCCCGGACAGTCATCCGGTCAAGCTGCCAGATGCTGCGGGCATAGATGACCTCTGTCCGGTAGGTGCTGGACGAGGCATAGGGATAGATCAGCCAGAGCGGCCCCTTGTCCCGGCGCGACATGGTCTTGCCGTCCATCTCATAGGCCAGAATCGGACCCCCCTCGACCGCGTCCGCAACGGGTACGGTGACCGCGTAATCGTTGATCGCCCGGGCGTCGATTTCCTCCCCTTCGGCGCCAAGGTACTCCAGCAGGTCATCCAGTGCGACACCGGTGAATTCCGATGTGCCAGCCGTCCAGATCGTGTCGGTCGTGATGGTGGTTTCGCCGATGTCGCGCAGCATCTGCAGATCCAGCCGGGCCCTGCCTTCGCCATTGGTGCGGGCAATCGCGCCCTCGACCGTCAGGATGACGGGGCCGTGGGGTTCGGGCAGATGTTCGGCCGGCGCGGCGCCTGCCAGAGCGATGGTCAGGGCAAGGGCGGCGCTGGCGACATGCAAATTCGGAAACGTCATCATGAATCGGGTCCCTCGGGCTTTGAAATGGATCTTGGCACAGACCCTTTAACAGAGCATGTGCGATTTGGGATGTGCGCCCTATCCGTCGGGATAGGCATTTGGCCCGCCTTCGCGCCACTGCGCCGCCCCTTTCCCCATAGCGCCGGACCGTGTCTTTTCGGTCCACGCCCCGGCGACGCGACGCTTAACTTCGCACTTACGGGCATACCCTATCTTGGCCCTCCACGCTGCGAGGACTCAGCCCATGCGAATACTGATTGCCGACGATCACGACCTGCTGCGCGACACGCTGGTTGCCTTCCTGGGGGCCAGCGACGGGTTCGAGATCGGCACCGCCGCCAGCTTTCCCGAGGCCTGCACGCGCATAAGGGAAGACGAGGCCTATGACCTCGTGCTGCTGGACTACAAGATGCCCGGAATGCAGGGACTGGACAGCCTGCGCGAGGCGATGGAGATGGCGGGCGGCCAGCGCGTCGCCCTGATCTCGGGCCAGGCCACGCGCGAGATCGCGGAACAGGCGCTGGAACTGGGCGCGGCAGGATTTGTTCCCAAGACGCTGCCCGCGAAATCATTGGTCAACGCCGTGCGCTTCATGGCGATGGGCGAGAAATACGCCCCGATCGACTTCATGACACAGGTCGACAACAGCGACAGCCCAGCCTTGGCGCAAAAGCTCACACCGCGCGAACTCGACGTGCTCAAGGGGTTGGGACAGGGGTTTTCCAACAAGGAGATCGCCCGCGACCTGGGCCTGACGGAACCGACGATCAAGCTGCACATGAAAACGCTCTACCGCAAGCTGGAGGTGAGCAATCGCACGCAGGCGGCGCTGGCCGCGCGCGAGGCGGGCGTGTTCTAGGCGCGTGGCCCGCGCGCCTCTGCCATGACGCGGTAGACCTCGCGCCTCGCACGGTTGATCGCACCCAGCGGACGGTGGGCGGGCAGGCTCATCCAGGGCGAAAACCGCAAGGTCTCTGCCCGGGCGCTCCGGTCGGCGCTGTCTTGTTGCCGGGGCAACACGATTTCCGCCACGGGCACGAAAGGCGCACCGGCAGCTTCCCAGTCGACACGCGCATCCTCGACCGGTTGGCGGGTGGGATCGTCCTGCATCACCACGCCGAAAGTCATGCGCGCCTCCTCGGCGTCCAGCGCCTGCCAGAGCCGCCTGCCCAACCCGTCCGGGGACTGCACCGGATCGGCTGGCGCGCCCTGCCCCTGGACCTTGTATTTCACTGCCAGGTCGCCCAGCCGGTAGGGCGTGGTGCTGTGATATGTCAGCGCCAGCAACGAGCCAGCGCGCCGTCTGGCAAAGGCGCGCGCCGCCCGCAGAACGGGCCGGTGAAAGAGCCCCAGCATCATCAGCCCGCGAAAGGCACGCCACAGCCGTAGCGGGCTGCCCCCCTTGCTGCGCAGCGCCTGCACCGGCAGGAAGTGCCGGTTGAAGGGCATGTAGTCCCCCATGTCCTTGCAGAAGTAGACCGGGTGATCGACCAGAACGAAGTCCTGTTCGCGCATATGTCCCTGCCCCGGCTGCAGTTTCATGCCCGGTATATCCAGCAGCTTGATCGCCATGCCGCGCACATCGCGCGCCCGGTCGTCCTGTTGGCCGCCGTTGGAAAAGCGCACCAGGCAGGCGTGGTCCGCCCCCGGCTGAAACACGCCCTGCGCCAGCGACGGCGGCAGGTCCGGTCGCACCCGGAACCGGCCCTGCAACAATGCGTGATGCTTGGCATGCTGTCCGCGTTTCACCACGCCATCCCGCCGCCAGAGTGTCTGCAGATTGGCGCGTGTCAGGCGCAGGATCGCTGCCGCCTCGCCCGCCGGAATGCGTTCATCCCCCATCAGAGCGACTTGAGATAATCGAGCAGCAGCGCCTTTTCCGCGACGGGCAAATCCGTGCCCCAGAGGTGCCCGCCATTGCCGTTGCCGGTCAGTGTCGTGTCCAGTTCGAACCCGGTCTCGCAGGTGAAGCCGACCCGGTCCGTGTCCAGCACCGTACATCCGCGAAAGAAGGTGACGGGCCGCGTGTCTGGCGGCGACAACAGGTCTGCCAGCGTCGGGACAGAACCGTTGTGCAGGTAAGGCGCCCGCATCCAGATCCCGTCCAACGGCATGTTGGCGTAGCCGTCAGTGGTCCGGTAGTTGTGGAACCGCCAGGAGTACTTCTCGCCCACGTCGCTGAAATAGCTCACCATTTCCGCATCGAACAGGTCGGTGCGCTGAGGATCCGTGCCCAGGATCGCAAGAGAGGTCACCTGCCCAAGGCTGGGGCTGCCCGGATCGTGGCAGGTGTCGCAGCCCTCACGCTCGTAGATCGCGCGGCCCTGCGCCACCCGGTCCGCGTCCAGGGGCAAGGGCCAGTCCGGCGAGGGAAACGCCATCAGCCAGTCCGAGACCCGCTCGATCGACTGACGTTCCAGCAGCCAGTCCGCCGCGCCTCCGGCCAGCGCCGCCGAGATGTTGCGCTCGTCCAGTGACCGGTTGTTGCCATCCCAGTGAAACCAGCCGTCGGTGCGCAAGCGCTGGTTCCAGACCGAGGGGAAATCGACCACCCCGACACGGCTGTCGCCCGACGGGTTCAACCCCCAGCGTTCGCGCCAGAAATTGCCCGCATCCGTGCGGCCCGGCCCGTGCAGCGGACGGCCGTCCATCCAGGCCAGCCGGGCCTCCAGCGTCGCGACCTCCTCGGCCAGCCGGGGAAAGACCACGCGACGCAGCACCAGCCTGTCAAACCAGCCCAACGGCCGCCCGTTCGCGTCGGCCGCCTCGATCACCGCGTCGGGGGTCAGCCGGGGGTCCTGCGCGGCGCCGGTCAGGAACCGGATATAGGCCTGGATATCCAGCGCGTTGTTGGGCGCGCCCAGAACCAGGTGCCGCGCGCCGTCGATTTCGTAGGTCGAGACATGGCAGGTGGCACAGTTGAACCCGACCCGGTCAACCCCGATGCGACGCACGGAGACACCGATGGGAAGATCCCTGCCCTCTTCGCCGAGAAAGCCGAACCCGGCGTACCCCTGCGGGAGTTCCCCGGCAAAGATCGTGGGCAGTTCGCGCCAGATGGCATAGGGAAAGCCGTCGACCTCGGCCCCTATGGATCCGTATTTGAAATGCTCCACCACGTCCTCGAAATGCGTGGCCGGCCAGGGTTTGATGGTCAGGCGTTTGTATTCCAGGAACAGCGCGGATCCCAGAAGGGCGAAGAAGACGATGAGCAGCAGCTTTTTCATGATACATCTTTGGCGCGAAAAAATTTGGACATAACCCCTTAAAGCTGCCACACTTGGCGTCATTAATGAAGGTCTTATTGAAAGGGGCGCGGCTATGGGCACGGCCTCGGCGGGGGCACCGCACAAGGGATTTCGCATCGACTGGGCGGTCTGGCGCCGCACCTTCCTGCAGCTGACCTGCCTGCTGGTGGGGGCGATGATGTTCTATCGCGGGCTGCTGAACCTCTTTGGCTATCCTTCTCCCTGGGTTTCGCTGTTTCCGGGCACCCCGATCCTTGGCGCGCTCTGCCGGGTGCCGGAGTACTGGGAACGCTGGACGCTGGGGCCGATCTTCATGGGCGGCGTTTTCGGCATCGTGCTGATGTGGCGCGAATTGCGCATCGGCTGGTGGATCTTCACGGCGCTGAATTTCCTGGTCGGCTATTGGTTCATCTTCATTCTCGAGGACATCTGGCAGCACCACGTCTTGCCGCATATCGTCTTTTCCGCCGTCTTCCTGCCATTCTACCCCGGCATGAAACGGTCCGAATGGCTGGCGGCGCGGATCAACGGCCTGCTGGCGCGCATCGCGGAACTGGCCCTGTCGCAGCTGACACGCCCCTGGGTCGCGCGGCTGGTGGAGGCGGTGCCGTTCCTGCACCGCAAGCTGAACGCCCTGCTGATCAACCGGATCGTGATGCAGGCGCGCCCGCGTCCACATCCCTTTTCGACGATGGCGCCCTATACCTCCTGGTCCAGCCTGACGGACAGGACCTGGGCGGGCCGTCACCTGGGCGTCAGCGAAATCGACCAGGACAGCCTGCCGGGATGGAAGGGCGAGGCAGGTCTGAAACCGCTCTTCGAACGCCCGGACGGAACACAGGTGCTGTGCCCGAAATCCACCTGCCTCTTTCCCAGTTTCGCACAGTACCTGACCGACGGTTTCCTGCGCACGGTGCCCGAAAGCATCGGCGGCGACACCCCGGACCCCGAGCGACGCAAGCGCAACACCTCGAACCATGAAATCGACCTTTGCCCTCTCTATGGCCGCACCCCGGAACAGACCCGCCTCCTGCGGGTTCCCGACCCGGACCATGCCCAACGGGGAATGCTGCGGTCTCAGAGGATCGGAGGGGAGGAGTTCCCCGAGTTCCTCTTTGCCGACGGAGAGATCCGGCCGGAATTCGAGGGGCTGGACCCACCGCTGGGCCTGACCGACCTGCTGAAATCCTGCGCCTCGGACGATCCGGCCACCGCCGCGGGCGCCCGCGCCTTTCGCGACGCGCTGTTTGCCGTGGGGGGCGACCGGGTCAATTCGGTGCCGCAGGTGTCGATGATGAACACGCTTTTCCTGCGGGAACACAACCGCCTGGCGCACGAGATCGGCGCCCGGCACCCGGACTGGGACGACACCCGCGTGTTCGAGAACGCGCGCAACGTGGTCGTCGTGCAGTTCATCAAGATCGTGGTCGAGGATTACATCAACCATATCGCGCCCTTCGCGCTGCACCTCATGGCGGATCCCTCGGTCTGCTGGCACGCGCCCTGGAACAAGCCCAACTGGATCACGACGGAGTTCAGCCTGCTCTATCGCTGGCACGCGCTGATCCCCGATGCGATCACCTGGGGCGGGACGGAACACCCGGTGGGCCGCAGCTATTTCATGAACAACCTGCCGCTGATCCAGACCGGGCTGAAACGCGGGTTCGAGGACATGAGCGCCCAGCCCGCCGCCCGCCTTGGCCCGCGCAATACCAACGACACCCTGTTGAACATCGAGTGGGATTCGGTCCGACAGGGACGGATCTGCGAACTGGCCCCGTACAACCGCTACCGCGGCTACCTCGGGCAGGCCCCGGCAAAGGCGTTCGACGAGATCAGCAGCGATCCCGCGGTCGCCGCCCAGTTGGCGCGCGCCTACCGCTCGGTCGACGAGGTCGATTTCTTCACCGGGATCTTCTGCGAAGACCGGGTGCCCGGATCGCCCCTGCCCCGCACCATCCTGTCCTTCGTCGCGCTGGATGCCTTTTCGCAGGCCCTGCCCAACTCGTTGTTGTCGGAACACGTCTTTCCACCGCCGCCCGGGTTCGACGATGACCCGGAGATGGAACACCCCACATTCACCCGCTACGGCTGGGAACAGATCGGGGCCTGCGGATCGCTGCGCGACATCATCGCGCGCAACGTCGAGGCGCCGGAGACGCTGGCGTTCATCGGCATGACCCGCCCCGGCTGGCAGGGCGAGTAACCCGCCCTCGGCGACGGCCAGCAAAAAAGCCCGCCCCTTGCAGGGCGGGCCTTTGTTTCAGTCGGGCCGCGTGTCCGCAGCCGCTATTGTCGGTCGGTCTGGTGCCTCAGGCGACCAGCGCGACCTTCGCCTTATCACCCGCCGCTTTCTCCTCATCGAAAAAAGCGTCGTGCAGGCTCTTGATGGCCTTGGCCATATCGTCCCGTTCCAGGATGTACTGGGTGTCCACGTTGCGCGGCCCCTGGCTTGCGCCGACCGAGTAGATGCCCGCCTGGGCAAAGCTTTCCAGCCCGCGCTGCAGCACCGACAGACCGCTGAGGTCGCGGCCCACGACCGAGACCAGCGACAGCTTGCGCGTTTTGATCTCGGCATGCGGATACCGCTCGGCCAGGTCGGCTTCGACCCGGCGCAGCGACTTCAACGAGGTGTCGACGTAGTGCGTCACCGTGTTGGCGTTCGAAACCTTCGACACGATGCGAACGTTGTGGCGGGTCAGCGCGTCGAGGATCGAGGCGTCATAGCCCTTCACCCCCACCATGTCCTGTTCGAACACCTCCAGCGCGATCACGTCGAGGCCGGTCACGATCTCGACCCCCGGCGTCTCTGCCGGCTGGTCGTCGATCAGCGTGCCCGGATCGCCCGGATCGAAGGCGTTGGTGACGCGCAACGGCACATTCGCCTGGCGCAGCGTCTTGGCCGCCGAGGGGTGGATCGCCTCCATCCCGAGGTTCGCCATCTGGTCGGCCACGTCGTAGTTGGTCCGGCCCAACTTGCGCACCTTGTCCTCGCCGACGATCTTGGGATCGGCGGACGACAGGTGGAATTCCTTGTGGATGATCGCCTCGCGCGCGCCGGTCTGGGCGGCAAGCTCGGAAAAGGTCACCTCGGAATAGCCGCGGTCGAACTCTCGCATCAGGCCTTCGCGGCACTGTGCATAGCCGGTCACGATGGGCATCTCGGTTTCCGGGTCGATCCCTTCCATGCCACGGTCCAGCCGTTCCTGCAGCGTCACCTCGCCATCGTCGCGCCAGCCGGTCAGGTCGACCAGCCGCGCGTTCACGCCGGCACGTTGCAGAAGCAGAACCGCCACATGGGCCGAATGCGCCTCACCGAGGCCGGACAGCAGCTCGCGGATGTGCAGCAGATGCGCGTTCAGGCGGAAATGGCCGTAGGAACACAGGCGCTGCAGGTCGATCAGGCAGTTGCGTGCCCCCTCGATCCGCTCCTGGACAAAGTTGGTCGCCTGCTCGATGTCGCCGGGGTGGTCAAGCACCGCCTCGTGCGCCTCGATCATGGCGTCGCTCACGCGGCTCAGCGCCTCGTGCCAGCCGTGATCGTCCTCGGCATTCGCGAACCGCGCATAGACGCCGTCCTCGCCGGTTTTCTTATGTTCCAGCAACAGGTTGGTGATGCCACCAAAGGCCGAAACGACAAAGACACGACCATAACGCGCCTCGCCATCCTTGAGGAACAGCGTGTCGCGCAGGTCAGCGAGGCGGGACATGCTTGTCCCGCCGATCTTTTCAACAGTGTGGGTCATGTGTTTAGGCCTCCACCTCCTCGGGGGCGGCATAGGATCCATCTTCGCGGTGCACTTCCTTGCCGGTTACCGGCGGATTGAAGCAGCAGGCCATCCAGAGTTCTTCCTCGGCCCGCAGCGTGTGCTTGTCGTGCTCGTTCAGCGCATACATGGTACCCGGCTTGATCTGGTGGGTCTCGCCGGTCTTGAGGTCGGTGATCGACCCCTTGCCCTGCATGCAATACACGCTCTCGAAGTGGTTCTTGTAGTGGAACGTATGCTCCGAACCGGCTTCGAGGATGGTGACATGGAACGAAAAGCCCATGCCGTCATCGGCCAGCAGCATGCGCACGCTGGTCCATTGTGCATCGGAGACGACGCGCCCGGGTTCGTTCTTGCTGATCTCTTCGAAATCTCTGACGATCATGACTGTTACTCCGCTGCAATCTTCTGGGTCGACAGCACGGAACGCGCCGCGTCGATCAGGATGTTCAGACCATCCTTGAGGGTTTCGTCCGGTGTGGTCAGCGGGGCCAGGACCTTGACCACTTCGTCCTCGGCACCCGAGGTTTCGATGATCAGCCCGTTTTCAAACGCCTCGGCACAGATCGCCGCCGCCAGGTCACCCGACCCCACGTCCACGCCGCGCATCATGCCGCGGCCCTTCAGCTTGGCGTCCGGGATCATCGAGGCGATGGTTTCCAGACCGTGTTCCACGGTCTGGGCACGGCGCTTGATGTCCTTCTGGAATTCATCGTCGCTCCAGAATTTTTCAAGAGCCACCCGGGCGGTCACGAAGGCATGGGTGTTGCCGCGGAAGGTGCCGTTGTGTTCGGCGGGCTTCCAGATGTCCAGCTCGGGCTTGATCAGCAGAGCGGCAAAGGGCAGGCCCATCCCGCTCAGCGACTTGGCCAGCGGAATCAGGTCCGGCTCGATGCCCATCTCCTCGAAGGAGAAGAACGTGCCGGTCCGGCCACAGCCCGCCTGGATGTCATCGGCGATCAGCAGCGCGCCGTGTTCCTTGGCCAGGCGTGCAATGCCCTGCATGAACTCCTTCGACGCGGCGTTCAGGCCGCCCTCGCCCTGCACGGGTTCGATGATGAAGGCCGCCGGTGCATCGACGCCCGAAGACGGGTTGCCCAGCATCTGCTCGATGATGTCGAGGCTGTCGACATCATCGCCAAAGGCGCCTTCGAACGGCATATGCGTGGTGCCCGACAGCGGTGTGCCGCCGCCGTTCCGCTTGCCGGCATTGCCGGTCGCGGCCAGAGCGCCCATCGTCATGCCGTGGAACCCGTTGGTAAAGGCGATGACGTTGGTCCGGCCGGTCACCTTGCGCGCCAGCTTGATCGCGGCCTCGACCGCGTTCGTGCCGGTCGGGCCGGTCATCATGACCTTGTGGTCCATGCCGCGCGGCTTGAGGATCAGTTCCTCGAAGGTCTCAAGGAAACGCGCCTTCTCGCCGGTGTGCATGTCCAGGCCATGCGCAATCCCATTCTGCGACAGATGGTTCATCAGCGCGCATTTCATGTCGGGATCGTTGTGACCGTAGTTCAGCGAGGAACAGCCGGCCAGGAAGTCGATGTAGGTCCGGCCCGCGGCGTCGGTCATTTCCGAGCCGAGCGCGGTGGTGAAGACGGTGTCGAAGCTGCGGCAATAGCTGCGCGCCTCCGACTCCCGTCGTTTGAAGATCCTCGGGTGAAAGGTCTGGGAAGACATTATGTGCTCTCGTTCTGTGTGAGGAATGTGGGCGAAGGGCGCGGGGCTCAGGCCGCCTGCGCCATCTCTTCGGCCACCTTGATGGTCACGAGGTTCTCGGTCTTGTGCCGTTTGTTGAAGTGCAGCGACTGCGTGTAGTAGGGCTGTACGTCCAGGCCGCGGCCCATGCGGCGCGCGAACTTGCGGAACAGCGCCCAGGAGGCGTCATTGTCACCCGTGATCGTGGTCTGCATGCGGGTCACGTCCTCGCAGACGTCGCGGTTCAGGATCGTCTGAAGCATCAGCCCGCCAAGACCCATGCCGCGCGCCTTGTCGGACACGGCGACCTGCCAGACGAACAGCGTGTCCGGCTCGTTGGGCAGGACGTAGGCCGAAACCCAGCCCACGATCTCCCCATCCAGTTCGGCAACGACGCAGGTGTCGGCGAAGTGATCGCACTGCAACAGGTTGCAGTACATCGAATTTTCGTCGAGCGGCTTGCACGAGCGTACCAGCTCCCAGATCGCCGCCCCGTCTTCTGCGGTGGGTACACGCAGGCTGGGCAGGGACGAACGGGCGATATCGCGCGGATGTTGCATAGGATGAAGTCTCCTCGTTTGCTTTGGATGTCGAAATAGCGTGCCGCCACTGACATTTCAACTGGCAAAGCAATTTTTATCCAATTTCCGCCAAATATGGCCTCATGCCCGCCCGATCTGGCCTTATTTAGCTTAGGATGGCAAAGCACTATTGCCTTGAATACCCCGTAAGAGACCTATATCGTTAGTCATGCTAATCAATGGAACACTGATGGACCGCGTCGATACCTGCCTGATCGCAATCCGCCGAATCCTGCGCGCGACCGAGCTTTACGGGCGCGAGTTGAAACAGACATCCGGCATCACGGCGGTGCAGTTCCGGGTCCTTCAGATCATCTCTGAACGCAGCCACGCGACCGCCAAGGAAATCTCTGTCCGGATGCGCGTGTCGCAGGCCACCGTGACCTCGCTGGTGGACAAGCTGGTGCGCCAGGGCATGGTCGTCCGTGAGAAATCCGAACAGGATCGACGCCAGACCAACATTCACATCACCCCCAAGGGCCGCCAGACACTCGACGAGGCGCCCGACCCACTGCAACAGCGCTTCGTACGCAAGTTCGACGCAATGGAGGACTGGGAGCAATCCATGCTGGTTTCCAGCCTGGAACGGGTTGCCGCAATGCTGGACGCCGAGGATCTCGACGCCTCGCCCGTTCTCGACACCGGAGAGCTCAAGCGCACGCTGGATCACTGAGGGCCGATTACACGCCCGGCCCTGATCCGGTCCCCCTCAGGCCCTGCCGGCCCGGGAACAATTGTCCGGCAGCTGCGGCCCCGCCGACAGCAGGTCGACAAGCCCACAGTTTCCACGCACCAGGTCATCCAGCGTCACCATGTCCAGTTCATGGTAGAACGCCTCGAGCGCGCGGATGACATAGTTGCGCAACCGGCAGACGCCGGTCAGCGGACAGGTGTTGTTGTCCGGATCGAAACACTCGGCAAAGGGGATGTCGGTCTCAAACAGGCGGAACACCGCCCCGATCGAAATCCGGTCCGCCGGTTTCGCCAGTCGCAGCCCGCCCGCGCGCCCGCGCAGCGTCTCGATGAAGCCCTCGGCCTGCAATTGCTGCACCACCCGCGCCACGTGGTTGAGAGAGGCGTTGCAGTCACGCGCAATATCCGAGGTCCGCACCAGCTCGCTGGCGTTGACGGCGCAATACATCAGCACGCGCGCGGCAAGATTGGTTCGTATGGTCAGGCGCATCTTGTCTCTCGTCCTTACCTTCCCATTATTCCGTACCCGTGATGTGGATTTCCTTGATCCAGATCAGGTCTTCCACCTCTTTGATGCGCTAGGGCGGGCTGAAACGGTACGAAATGCGTGCGCATGAATCAGGATTCCAGGACAAGGGCCGAGCGGTCCAGCCGCATCGGCGCAGCGCTTTCGCTGGGCGCGGCGCTGGTCTGGCCGGTTCAGGCCGTGCTGATCGCCCGCGTGCTCGCCGACCTGCTGACCGGGTCGGATGGGCTGTCGCCGCTCTGGGCCGCACTGGCATTCCTGGCCCTGGCGGGCCTGCGCGGGTTACTGGACATGGCAGCGCAGGGCATGTTGTCAGGCGCGGCCTCGGCCCAGATTGACGCCCTGAGGACAGAGATCCTGACGGTCGAAACCGCTGCTGCCGCGCCGTCGCGCAGCGGCGGCGCCGGGGCCATTGCCGCCCTGCTCACCGAAAAGCTGGAGGCACTGCGCCCCTATGCCTTGCGCTATCGCCCTGCCCGCCTGCGCGCGACCGTCGTGCCGCTGCTGATCCTGGGCATCGCCGCCTGGCACAGTTGGGCCGTGGCACTTGTGTTGCTGATGGCGGGCCCGCTGATCCCCCTTTTCATGGCACTGGTCGGCTGGGCCGCGAAAGAGGCCAGTGCCCGCCAGATGGGAGAGATCGGCGCCCTGAGCGACCTCTTGGCCGACCGGCTGGCTGCCCTCTCCGACCTGCGCCTGATCGGAGCCGGCGACGCCGTGGTAGATGGGTTCGCCGAGGCCTCCGAGGGATTGCGCCATCGGACGATGGCGGTGCTGCGGATCGCCTTCCTGTCCTCTACCGTGCTGGAACTGTTTTCGGCCCTCGGCGTCGCCATGATCGCGGTCTGGGTCGGGTTTTCCCTGCTGGGAGAGCTGTCCTGGGGCACCTGGGACGCCCCTCTGGCGCCCTTCGCGGGGATCTACCTGCTGCTGCTGGCGCCCGAGTTTTTCCAACCCTTGCGGGATCTTGCCGCCGCATGGCACGACAAGGCCGCCGCCGATGCCGTCAAGGATGAGCTGGTCCACTGGCGCGAGGAAACCCGCCCGCAGAGGCTGGGGCGCGGAGTGCATGACACTGCCCCCCGGTTCGCCGGGCTGCTCTGGCAGGGCCTGTCCCTGACCCGCGAGGGCCGCGTGCTGTCCTGGCCCGACATGGCCATAGGTCCGGGCGAGAGTGTCGCCATCACCGGCCCCAGCGGCGTGGGCAAGACTACGCTTTTGCGCCTGCTCGCCGGGTTGGAGGCGCCGGATACAGGGGCGATCCACTTTGGCAAGACCGCGCTGACAGACGATACCGCCGATGCCTGGCGGTCGCTCATCGGCTGGATGCCGCAGGCCCCGCATTTCCTCAACCGCTCATTGCGCCACAACATCGCCTTCGGCGCCCCGCTGGACCCGGACACGCTGGACCGTGCCCGGCTGGGCATCGTCCTCGCTGCCCTGCCCCGAGGCACGCTGACGCCCCTGGGCGAACGCGGCGCGGGCCTTTCGGGCGGAGAGGCGCGGCGTGTCATGCTGGCCCGGGCGCTGCACGGGGCGCCGGACGTGCTGCTGGCCGACGAACCCACCGCCGATCTCGACGCAGAAACCGCCGGGGACGTGATCGAGGGGTTGTTGGGTTTTGTCGCGCGGGGCGGCACGCTGATCGTGGCCACCCATGACCCGCGCCTCTCCTCGCGCATGGCGCGCAACCTGGTGCTGGAGGCCGGGACATGAAGGCACTCTTCCGCATCACCCGCCTGCTGCTGCAAGGCGAGCGCCGCGCTTTCCTGCGCGGCTTTGCGCTGGCGGTGACGGTGCTCTTGATGGGGGTGGCCCTGCTGGGCCTCTCGGGCTGGTTCATCACCGCCGCGGCGGCGGCAGGCCTGGCCGGGGTCGGTGCGGTGTTCAACGTCTTCGGCCCCTCGGCGATGGTGCGTTTCCTGGCGCTGGGGCGGACGGCGGCGCGCTATGGCGAGCGGCTGGCGACCCATGACGCCACCCTACGCGCGCTGTCCCGCCTGCGGGTCCGTCTGTTGCAGGGATTGCTGACCAGCCCCTATCGCGCGCTGGAACGGTTGCGCGCCAATGCCTTTCTCAACCGGGTGACGGCGGATATCGACGCGCTGGACGGCGTGGCGCTGCGCCTGCTGCTGCCGGGATTGGCAGGCATGGCGGTCATCACGCTGGCCGCGCTGGCACTGTGGGTCCTGGTGCATCCTGCGGTCGCGCTGGTGGTCGGGTTGAGCTATGCCATCCTGCCCAGCCTGGTTTTCCTTGTGGGGCAAAGGCTTGCGCGCAGGTCCTCACGCCGGGCCGAGGCCGCGATGCAGGCCACGCGCAGCCGGATGATCGACCTTGTCACCGCGCGCGAGGACCTGACCGTCTTTGGCCAGCTTCAGGCCGCGCGCGCTCATGTGGCCGAGGCCATCTCCCGCCATGCCACGGCACAGGACAGGCTGGACGGGCTGGAACGGCGCATGGGTCTGGGACTGGACCTGACCGGCGCGGGCATCACCGCGCTGGCACTGGGGATGGGCGCCTCGCTGGCTCAGGCCGGAACCATCACCCCCGCCGAGGCCGCCATTGGCATCTTCGTCGCGCTGGCGCTGGGGGAAACCGTCGCCCCGGTGCGCCGTGCCCTGACAGAGATCGGGCGCATGATCCCCGCCGCCCGCCGCGTCGCCCCGGCCCTGGCCGCGCCGCCAGCGGACAGGCGCCGCGCCACGCCCGACACCCCGATCCTGCGCCTGGAACAGGTTACCTATCGGCGCGGCGACGGCGCCCCGCTGTTTGCCCCCCTCGACCTGCTGCTTGGCCCCGGAGAGACACTGGCCCTGACCGGCCCCAGCGGCGGTGGCAAGAGCACCCTTCTGCTGATGGCCGCCGGGCAACTGACCCCCGACATGGGCCGCGTGACATTTGGCGGGCATCCCGTCATCGACCTGCCCGACGAGATCCTGCACCAACATATCGCGATGGTGCCACAGCGCCATGCGCTGATCGCGGGCACGGTGGCAGAGAACCTGCGTCTTGCCGCACCAGAGGCAACGGAGGATGCGCTTTGGCAGGCCCTGAAGGCGGTCCACCTGGACCGGACCCTGGCCGACCGGGCCGGGCTGGAAACAAGGCTGGGCTTTCGTGGCGCCGGCCTGTCCGGGGGCGAGGCCCGACGGCTGGTCCTGGCCCGCGCGCTGTTGCGGCGCCCCGCGCTCTTGCTGCTGGATGAACCGACCGAGGGGCTGGACAGTGCCACGGCACGCGCCGTCCTGACCGGCCTGCGCAGGGCCCTGCCCCGGACGGCGATCCTGATGGCAGCGCACCGCCCGGAAGAGACCGATCAGGCAGACCGCCTTGTGCCGCTGACCGCAACAACCTGAGGCAGTTTCTTGTACTCGGCGCTCCCTCGAATTTATTCCGCTTTTGTGATACGACTTTTGATCCAGATCAACAACACATAGCACATCAGGAATATAACTGCCGATAATCCGTGTCTTGGATGCGGAATTATCAGCAAAGCTCAAGGGAGCCCAATCATGGAGATCGGACTGGTCGAGCTGTCGCGCCTGCAATTTGCGATGACGGCCATGTATCACTTTCTCTTCGTACCGCTGACGCTGGGCCTGTCGATCCTCGTCGCGATCATGGAGACCGTCTACGTCATGACGAACCGCCCCATCTGGCGGCAAATGACGAAATTCTGGGGCATGCTGTTCGGGATCAACTTTGCCCTCGGCGTCGCAACCGGCATCACGATGGAATTCCAGTTCGGCATGAACTGGAGCTACTACAGCCACTACGTCGGCGACATCTTCGGCGCGCCGCTGGCGATCGAGGGGCTCATGGCCTTCTTCCTGGAGGCGACATTCGTCGGGCTGTTCTTCTTCGGCTGGGACAAGCTCAGCAAGGTGCAGCACATGGTTGTCGCCTGGCTGGTGGCCATCGGTTCGAATTTCTCCGCGCTCTGGATCCTGATCGCCAACGGTTGGATGCAGAACCCGGTCGGTGCCGCCTTCAACCCCGAGACCATGCGGATGGAGATGACCTCCTTCTTCGACGTGGTCTTCAACGAGGTGGCACAGGCGAAATTCGTCCACACCGTCAGCGCGGGCTATGTCACGGCCAGCGTTTTCGTGCTGGGCGTCTCGGCGCTCTACCTGCTGCAGGAGAGGCACAAGGACCTCGCCCGTCGGTCGATCGCCGTGGCCTCGGCCTTCGGCCTGGCATCGGCGCTGTCTGTCGTCGTGCTGGGGGACGAATCCGGCTATTCCGCCAGCCACACACAAAAGATGAAGCTCGCCGCCATCGAGGCGATGTGGGAGACACATGAGGCGCCCGCCCCCTTCACCGCCATCGGATTTCCCGACAAGGAGGCGCGCGAGACCCATTACGCGGTGGAAATCCCCTGGGTCATGGGCCTGATCGGCACCCGCAGCCTGACGCAGGAGATCCCCGGCATCAACGACCTGGTGGACGAGGCCGAGCTGCGCATCCGCGACGGCCTGATCGCCTATGACGCGCTGATGACCATCCGCGCGGAACGCGACGCGACCTCGCCAGAGCTGCGCGCCACCTTCGAGGCGCATTCCGAGAACCTGGGCTTTGCCCTGCTCCTGAAACGCTATGTCGACGATCCCCGCGAGGCGACAGAGGCGCAGATCAGGCAGGCCGCAAATGACACGATCCCCGGCGTCGCCCCCCTGTTCTGGGCCTTCCGGATCATGGTGGCGCTTGGCTTCAGCTTTATCGCGGTGATGCTGTATTTCTTCTACCGGGCCTCTTTCCGGCGGATGCAGTTCCCGCGCTGGTCGCTTTATGCCGCTGTCGCCATCATCCCGACACCCTGGATCGCGGCAGAGCTGGGCTGGTTCGTGGCCGAGTTCGGCCGCCAGCCCTGGACCGTGGACGGGGTGCTGCCGACGGCGCTCTCGGTCAGTCACCTGAGCGTGGCCGACCTGCTGATCTCGCTCGCAGGCTTCGTGATCTTCTACACGGTGCTCTTCGTGATCGAGATGAGCCTGATGGTGAAATACATCCGCAAGGGTCCGTTCCAGGACGTGGCCGAAACCGAGGCCTGGCAGGAACGTCATATCCACCGTCTGCGCACGCATGACGGCCAGGGTCCCTTTGCAAATCCGGCGGAGTGAAAGACATGATCCTGTTCGAGATGATCGACTTCGACACGCTGCGCGTGATCTGGTGGGCGCTGCTGGGCATATTGCTGATCGGCTTTGCCCTGACCGACGGCTTCGACATGGGGGTCGGCGCGCTGCTGCCCTTCGTGGCGAAAACGGATGTGGAACGGCGCGTTGTCATCAACACCGTGGGTCCGGTCTGGGAAGGCAACCAGGTCTGGTTCATTCTGGGCGGCGGCGCGATCTTTGCCGCCTGGCCACCGCTCTACGCGGTCTCCTTCTCGGGCTTCTACCTGGCGATGTTCGTCGTGCTGGCGGCGCTGATTGTCCGGCCCGTGGCCTTCAAGTACCGCTCCAAGCGCGACGGTGCGGCCTGGCGCGCGCGCTGGGACTGGGCCCTCTTCGCCGGTGGTGCCGTGCCCGCCCTGCTGTTCGGCGTGGCCGTGGGCAACGTGCTCTTGGGTGTGCCCTTTCACCTGACCGAGGACCTGATGCCGATGTATGACGGCAATTTCGCGGTCAAGTTCCTGGGCCTCCTGCGTCCCTTCGCGCTGCTGGCGGGCGTGGTCTCGATCTCGATGCTGCTCATGCATGGCGCGGCCTGGCTGAACCTCAAGACCCAGGGGCTGGTGGCCGCCCGCGCGCGTCGGTTCGGCGTGATCGCCGGAATGGTCGCGGCCGGGGGCTATGCGCTGGCGGGGCTCTGGCTGGCCCTGGGGATCGACGGCTTTGCCTTTGCAAACGAGGTCACACCCAACGGCCCGTCCAACCCGCTCTATTCAGAGGTCACGCATGGCGGCAGCTGGCTGTCCGCCTATGCCGAACGCCCCTGGATCGCGGTTGCCCCACTCATGGGCTTTCTCGGCATCGCCCTGACCCTGCGCGGGCTGGTGTCGGGCCGCGAGGTCACGACCCTGCTCTGGTCCAAGCTGGGGATCACCGGGATCATCGCCTCTGTCGGGCTGACCATGTTCCCCTTCATCCTGCCGTCGACCGTGGACCCGAACAGTTCGCTGACGGTCTGGGATGCCTCCAGCTCGCACCAGACGCTGTTCATCATGCTGGTGGTCACCGCGATCTTCATGCCGCTGATCCTCATGTACACCGCCTGGGTCTACAGGGTGCTCTGGGGCAAGGTCAGCGAAGATGACGTCACCGGCAATTCCGACACCGTCTACTGAAGGAGAAAACACATGTGGTATTTCGCCTGGCTTCTCGGCCTGCCTTTGGCCGCCGCCTTCGCCGTGTTGAACGCGATGTGGCTGGAATTGCGCACCGATGCCTGTTTCACCGAAGAGGGCGACTGCCCCGTGGGTGACCACGACCACTGATCCAGACATCCGCCGTCACTCGTCCCGGCGGCGGATTTCCCCACCGGGGCGGGTCAACCCGGCCTGCCCCGGTCCCCACTCTACCAAACCCGACAGGAGGTCTCATGAAGACCCTTTTCACTGCGGCCATGCTGGCCGTTGCCACCCTCGGCTTGCCTGCTGCCGCCCAGGAGGCACCCGATACGCTGGTCACCGTGCTGACCGCGCCCGAGCCCCAGACCCAGCTGATGGCGATGGTGCTGACCATGCAGGCCCTGGGTCAGGGCAAATCCGCCCATGTCCTGCTCTGCGGTCCGGCCGCGGACATCGCGCTGAAGGACGCACCCGACAGCGCCACCGCAGCACAGCCGCCCAAGGGCATGTCGCCCCAGGGGCTGATGCAGATGGTCATGGCCAAGCCGAACACCAAGGTCGAAGTCTGCGCCATCTACCTGCCCGGCAAGGGCGCAACCGCCGAGGTTCTGCTGGACGGCGTGACCGTGGCCGACCCCGGCACGATGGCCGCCGCGATCATGGCGCCCAATGCCCGCGTGGCCAGCTACTGAGCCCGCGCCCTGCACTGGTCGGGTCCGGCCCCTGCCGTTCGGACCCGTTTTCATGACCGGATTGCCCGCGAAAACCCGCCTCACACATTCAGCTTTCTTGACCTGAGTCAATGTCACGGCATGCCATTGTATTCAAAATCCCGCACATGTCTCGGAGGAGCTACATGACAGAATCACCTTTCAAGCCCTCGCGCCGGGGGTTCCTTACGCTGGCCGCCGGGGCGGGTGCCTTGGCCACGGCGGGCACCGCCGAGCGGGCGCAGGCCCAGACCGCCACCAAAGCAAAGATCGTCATCATCGGCGCGGGCGCCGGCGGCACGGCTCTGGCCAACCGCCTGGTGCGGCGGCTGGACGGTGCCCGGATCACCCTTGTCGACCCGCGCGCCGACCACCTGTACCAGCCCGGCCTGTCGCTTGTGGCCGCCGGTCTCAAACCCTCGGGCTACGTCGTCTCGAAGACGGTCGACTGGCTGCCGCGCGGCGTGACGCTGGTTCCCGAGGCCGCCGCCGGAATCGATCCCGAGACCCGCACCGTGACCACGACGGGCGGCACCTCGCTGTCCTATGACTTTCTGGTCGTGGCACCCGGGTTGGTCCTGGATCATGACGCCATCGAGGGATTCTCGCTGGACATGGTGGGCGAAAACGGCATCGGCGCGCTATATGCCGGGCCGCAATATGCCGCCGCCACCTGGAAGGCCGCGCAACGGTTCACCGAAACCGGCGGCCTGGGGATCTTCACCCGCCCGGCGACAGAGATGAAATGCGCCGGGGCACCGCTCAAACACACTTTCCTGATCGACGACATCGCCCGCACCAGTGGCACGCGCGGCAAGGCACAGTTCCTCTATGCCGCACCGCAGGGATCGCTGTTCGGCGTGCCCATCGTGGCGGAAAAGGTGCGGATGCTGTTCGGCGACCGGGGCATCGACACGGCGATGCAGCACACATTGAAATCCATTGATCCCGGCGCAAAGCGGGCCACCTTTGCCGATGCCACGGGCGCCGATGTGCAGATGGAATACGACTATATCCACGTCATCCCGCCGCAGCGCGCGCCGGAGGTGATCCGCCAGTCGGGCCTGTCATGGGCCGACAAGTGGACGGATCAGGGCTGGGTCGAGTGCGACATGGCCAGCCTGCGGCACCTGCGCTTCGACAACATCTGGGCACTTGGCGACGTCGCCGGCGTGCCCAAGGGCAAGACGGCCGCCAGCGTCAAATGGCAGGTGCCAGTGGTCGAGGACGGGCTGATCGCCGCCATCGAGGGCCGCGAGACGGTTGAGGCTTACAACGGTTACACCTCCTGCCCGATGATCACCCGCGTCGGCCGCGCCATGCTGGTCGAGTTCGACTACAACAACAACCTGATGCCCTCCTTCCCCGGCGTGATCGCGCCGCTGGAAGAGCTCTGGATCAGCTGGCTGATGAAGGAGGTCGCCCTCAAGGCCACCTACAACGCCATGCTGCGTGGCCGGGCCTGAGGAGAAAGACCCATGAAAGACCTGACATTCGGCACCATCCTCGCCGTCTTCGAAGAAATCTTTGGCAAGGGGCTGTTCTGGGGCATGGTCGTGGTGGCCGTGCTGGTGACGCTGGCCTATCTCTACGTCCTGATCCGCGACCGTAGCATCAGCTGGCGCAAATTCCTGCTGGCGCAGTTGTCGATGCCACTGGGCGCGGTGGCAGCCGACTGGTTCGTGCTGCGCATGACCCATTCGCACCTGTCCAACATCGGCGGGCCGGTGGACGTGATCCTGTTGCTGGGGATCGCCGTGGCCGGGGCGATCGGGCTGGCGATCCTCGTCTACACGTTGCAATCCCTTGTCGTCCGCCCCCGGATCGAGTCCGACTGATCCCCGTCCAACCGCAATGACCGCCGGTCGTCCAGGTAGCGCAGCCGCGATTGCGCGGCATGCACCCGGCCGATGTCGAGATCGGCCATCAGGATCTCTGCCGCCGCGCCGGCCCGTGCGGCGGCGGTGCCATCCGGAGCGACGATGCAGCTTGCCCCGAGGAACGCCAGGCCGTTCTCTGTCCCCGCGCTGTTGGCATAGACCACGTAGACCCCGTTTTCAAAGACGCGTGTGGGGATCAGGTTCTGGGCCACCACCAGCCATTGCGCACCCAGCGCCGTGGGCACAAGCACCAGTTGCGCTCCCTCTGTCGCGACATGACGCAGGGTTTCGGGAAACTCGGCGTCGTAGCAGATCAGCGTCGCGCAGGTGACACCCCTCCAGCGGAAAACTGGCATCTCTGTCCCGGCGTGTAGTAGCGCCTCTCGAACCCCGGCGGGATCGCCAGTTTGCGTTGGCGGGTCAGGACCGCTCCTTGCGGAGAGACACAAAGCACCGAGTTGTGGCCCCCCGTCTGCCGCCTCGGCAAAGCCGTAGTGGATCGCCACGCCAGCCTCGCGGGAAAGGTCCCGCATTGCGCCAAAGATCCTGCCATTGGCCGGTTCCGCACGCTCGTGCACTGCATCGCCGATATTGTATCCGCAGGCAAAGAGTTCAGGCAGCAGCCCACGATCGGCCCCGTCAGCGGCGATTCCGGGCAGCGCCACGCGCAGCCGGTCCAGCCGCGCCACGACCGTGGAAAGCTCTCCCGGTGCCTGGGCGAGGGCCAGCCTCATGTCCCTGCCCCGGGCAGAGCCTCGGCGCAGTCGCCAGCGCAGATGACGGCCCCCTGCCCCGACGGCTTTCCCGCCTCTTGCACACAATGGTTCATCGGCCAAACTTCCCCAGCGGTCTCGGTCACGACACCCGTCTGCCCGCCAGGTCACGGCATTGTATCGCGGCAACGACATCTCCGGTCGCCGCGGGACAGGTATGGCCGGTTTGCCCGGCCTTACCCCCCTTTCGGCCCGCGCTTCATGTCCGGTGCCTTGCGGCCCCGGTAGCGCACCGTCAGTTCCAGCGGGACGTCGTTCTCGTAGTAGACCCCCAGGACGACGCCGCGCCGCCCGGATTTCTGCCGCATCTCCATCAACTGCGCCTCTGACCGCGTGGTGCGCTGCGAGGGACGCCGCGTCCAGGCGAACAGCTTGTCGTACATGTCCTCGATCACCCCGGCGTGCTCGGCACTGGCGCCCAGGTCGACCAGTTCTTGCGGGTCCTCCTGCAGGTCGAAGAGCAAGGGCCGATAGCCGCCTTCGCAATGGATCAGCTTGTACCGCCTGTCGATCACGCAGAACATGACCGCATCGCGCACCGGCGCCCGCATCTTCGCCGCCACGGGCGAACCGGAATAGTCGTATTCGCAGATCGCGTAGTCGCGCAGCGTGCCGGTCCGTTCACCGTGCAGGATCGGCACAAGGCTTTCGCCCTCCAGGATATGCGCGGGCGGCTCACCGCCCGCGACCTCGACGAAGGTGGGCGCAAGGTCGATGCTTTCCACCAGCGCGTCGCAGACCGTGCCGCGCGTGGCGTCCGCCTCTGGCGAAGGGTCGTAGACGATCAGCGGCACCCGGGTCGAGGTGTCGTGGAAGAAGGTCTTTTCCCCCATCCAGTGGTCGCCCAGGAAATCACCGTGGTCCGAGGTCAGCACGATCAGCGTGTCCTCCATCCGCCCGGTGCGCTCCATCCAGTCGAACAGCCGCCCCATCTGGTCGTCGGCCTGCTTGATAAGCCCCATGTAGGCCGGAATGACCGCCTCTCGCACCTCCGCGCGCGAGAACGCCTCGCCCACACGGGTGTCCATGAAGGCGCGCAGCACCGGGTGCGTGTCCTGCCGTTCCCCGTCAGACCGGATGACCTCCTGCACGTCGTCGGGGCCGTACATGCTGGCATAGGGTTCGGGCACGATGTAGGGCCAGTGCGGCTTGATAAAGCTCAGGTGACAGCACCACGGCGCCGTCGCCTGCTCCATGAAGGCCATGCCACGCCCGGTCAGGTAGGGGGTTTCGCTGTCCTCCTCGGCGATGTTGGCAGCCTCGCGGGCGTTCTTCAGGAACCAGCCCGACAGGACGTTGCCGGCGTCATCCAGCCCCGAATTGGCAAAGTCATGCCAGGGGTTGTCGCTCTCATAGCCCCTGGCGCGCAGGTACTTGTTGTACTCCCTGGCCCCGTCCGGATCATAGGCCCCATCCGGCCCCTCCGGCAGCATGCCGTCATCCCGTTCGAAGACGTCGAAACCGCATTCTGCCACCCGCGCCCCGATCAGGCTGTCGGGTTCAAGACCCAGCCGGGCCATGCCCTCGGCATCGGCGCGCATGTGGGTCTTGCCCACAAGGTTGCAGGACATGCCCAGCTTGCGCAGGTGATCGCCCAGGGTCAACTCGCCAACCTTGAGCGGAATGCCGTTCCAGCTGGCCCCGTGGCTGTGGACGTAGCGCCCGGTATAGGTGGACATCCGGGAAGACCCGCAGATCGGTGACTGGATATAGGCCCGGTCGAAGCGCACCCCGCGCGCGGCCAGACGGTCGATATTGGGGGTTTTCAGCGTCCTGTGACCGTAGCAGCCCAGGTAGTCCCAGCGCAGCTGGTCGAACATGATGAACAGGATGTTCCTGGGCTTGGCCATGATTACCACCTCCGGCAAGGTTGTTGCTATATCAACCTTCTCTCATTCCTAGCGCGGATGCGGCCAAACGGGAAGCCCGCGGCTAGTGCTGGTTGCGGATCAGCCCGGCAAAGGCGCCACCGGCCCGGCCCATCAGCTCTGCCGGGGCACCGGTTTCAACCAGCCTGCCTTCGGAAAGAACCACGATACTGTCGCACCAGGTCACGGTCGACAGCCTGTGCGCGATGATGACCAGCGTTTTGCCCGCCTGGGACCGGCGCAGGTTCTCCATGATCGCGGTCTCTGTGCGGGTGTCCAGCTCGTTGGTGGCCTCATCCAGGATCAGCACATCCGGCCGCGTCAACAGGGCGCGGGCAAAGGCGATCCGCTGGCGCTGGCCGCCGGAGAGCAACACCCCCTTGGCCCCGATGCGCGTGTCGAACCCTTTGGGCAGGGCCTGGACGAATGTATCGCACTGGGCCTGGTGGGCGACCTGGCGGATCTGCGCCTCGCTGGCATCCTGGGCGCCGTAGGCGATGTTCTCGGCGACGGTGCCGTCAAAGATATGCGTCACCTGCGGCACGATCGCCACCCGCCGCCGCCAGGTCCCCAGGTCGATCTCGCGCAGGTCCATGCCGTCGACCTCCACATGCCCCTGCGTCGGATCGAATTCCCGCCCCAGCAGCCGGGCAACCGTCGTCTTGCCGGACCCCGAATGACCCACGAAGGCCACGGACCCTCCGGCGGGGATCTCGATGTCGATGCCGTCAAGGCTGAGCTCTGAGCGACCGGGATAGCGATAGCTGACGTCGCGCAGGCGGATGCCCTGCGCCAGGCTCGAAAAGGGACGGTTTCCGCTGGGCAGTGCCGAGGCGGCGCAGGCTTCGCCCACGCGGCCCACTTCTTCGACGGCATAGGACAGCTGGCGCATCTTGTTGACCCCCACCATGACCCCGCGCAACGACCGTGCAGCGCGGAACAGGATCAGCAGGAACACCGCCACGCTGGGGCCGCCGATGCCGAAATGGAACATCAGCGACAGCAATACCGCGACGAAGATCGCGACCAGCACCTCGAAACTGGGGCCGATCACGTTCTGGATCAGCTGCATCCGCAGGTAGACCTTTTCCACCCGGCGCGACAATGCATCAAAGCGCGCGCCCTCGGCGGCGGCCTGGTCGTATTGGCGGATGGCCGGCAGACCTTCCATCGTTTCCCAGAACCGGCCGATGAAATCCGTGTTCGAGGCCACCGCCTCGGCGCTGGCGCGGTTGGTGGCATCGGTCATCACCCGCGACACCAGCATGAACAGCCCGCCGACACCCATCGCCAGCAGTGTCGCCTGCCAGGACACGATGGCCAGCACTCCCAGCAGCACCACCAGCGCGCAGGCATTGACCAGGATGCGGAACAGGTCGCCCAGAACCTCGACCGAGCGCCAGGTTTCCGAGATCATGGCATTGGCGATCTCACCGGTCTGGGTCTGGTTGATATGGCTGCTGCTGGCCATGAGGATCTGGCCGTTCAGCTTGCTGCGCAAAAGGTGGCCCGCACGGCAGTTCACAAAGGCAAAGACCGCCACGTTCAGGTAGTTGACCGCGTTCTTGAGCACGATGCCAAGCACCGCCATTGTCAGCAGCCCGGTAAAGACCCAGTCCGGCGGAAACCAGTCGTCGACCCAGCCCAGCAGCGCCGGCAGCGTGCCCTCTGCCCCCGACTGGCCCGGCAGATGTGCAAGGATCGGCAGAAAGAGATAAAGGCTGATCCCCTCGAAGAGCGACGAGACAAGGCCCAGTGCGACAACCACGAAAACCGACCCCCGGCTGGCCCTGAGCAGACCGAGCACGCGCCCGAACCGCCGCCATTCTGCGGTTTGCATCCTGTCGCGCAACAGAGCCTTCATCCGCGAAGCCGCCCTATTTCGCGCGCCGCACGTCCGGCGAGGGTTTCATCACGTCCCGGAACCACTGCATCGTGCGCCGCACGCCGTCTTCGTAGGGGACTTCGCATTTCCAGCCGGGCAGGATCCTGTTGGCCAGCGTCAGGTCCGGGCAACGGTTGGTCGGATCGTCCGGCGGGCTGGGCATGTGCACGATCTCGGGTTGGCCTGTCAGGTCGCCGATATAGCGCGCGACGCCGCCCACCGAGATCTCGCGGTTATTGCCAATGTTCAGCGGGCCGGGATAGTCGATCGCATCCCGCCAGAAGAACCGCGCCAGCCCCTCGACGATATCGTCGATGTAGCCCCAGCTGCGGGTCTGTGTACCATCGCCGTAAATGGTCATCGGCGCCCCGGACAGCGCCTGGCTGATGAAATTGGACACCGCCCGCCCATCGTCGACGCGGGTGCGCGGGCCATAGACGTTGAACAGCCGCGCAACCCGGATATCCAGACCCCGCGTCCGGCGCATCTCGAACAGCAGGGACTCGGTCACGCGCTTGCTTTCGTCGTAGGAGGATCGCGGGCCGGTACAGCTGACCGCGCCAAGATAGGTTTCGGGCTGCGGCGTCACCACCGGATCGCCATAGACCTCGGAGGTGGAGGTATAGCAGAACCGCCCGTCCTCCTTCAGGTAGCGCAGCAGGTTGATCGCCCCGACGATATTGGCCGAAATCGTGCGTTGCGGATCGCTCATGTACCATTGCGGCGAGGCGGGCGACGCCAGGTGATACACCTCGTCGAACAGGCTGTCCGAGGTGAACTTTTCCACATCGCATTCGACAAATGAAAAGCGGCTGTCGCGAACATGCGCGATGTTGTCGACCGTCCCGGTCCACAGGTTGTCGACGCAGACAAGGGCGGACAGATCATCCCGCGCCAGCAATGCATCGCACAAATGGGAGCCGATGAAACCACACCCCCCGGAAACAAGCACTCTGGCGCCCCGGGAAGGGGAAGAGTGTCTTTTCATCTGTCAAATCTCACTTCAATCAACCGAGAAACCAAATCCTGCGCATGGGCTTGTCGCCCCGGACCCAAGCCGCCATACCGGCGTAAACCACAGTGAATTCTGCCATCAATGGTAGCTTGTCAAGAAAGCACGGACACGGAAATGTCGCAAGCGGATACCCCTTCGGTCAGCGTGATCATCCCGGTCTACAACGGCGCTGCTTTCGTTGAACTTACCATCTTGTCGGCCTCACGGCAAACGCATGAAAACCTTGAAATAATTGTAGTTGACGATGGATCGACGGATGCCACGCCCGACATCCTGCGCGAGTTGACTTCCAGGGTGGACAACCTGCGCGTGATTACGATTGCCAACGGTGGTGTCGCCAATGCCCGGAATGTCGGCACCCGCGCCTCTGCCGCCGACTATGTCGCCTATCTCGACGCGGACGACCTGTGGCACCCCACCAAGATCGCCCGGCAGGTCGCCGCGCTGGAACGGCACAAGGGCGATCCCGACTGGGCCGCCTGCTACGCCCTCTTCCGCACCATCAACACCCACGGCGAGGTGCGCGGGGACGGGCTGGTGCATGACGCGCGCGGCGCGATCTTTCCCAGTCACCTGGTCGTCAACCACGTCGGCAACGGCAGCAGCCTGCTTGTCCGGCGCGAGGCAGCGCTGGAGGTCGGCGGTTTCGATCCCTCCTATGCCCAGAACGGCATCGGCGGCTGCGAGGACCGGGATTTCCAGTTGCGGCTGTTGCGGCGCTACAAGATGGAAGTCGTGCGCGAGTATCTTGTCGGCTATCGCATCTACGCGGGCAACATGTCCTCGAACCGTTACGCGATGTCGCTTGGCGGCAATGCCGTGGTCGAGAAGTTCATGGCAGATCCCAGAATCAGCCGGGAAATCCGCAAGCTGGCCCTGGCCACGACCTACAGCAACGCAGTGATCCGGCTGTCGCGCGGCCTGCACCTGCGTGATGCAGGTGCGATCCTGGGCAAGGCGATGATCGAGACGCCCCTGGCCTTTTTCCGTATCATGCTGACTCGCCTCGGGCAGTTCCTGGAGGTCGCCAAGAAACGCATCAAGACCCGCCTGGGCCTGCTGCCCAAACCGGGTCAGGGCGACCTGCGGATGTTCGAGGACTACGACCCGACAGAGGCGATTGCCGAAGGCGCGCCTTATGCCCCGTCCTACCGTCCGGTCCTCGACCGAAACGATGCCGCCTATGAAAAGCGGTTGTCGCAGGTCACGCCCCTGCCCACCCCTGCCTAGGCCCGGACAGCTAACGCACGCTGGATGCGAATACGATCCGCAGCCGCGTGCCCCGTTCCGCCGGCAGCAGCCGGATGGCGGCGCCATGGGCGCTCAGCAGGCTGCGGACGATGGCCAGTCCCATGCCGGTGCCCCCTGCGCCGCGTCGCGTGGTGAAAAACGGGTCGAAGACGCGCCCGGCATTGCCCGGCGAAATCCCCGCCCCGTCATCCTGCACCTCCAGGAAGGCCGCGCCGTTCCCTGTCCCTGCGTGCAACAGAACCCGGCCTGCGCCATGTTCGCCCGCATTGCGCAACAGCTGGCCTAGAACGATCTTCATGCCCGCCCCGGCGATCGGCAAGGGCACGCTGCCGCCCTCGACCTGCAAGACCAGATCCGAGTGGTCCTCGCGCAGGCCCGGCAGCAGATCGTCCAGCCTGGACGTGCCGAGGTAGCGCGTCTCCCGCGCGCGGGCGACCTCGCGCAGCGCGGCAAGCTGGCGCTCGATCTGGGTGCAGGCGCCGTCGACCTGCGCCACCAGCGCCGCGTCGTCACGGCCCAGCGCCCCGCCATCCTCCAACAGTTCACTGGCCGCGCGGATCGCGGTGACGGGGGTACGCAACTCATGTGTCACCTGGTCGGTAAAGGCGCGGATCGTCGCTTCTCGGTCGCGCAGCGTCTCGGCCATCGCGATCACCCGGCGGGCGGTGGCATGCAGTTCATGGGTGCCGAAATGGCGCGGCGGCGCCGGGGTGTCGCCCCTTTCCTGCGCCTCGGCATAGGCCTCGAGCGCGCGGATCGGGCGCAGCAAGAGCCGCACCAGCAGCCAGCCCAGGACCGCCGTCACCAGCGTGATCGACAGGGCCAGCAGGATCGCCGCGTTGCGGAACCCGATCACCGGCCCCAGGTAACGCAGCGCCACCAGCCCCGCGAAGGACACCACCAGCGTCGCGCCCAACGCCCCGCCAAGGACAAAGCCGAGCGAGGGCCGCCAATGCCCGGTCATCGACACGGCCCCATCCGCATCCCCTGCCCGTGCACCGTCTCGACCGCCTCGGCGCAGCCGGCCTCGGCCAGCTTGCGGCGCAGGTTGCGAAGGTGGCTGTCCAGCGTCCGGTCCGACACCGCGCTTTGCGCCCCCCAAAGCGCGGCGACAAGGTCGGCGCGCGGCGTCAGGCGCGCGGGCTCTTGCATCAGCCGCGCGAGGAGGCCGAATTCGGTTGCGGTCAGAGCGATCTCGGCGGGACCAAAGCGGCAGAGCCGCGCATGGCAATCGAGCGACAAGCGCCCCCGTTCCAGCCGTGCCGGAACGGTCCCGCGCGCGGTGCGCTTCAGAATCGCGCCCACCCGCGCGACCAGTTCGCGCGGGCTGAAGGGTTTTGTCACATAGTCGTCGGCCCCCAGTTCCAGGCCGAGAATGCGGTCGATCTCGTCATCCCGCGCGGTCAGAAAGAGGATCGGGACCTCGGATCGTGCGCGGATGCGGCGGCAGGTCTCGAACCCGTCCATCTCGGGCAGGCCCACGTCCAGCACCACGAGGTCCGGCGCCTCGCGCGCGGCATGGGTCAGCGCCTGCTGCCCGTCGCCGGCAGTGATGACCGCATGGCCCGCCCGTTCCAGCGCCAGCCGCACCAGTTCACGCAGGCGGGGATCGTCGTCCACGATCAGGATCTTCATCAGGGCCGCTCCACCATCACGCCTTGAACATAGCGGCTTGCGCGCCAACTGCGAAAGCCCCAACCCCGCCAGTCCTCGACCTCGGGACGAGTGATCCGGCACGGCCCCAACTGGACCGAACGCCCGGTGACCCGGCCCAGGCCGCTTTCGACGATCGGCCCTGCGGCCATCGGGCCCAGACCGCAGAGATACCACAGGTCCGGCTCTGCCCGGGTCACGTTCTGTGCCGCGATCACCTGGGCGAAATTCACCATCGCGCAGAGGTACAGCGTCGCCAGCCCCAGAACACCGCCCCGCACCAGCAACCAGCGATTCGACCGCGCCCGCAGCACCTGCCACAGCGCCAGTCCCAGCCCCGCCGCCACCAGCGCCATCCAGATCAGCGCGTGCAGCCGCAGGTAGGTCAGCCCGAAGGTCTCGATGTAGAGGTCCAGACGCAGCGCCGCCGCCCCGCACAACACCATGTTCTGCATCAGCCAAAGCAGCAGCAGCGGCCGGATCAGGCGGTGTTCGCCCAGGAAAGGCCGCACCGCCAGGGCGAATGCGCCGGCCAGGACCGCCGCAGCCAACAGCGGATAGGCGCCGCGATGCGCGTATTCGGCCAGGGTCATCCCCTCGGGCAGATCGGCGCCCCCGAGCAGGATCGAGACATCGGTAAGGCTTTGTACCGCGATCAGCAGGTTGAAGACCGCCAGGCCGCGCAGGACGGATCCGGGGTTGAGCCATCCCGGCGCAATCGACGGTATCACAAGGCCGCGGGTTACCCGGTCGCATGGCGGCACCGGCGCCAGGAACGGACCGACCAGCACCGCGATCCCGCCCCAGAAGACAAGGCGCTGTGCCAATTGCCAGAGATCCAGGTCGATCTGCACAAGCTGCGCCAGCACAGGGTTCGCCTGCATCAAGAGCGCCACGAGCACCAATGCGCCGCCCAGCGGCAAGGCCCAGTCGCGCAAGACCTTGCGCACCAACGGAACCGGCGCCTCCGCCAGGGCTGCGGGCAAGGCAAACAGGCGGCGCGGGTCAAGCTGTGCCAGCCAGGCCACAGGCAACCGCCCCAGAAAGGCGCCCGTGGCGGACGACAGCGCCGCAATCGGCGCCGCCGGGTGATGCGCCCAGGTCAGCGCGCCTCCCAGCCCGACCAGCAGGAAGGCCAGCGAGAGCGGCTGCAGATGATCGACCGCCGGCAGGGCCGCGACCAGGAACAGCCCCGCCGGGCGCCGCCATGCCCCGGCCCCCTGCAGACCCCATGCCAGGATCGCCGCGGCAAAGATCACCACCGAAAGGCCCGGCACCCTGCCCCAGAACAGAAAGTCCGCCAGCGCCACCAGCGTCAAGACCGCCGCGAGGCGTCGGGGAAACCGCACCCCGGCAGGGCCGGACCCACCGTCGCCCTGCGCTGGCGGGGCTGCGCCCTCGTCAAGCCACCAGCCGTCTCTTGCCAATGCGTGTGGCAGCCCGGGAATACTCAATTGCCTGTCCATGTCCCACTCTCCCGTGTTTTGGAATGGGACCAGGATGAACCTGGCTGCGTGCAGGGCTTGCGCGCGAGTTGTGCAGATTTCGTGCAGGGCGGGCAGCAAGGGCCCCTTCACTGGTCGAGGACGGCCTCCAAAGCCCAGTTGCGTGGGGCCTTCCAGTCTTTCGTGGTGCGGACCCGGAACCCATAGTGCCGGCCCGGTTCCATGAGCCGTTCAGACCCGTGTGGACAGTGCCGCGCTTCGGCGCGGCCCCACAAACCGACGAAGGCCGCACGTTCACCCATCGGCAAACCATCCGCCCTGCGCCTGACGGTTTCGGGCATCTTGCGATAGAACCGCAATCCCTCCGGATCCAGCACGGCACGCGTTTCGCCGTTCTTGCCGGAATCCACGCCCGAGGCAGGAGAAATGTGGTGGCAGTATGTCTCTGGCACGGTTTCAGGGCCGGCAAGCCGCCGACCGACCGGATGACACGCTGCGCGGTCGTCACAAAGGGCGGCAAGAGCGCTTGGCGTCCGATCCTGGTGGCGGGTATTACGCCGTCGTCAGGCCACTGCGTGCCCCACAACGCGACATGGACGGGTCCGCGAAGGTATCAAGCACCATAGGGCAAACAGCATGTTGCCAAACCGATGCGGGCATTTTGCCAGGCGGCCCTGGCTGCCTACGCCTTGAGGGCCGATGGCAGCAACCGGGTCCGGATCTGCTCGATCAGGCTGCCGAGATGCGGGGGAAACACCCGGTTTCGCCGGGCCAGCAGGTGAACGTAGACGGCCTGGAGTTGCGGCGCTTCGATGGCCACGCTTGCCAAAATGCCGGATGCGATTTCCGCGCTGACGCTGAAAGCCGGCAGCACCGTCAGCGCGCGGCCCGCGACAGCCGTCCGGGTCAGCAGTGCGATGGAATTGCTGGTGAACCCGGGCGCGATGCTGTGCCCCCTGTCCAGGGCAGCGGCGTCAAGCATCTGGCGGATCCGGAATGACTGCCCCATCAAGGCCAACGGTTCGCGGCACAGCGCGTCAAAACCGATACTCTCGCGGCGGGCCAAGGGGTGATCCGCCCGCATGATCGCCATCAACGGAACCGGCGCGCGATAGCGCGACACGATCTGCGGATGGGACAGGGGATGAAAGCCAAGTCCGAAATGCACCTCGTCTTCGAGAAGCAGGCGCACCATCTGCGTGGTGTCGGTCACACTGACAGAGAGTGTCATGCCGGGAAACCCGTCCATGAAACTGTCAAGCGTGTCGTAGAGAGCCGGTCCCAGGAACCCTTCGCCTAGCGCCAGATGGACATGGCCTGACCGGCCGGAAGACAGGTCCTGAAGGCGGCCTTCGAGCTCATCCACACCGGCCCGCCGCGCCCGAAAATAGTCGATCACCGCGTGACCGGCCTCCGTCAGACGGATCTCGCGGCGGCCATGTTCGATCAGGCTGGCACCGGTTTCCTCTTCCAGGCGCGCGATCTGGCGACTGATGGAAGACGGGGCCAGGTCCAGCACGTCGGCCGCCGCGCGCATGGAGCCGTGGCGCCATGCGTCGTAAAGAAGGGCTATCCGGCGATCATCCAGATTCACGTCGATCTCCTTGTCAGGCGTCGGAGCCGCCGATTTTGACAGCACCCATCAGGGTGCTGACAATCATGATTTTTAGTCGTGTTTATCGCAACATAATCCGCGAAATACGGTCATTTATTGCAACTTTAGCCTCCTGAAAAATAGGCGTCATCGCAGCCTTCCCCCCACGGCACGCAGGCCGGGTGAAGAGCGGGCCGGCGCAAGACCGGCAAGCCCCAAACGTGATGACAACAGTGAGGACACCAATGGACACCAGAGAAATAAACCCGTGGACATGGCAGGACGGCTTCGGTTTCGCCCATGCCCGCGAAGTCACCGGGGCAACGCGCGTCCTGACCCTGTCGGGTCAATGCGCCACCGATGCCACGGGCGCGCCACAGCATCCCGGCGACATGGCTGGCCAGCTTGCGCTGGCGGTCGCAAACCCCGGCGAGGTGCTGGCCGCTGCCGGCATGACCAATGAAACCGTGCAGGGTCTGCGCGTCTTCACCACCGACAAGCGTGCTGGCCGGACGGTGCCCTGCTTTGACGAAGGGGCCGATCAGCGCGCCTGGGGCCTCGACAACCGGGTCATCGACCGGACCGAGATCGACCGCATCGCGCCCTATCTTTCGGATCGCGTGATCGCGGCGGCCCTTTGCCGCTGGAGGGCAAGGCCGACGCCCGCACCGCTGGCCCCGCGATCGCCCGCGCCGCGAAGAAGTGCGGGGCAGAGATCCGTACCCGGACCGAGGTCACCGGCCTGACCCGCAGCGGCGGGTACTGGTACGTTGACCTGGAATCGGACGGTGTGACCGAAGCGGTCAGCACCCAGACCATCGTAATCCCCGCAGGCGTCTGGACCAGGCGCTGGACGCCAACGTGCTGATCGGTGGCGGCTGGCCCGCGCGGTTGATCCGTGATGCGGTTGGCGACCCCGATTTCTCGGTCAAGCCCGAGCTTCTGCCGGCCTCGCTGGCCGGCAATGCCGATATGGCGATCCGCGTCCTGCCCGAACTCGCCCGGGTCCCCGCGATCCGCAGCTGGGTCGGCACGACAACCGTGACCGAGGACCAGTTGCCACTGGTCGGCCCGGTGCCCGACATGCCCGGCGCCTTCGTCGCCACCGGCGGATCGGCCTTCACACTCGGCCCCAGCTTTGCCGAGGCGCTGGCCGCGCTGGTGTCGGGCCGGACACCGGACACGGACCTGTCGAATTTCGACCCGGCCCGATACAGGAGGACCTGACAGATGGTCAAAGCCATTCGCATGGAAACGCCGCGCGGCCCGGAAGTCCGGTTCACCTTCGACGGCGCACCGATCACCGGCCACACGGGCGAGACACTGGCCGCCGCATTGCTGGCGGCAGGCATCCCGGCCTTCGGGATCACCCGCCAAGGTCAACCGCGCCTGCCGTTCTGCAACATGGGCACCCGTTTCGACTTTGCCGTCCGCGTCGACGGGCACCCGCTGGTCCGCGCCTGCCTGACGGATGTGCGTGAAGGTATGGACGTCAGAACGCAGGAGGGGTCGTGATGCGCGATCTTGTCATCGTCGGGGCCGGCCCGGCGGGTATGGCCGCCGCGCTTGCCGCAGCCGGGGCCGGATTGACGGTCACGGTCGTGGACGAACAGGCCCGGGCGGGCGGACAGATCTTTCGCCGCCCGCCCGCGGAATGGGGAACGCGGCACGGCACCTACTGGCCCTATGGCTGGGCGCGCGACCTGATCGAACGGTTCGAGGATCACCCCGGCATCCAGACGCATTTCCGCTCCACGGCCTTTGGCGTCCTGCGGGATCGCGATGATCCGGACGCCCCAACCCTGACCGTGGCGGTCAGCACGCCCGGCGGAGGCCGTCAGATCGCCGCGCGCCGCCTGCTGCTGGCGACCTGCCCGGACCGGCCGAGATGCTGCGCAGCCTGCCCGCGATCCCGGGCCACGTCTCGATCTTTGCCGAGGCCGCGCGCGCCATGCACAAGATCCTCCACGCCCGCGTATCCATCCTGCGACGGACCGTGATCTCGGACGTCGTCGAAGGGAACGGCGGGCTCGGGGTTCAACTTGCCGAGGTTGACCGCGACTGGGCCCTGACCGGCAAGACGCACAACCTGTCGGCCGAGGTGCTTGCCCTTGGGTACGGCTTTACTCCGTCGACCGAACTGGCCCGGCAGGCCGGCTGCGACCTGATCTGGAATTCTGCCGGCGGCGGCTGGACGGTCGAACATGATGACACCTTCCGCAGCACCGCGCCGGGCATTTACGTCGCTGGCGAGCCGACAGGCCTTGCCGGGGCCGAACGCGCCCGGGCCGAGGGGCACATGGCGGGATTGACCATTGCCGTCTCGCTGTCCGGCCGTCTCGAAGCCACCGATCTGCCCGGCGCCCGCAAGCAACTCGCGAGCGCCGAGAGGTTCTCCGGCGTCATGCAACGGATGTTCGACCCACGTCGCAACGGGCTCGCCGAATTGTCGCGCCGGAATGACACCGTGATCTGCCGTTGCGAGGAAATCACCAGCGGTCAAATCGAGAAGGCCCTGGCCGACAATCCCTTCATGTCCTCTGCAAGCCCGGTGAAACTGGAATGCCGCAGCGGGATGGGGCCGTGCCAGGGGCGCTATTGCGAAGGCAGCATCGCAGCGCGAATTGCCGCGTCGAGAGGTATGCCGATCGCGAAATGCGGTCGCTTCAACGCCTATCTGCCGGTCAAGCCCATCCCGCTTGAAGCGTATCGGGGTCTCGACGAGTGACCAACCAAATCAAGATTTGAATTGCCGAATGACCATATCGTCGAGCCGCGCCCTGGCATCAGCCGGCATCCGAGCAAGGCTGACGCATTGCAGTCACAGCGCCGAAGACCATACAGTCCTCACCACTTCCAACAGTCCAGCCAGATAGCCAATTGCCAGGGCTTGAGTCCGAGAGCGCGGTTGGCCAACTGGTCGGGCTGTAACGACCAGTGCCGCCCCAGGCCCGCGTGAGCGCGCCGCGCTGCCCCGTCCCATCCGTCGCAGAACGATGCCCCGCGACGACGCCCTGACCGAACAGAAACCGACGATTCTGGCGACGGCGAAATTGGAGCATGTGTCGAGTTCAAGGCGCGAGGCTCAGAGAAAATGAACCCGGATTCGCGAAAGTCGGAAAAACGGCCAGGCTGGTCTGCCAAAACCGCTTGCCAGCGCTCATCCGGTCGGCGCGGGATGCGACGGAAACCCTTGCCAAGACGTTGAAACTGTTACGCGTTACAGAAACGGTGACAGGACGTTCGACACAGGTGCTTGATTTTTTGGCGCACCCGAAAGGATTCGAACCTTTGGCCTCTGCCTTCGGAGGGCAGCGCAAATCCGCATGTTCGACATATATTTCCCAAATGTTCATCGTTTAGTCCCGATTGAAGGCGTTTGGATTCAGTTAAACGGGACACAAACGGGACACAAGAAACCGCCCTACTCCGTCCGCGTACCCCAGAGCGCGTCGGCGCCTGGATCGTAGAACCGATGCATGTCAGAGGCGCCGACATGGCGGCAACGACGACACTTGCACCGGCGCAGGATCTCGTCACGCAGCAGGCCGTTACTCTCTTGCGGGGCGGGAATGGTGTTCTCGAATCCGCAAGCCGCGCACTTGAACCAGAGGCAGATCATGGAGCGCAATACCCCGGCACCTCGCCCTGGAACGGCCTCACCTGACGCTGCACCTTGATATACCCACCCTGCGGATCGAACCGCGCACAGCGCCCACAGACCCCCTGCCCGATCAGGACCGCACCGATGTCGCGGCCGTCGTCTAGGATATAGCGCCCGACCTCTCGATCGTGCGTCCGATCTCTGATCAGGTGTCGCCCCCCAACCAGCACTACATGCTTGCAAAAACCTGATTGCGCTCTCGCGACAGTTCTGGACAGTTTGCAGCACAAAGCCAAGAATCAGAGAGACAGTATGAAGAAAGTTGTTTTTGCGAGCCTATTGACGATGGCGACCGCAGGCTGCATGGGACGAGAAATTGAGACAACCGTTCCGTTCGATCCGAGTGAAGTGGCGTATATCAATCAGCGCGGCTCAGCCAATATTGAGGGTCAAGCCTTCTTTCGCCAACAGGGCGGCGGCGTCGTCACCTGCGCCGGTGAAGAAGTAAGCCTAATGCCGGCAGGAAAGTACACGACCCAGCGCATGAGCCAGATATATGGCAACGTGAATGGCGGCCGAATCAATGTACTCCAAGGCGTGAACCAAAAGAACCTGCCGCCTCAGTATCTATCCATGAGGCGAACGTCGAAGTGCGACGCTGAAGGCGACTTCATGTTCACAAACGTCGCCAATGGGGACTATTACGTCATTACGCGAGTTCTTTGGACGGTCGGGAACAATATTATCCCAGAGGGTGGAGCTCTTGCACAGCGCGTGTCCATTCGCAACGGTCATGATGTGCGAGTACTACTGAACTAACTGGTCTCGGTAGCCAAGACAGGCGACGACGACGGCGTGTCGGCAACACGCCGTCGCTTTAGCCGCTTGATTCCGCAGCCAGTTTGGCTCGCCGCTCCGCGCTCGCCGGCGTGTGATCCGTACAGTGTGCCCGCGACCAGACCCCAGCCGCACAGCCCCGTGCGACCGTCTCGTCGATCCGTTCCTGGTCCTCGATCGTCAGACCCTGCGCGCCGGGCAGCGCGTCACCGAGGGTCGCTGACAGGCCCGGAACACTCCAACTCTCCACCGCTCTTCACCCCCTCCAACACGCACCGCACGCCCCGGATTCGGTCGTTCGCCAGTTCCAGAGCTTCGACGTGATCGGCCAAGACCAATCCCACGTCGGTCAGGATCTCGATCCGGCGCGCCGGCACCTCGACCGGTGTCAGCAAATCCTCGGGCACATCCGGCACGACGAAAACGGTTTCAGTCCGCGGCGGGTCGCACGCCGCCAATGCCCAGGCGGCGCAGATGATCGTGGAACCAGTCAGGAATCGGCTCATCGTGTCCTCCGGCAATCAAATCCTCGCGGATCCGGTCAAACTCAGCCGCGCGGATGCGCTCTCGTTTCTGGATGTCGCGGGCGATGGCGACGGCGATCTGGTCGGCCTCGATCTTCCGCTGAAGAGCCTCGACCTTTGTGGCGAGATCCGCGTTCTCGGCCGCCAGCCGACCGGTGGCCCGCATTTCCCGCACCAGCAGCCCGGCAAGCGTCAGGGCCGCCCCCAGCGCCGCGATGAGCGCCCAGCGGATCACGGCAGCCAGTTCCTGCCCTGGACATTGAAACCGGGGCATGCCTTGGGCGCATAGTCGTTGTGGCCCGTCACCCATTTCAAATCGGTGATTTCGCCCAATTCTTTGAGGTAGCCCTTGAGCGCCTGAGCCTGCGCCCCAGTATAGTAGTCCATGAAGACCGCGTTCCGGCGCAGGACGTTCGGCACCGTGCGCGCAGGGATCAGGCAAATCCCTATGGTGCCGCGATTGCGCTCTTTCACATGCGCGCCAATTTCGGTGATCGAGCGCAGGTACTTGGTGTCCCACAGCACCGTCCCGTCCGTGCGAATGATCCGGTGATAGCCGATCTTGCGCCAGCGGTGCGGGTGCCCCTCCACATGCCAGTTCCAAAACTGGTCATAGATCTCCTGGTCGCTCTTTCCATCCTCCCAGCCGCCCGGCGTGGCCGAGGTGTGCAGGATCGCTTCGCGCACCGGGTATCGGGCTTTGCCCTGGTGGATCATTCCGTGGCCTCCATTTGTGCCGGTGTTGTCTCGTTTTCGGCGCGGGGGAACATCGCGGCGAGGACGATGATCAGGACCAGAACCAAAATGCGGTCCCAGCTGCATTGAATCGTCTGCCTGACGTGCGATGTCTCAGCCATTGCCGCGCCCCCCACCCAGCCGCCCGCGCACAAGGTCAGCGATCAGGGCCCTGTCGGAGAGCAGCGCCACCATGAGATCGAGGACCAGGTGCGCCCCGACGACAAGGAAGACCATCACGAGGGTTTCGCTGACGCCAACCATCCCCGAAACCGTTTCCGACAGGCTGGCGCCAAGCAGCGTTGAGGACGCCAGTTTCAGAACACGGCGCATGATCGGGGCGCGATCGGCGTTGCGCAGCCCCATGTAGATGGCAACACCCAGCCAAGCGGCCCAGTATTCGCTGCCCTTGTCATACCAACCGCTCATGCCGGCCCCCTAATACCTTGGCCCACATGATGAATTTGGATGTTCGCGTTGATGAGGTCTGGCACCAGGATATACCCCCTTTCGGGGTCCACTCTCTCAGGGTGGCGTACATCTTGCGCGCGCTTTCGCTACATGTAGCACATGGGCGCGCGCCGTGTAACCCTAGTCGTCGTAGATGAGCGGGGCCATATCGTCACGCAAGCGGCGATCGAGTCTTTGGTTCAGGATCACCCCGAACTCATTGCGGGCGCTGGACTGCGCGCGCCCACGGATCGACCGCTCCAAGGTATCGCCCGTGATGGCGTATTCTGGGACATCACGGTTGAACTCGCGGATCTCGCTCATGATCTCGTCTGGCAGACCTCTACCGTCCAGAACGGCTCTTGCCGCCTTCTTCTGGATGTCGCGCCGACGATCCATGATGCGCTTCTCTTCGTTCTTGAGGCGCCGGTTCGCGTCGTAGCGTTCCGACAGGCGCGCGGGCGTAAAGCCAAGAGCCTGGACGAACAGTTCACCGGGCTTGAACTGCTCGATGATCGGGTCGCCGTTGTAGGTCTCCGCTCCCTCGGACATGTACCGGCCAGTCCGCATAGCGTCCCGCATGGCCTTCGGCACCATTGTCTCGATGCCGCGGTACACCTCGCCGTCGAACGCTTGCCCAACGCCGCGATGCACCCGCTGGCCCATACCCGGGATTGCGCCAAGGAACTGCTGCACCCAATAGTTATACTCGTCCTCGCCCTCAAGCTGGCGGTCTGGCGAGCGGAACCAGAGATCCGGCATACCAATGCGCGATGTCAGGTCGATCCCAGTGAGGTGCCCCGGCACCCCGTTCAGCATCATGCCGGCGACATCCTTGCCCATCATGCCGACCAGGGCCTTTTCCATGCCCTTCTCAAGGTCGTCTTCCTCGCCGCCCCCGAACATGCTCATGAGCCACAACGTCAGGCTATAGCCCCAAACGCCTTTGATGCCTGCGTGCAGGAACATTTGCGAGGTGATGCCGACAAGCTGGCGCCGCGCCTCGGCTCGATCCTTCTCGCTCTCCCCTTTGAAGGCTTGGTGCGTATCGCGGAACAGCCGCCACAACATGTTCAACTGGAAATTGCGGAAGGTCATCAGCACCCGCATGTAGTCGTCCTGCATGAGGCGCGGGCGGCTGGTGTTCTGGTAGTCGAAATGCGTCTTCCAGGTCAGGTCGCCCGCCTGGGTGACAGCCCGGTTGAAATCCAGCCCCTTGTCCTTGGCCAGCCGGTAGGCCGCAAGGAACGTGACCTCTCGGTTGGTCCGCTCTGCATGGTGGAAGAACGCCGAAATATAGGCCATCGCTTTCGTCCAGCCCGAGTTGTATTCGACGCCGGTTTCACCGACCCCGGCCAGATCATGCGCCTGAGACTTGTCGACCACGCCGCGCTCGTAGGCATCATTCATCGCGCGCACCTCGTCCTCAGTGAGGTGATTGGCCTTGGAAAGCTGCCCACGCGCCCGGGTGAAGTCCTTTAGCGCCTTGACCAGTGCGGTCGCCGCTTTGGCCTGCCCGTTCTTCCCGGCATAGGCCCCGAGAATGGCCGTGCCGACAACGGAGGTTTGCGTCAGGTTGACGATGGCCGCAGCCGGGGTGACGCCCAGATAGTAGATGAAGGCCGCGCTGGTGAGCGCCTGGGACCACCACTTGCCCTGCGGGTTCATCACATACTCGTGCCGGCGGTTCATTTCCTTGAGGACCAGGCCAGCGCGCACTGGGTCTTTCGCCCGGCGGGCCTCTTCTTCGGCCACATCCAGGTGTTCCTTCATGTCCAGAGCATACGTCAGGCGGGCCAGCTGGTGCGCCCCGTGGAACATGTGGTGCCCAAAGGCCCGGAAAGCATCGCGGCTGTAACCCGGCGTCCCCTTCCGATGGATGTTGCTCTTGCGAACGGACATATCCGGCAGGGTTTCCAGCCACCGCTGCCAGATCGTGTCCATCACGCCCTCGTCGGCGTCGATCTCTTCAAGCAGAGCCTCGATGTCGGCAACGAAATTCGGGTCCACCATGTCGCGCAGGTTGCCCTCCTGCATGGTGCCGACTTCGACATCGTAACCTTCCGCTTCCAGCGCCTTGGCCGCCTCGCGCTGGTCCCTGACCTTCTCGAATTTAGAGAAGCTGACCACGGCGCCCGTGTCGGCGTCCCGCGCGGTCACGAAGAAGTCGCCAAAGCGCGCCAGGGGGAAGTACGGGCCTCCAAGCCGGGCGGATTCGAACCGCTTGCGCATGTCATTCATTCGCGCATTCTTGGACCAGCCGCCGCGCATCCGGGCCGTGGTCAGCACCCGCTGCGCCTCGTCCATCGCGTCCTGCCGCGCCGTGCCGGTCAGGCCATCGTCGCGGATCCGCTCCACCTCGGCCTCATAGGCGCGTTCGGCCCGGCGAAGGCTGACGCCAAGCGCCTTCTCGACGTTCGCCTCGATGGCCTTCTGGAACTCGTCGTCCATCTTGGAATACTCGTCGCGCACCGTCCGGTACATCTGGCGGAACTCTTCAGGCAGGGCTGAGAACCGCTTGCGCAACTTCTCGTATTCGCCGCGGCGCTCTTCGTCGCGGGTCACGCGCTCAAGCGCCAGATCGTAGATCCCGATGCTGGTATCGCCGCTCTCAACGATCCTGTGGTCCCGCGCCGTGGCGAACTCCACGAACGGCAGCGACGGGTCCACCTGGGCGATGGTCGCGTCGTGCATGATGTCCATCATGCTCTCGTTGGCGCCCTTGTTGCGGTTGATGAGGCGGCGCCACGCCTGCGCAGTCTCATCCAGTTCCGCGTGCTTCTCGTTGCGCAGGGTGTCCATCGCCTCCTTGGTGCGCAGGTACTTGAGCGCCGAAGGCATGGCCTTGGCCCCGAGTTCCGCCAGCAGGGGGCGCCCGGGGACCAGAGCCAGGAGGTTTGCGCCCCCTGCCCCGTTCATGGCACCGGTCAGAGCGTCAGAGATAAGCTGCTTGGCGCCCTGCGCCCGGTTGCGCGACGAGGTGAACACCTCCCCCGCTGCCGCCAGCGGGTTGGCATCGAGGCCGCGCCGCCGGGACCGGATGGACGTGCTGCCCCCACCGCCCGGCCCGTCCGGGTCGTCGTCAGGCTTGAAAACGTCCCGATGCTGCAATATCTTTTGTCCGTGTCGGTGGGTGGTCGTCCCATCCTTGGGCAATTGGCGCCCTATGGATCGTGACCACTCACCGGCTTTTCTCTTATTGATGTACCGCAGGTAGCCTCCACGCATCCATCCGATGATGGCATCGGGAGCGTTCTTCCCGTGAATCGTTGCGACACGGGAGACCTCAACCCGCCCAGCCCGGAACTCGGCATCAACAGCGATGACCAGAGGCCGCCCGTCCTCCGCTGGCGTCTCGACAAGTGCGGTGAGATTGCCGGTCTCGTTCGTGCTATCGAACACCATAACCGGGTCTTCCAAGCCCTCGATGGCCGCGATCACGTCTTTCAGCGTAAGTCCGTGGTTGCCGGCCTTTTTCACGACCCTAGACGAAATCACCACCTGGTTGTCCTTGCCGGTGAGTGCGCGAAGAACGGCAGGCAGGCGACCGAGAACTGCGGGGGCATCCGACGCCTCACCTTGCCACATGGATGTGATCTTGCTCTCCCATCCATCTGAAGTTCTCCGGCTGGCACGCACACCGCCACCGCCCGGCCCGTCCGGGTCGTCTTCCGGGTCTTTGGTGAAACGGCCCTGGTCGTCCCGCGCCTGCGTCCTCCGGCCGATCTCGCCATTGGCGATCTTCGAGAACACCCGCCCCGCGCTCTCGAATCCATGCCCGCGCAGGACATTTCCAAGGGCCGACAGGAAGTCGCGGATTCGACGGAATGCCCGTGCCGCAACGCCGGATGCGTCGTCGCGCTCGACCCACATGCGGAACATTTCGGCCACGGCCTCTTCCGCCTGCACGGCGCCGCCTGCGTTAGGGTATACTGCCCGGATGCGCGCCATGAGGGCCTTGTCCTGCCGCGCGGCCCTGGTCAGGGCGTTCCATTCGTCACGGGTGAATATGCCCGCCTCGCCGCCCCACAGGGACGGATCGCGCAGAGCGTGGATCAACTCGTGGTGAAGGATCGAACGCGCCGGGTCGCGGGCGTCAGCTGCAATACCGATCTCTCCCGACCCAAGGCCATAGAAGCCGTCGAGCGCCAAGGGCCCGTCCTTGATCTTGCGCCACGCCGTCACGCTGACCGGGCCAGAGATCCCGAGGCGGGCCAGTTCCGCGTTCAGGGCGCGCTGAATGCCCCGCATCGTGAGCGCGTCGGGCTGCCCATCCTCGATTCGGCGGCGGGAACGGACTGCGCCCCCCGACACGTCGACCTCTTCGGGCAGTTTTTGCCCTGTGATCTCCCGCGCCACCTCCTTGAAGGTCGAGGTCATCAGGACGGTCCCGAGTTCATCAAGGTAGTGCTGCAACGCGCGCTCAAGGATCGAGCGATCGACAACACGTTCGAGCGGGCCGGAGCCGCGCGCCATCCATTCCCCGGTGATCCCCTTGATGGTGTTCCCGGCGAAGAACTCTTTGGCGCCCTTCTTCGCCGCCATCTTGAACCGACCATCCGAGGTGCGCGAAACGGTCAGCTTGTCGCCTTCCGTGTGGATCTGGCCGTCGAACGCCTCCCCAAAGAACTCCATCACCTTGGCCACGCTGTCGAAAGTCACGGGCATATTTTCAAGGTGGTCCTGAGACTTGAACCCTTTGGGAAGCGCAACGCCGTACCGCTTCGAGCCGTCTTCCATCGTGAACTGGACGACCTGCCCCTTGCCGAACTTGGCGAAGGCGTTGACCAGGTTGCCGGTGACGACCTCGCGCAGTTCCTTGCTGACCGTGCCGCCGTTGATGAATGCCGACTTGGCCTCATCCTGAGAAATGGCCGACGCCGCGATCTGCGTGTCGCCGCTGCCGATCATGGACAGGTTGAACCCGATCTCCTTCGTTGCGTCAGCCAGGGCAAATTTGATCCGGTACTTCGACTTGGCCAGCGGGTTATCCGTGACCTTCGATGCGTCGATCCCGATGACAACCGCCGGGACTTGGGTAGACCCGATGGCGAGATTGAAGGACCGGCCCGGTCGGAAATCACCGATCTCTGACTTGAGGTCGCGCGCCGCGGCATTCGCATCGCGGATCATTTGCTTCTGGCGATCAACCGCGGCCTCGGCCTTGGTGAACGCCTTGGGCGCCGAATCCTTCTTCTCGCGCGCAGCTTCCAGCTTGGTTTCCAGCTTGGCGAGCCGCGCCTTCATCGCTGCCTCTTCTGCCGGCATCAGGTCATCGACCCGGTTCTGAGCCGTCTCGACGTGATCTCTGGCCTCTTCGATCAGTTCCTCGACCTTCGGCCATGCGTGCGGCTTGCCCAGGCGGTTGGTCTCAAGCGTCTCGACAACCGTATCCACATCGAAGGAACTGCCCGTTCCGCGCGCGGGCGTGACCACCTTGCGCGAGAGGGTCTTGGCCTTCCAGTCGACAACCTGCGCTTCGAGCGGGTTTTCCCCCAGGGCGTCCAGCCGTGCGATCTCGTCGTTGTAGAGCGATTCCAACTCGTCATAGACGCGCTGGGTATCTTCCGGCGCCATGAGGGCGAGGCGACCAGTCATCTTGGCGGCAATGCCTTCGTCGCCCGGTTCCAGATCCAGCTTCACCGCGATCTCGAAGTTATCGTGCAGGTAGTCATGCACCACCTTGTCACCGACCTCGTTCAGGAGATCGACGACATCGAGAGACACAGCCGAGTCCTTCGACGCCGTGGTGTTGGCGCTAAGGGATGCCATTTTCTTCATGAGGACCGCGGCGACGCGCTTCTCGACGGCGAGATCGGAAACAGCGATGTCGTAGACCGGCAATTCAGTCTGCCCGGTCCTGTGGATGCGACCGAGCATCTGCATGAAGGTGTCGATGTTCGGGTCCGGCTGAAGAACGATCATCCGGCGCGGCTTGCCATCGTTGTTCGGATCGGTCCCAAGTGCGTGAAGCGAATACCCGGTACTGCCCGCCTGGTTGATGAGCAGGGCATCGAGATCACCGCTGTTGAAGGCGAGCATCTGCCGTTTCTTCGCGGCCTCGGATGCGTCCCGCGTGGTCAGGATGCCTTTTTCGATGGTAGTCTTGCGGCCCGTGATCTCTCCGACATTAATGCCTCTCTCGCGCAGCTTGTCCTTGAGGCGGTCCAGCGGCGCCGCGTCGATTGCCGACATGTCCGTATCCGCCACGATCTTCTTCAAGCGGGCGATGGTCGCCGCGCCGGTCGGCCCCAGCGCGCTGTCGGACAGGATGATGTGGTGCGGGTTGTCGTCCGGGTCCTTGACCGTGATCCGGCGCAGCCTGTCGATGTAGCGGTTCAGGATCACGTCAAACGGGACGTTAACCGGCGCACCTGGCTTGAGCCCTTCATCATCCACAATGTCTGCCAAGAGAGAGCCGTTGGTGTTCACCACCGCGATCACCGGCTTTTCACCACGCTCGACGGCCTCGGCGGCGCGTTCGGCAACCGCGTCCACCTTGAGTGACAGGAGCATCTGGCCCACGACATTGTGCAGGATGGACGAGAACCCGGTCTGGTCGGCGCTGGCAATGTCGATGGCGCGGCCATCGGGCAACTGGCCGTAGCCTTCGGCCTTGAGGTTCTTCACGGCCTCTTTGCGGATGTCCGCAAGAATGGCGATGTCGGCCTCGAAGATCGAGGCAATCGCGCTGGTGACGTTCTTTGCAAGGGCCTGATCGACGGGGACCGGGTTCAAGCCGATCTCGACGCCATCCCAGGTGCGCTCGCGCCGGGCGTACTGGCCACCCTCGGTCAGCGTGGCAGCCGCGACCTGTTGCAGGGGCACGCCGCCCGCGCGGATCGCCTCGCCCAGCGTTTCGATGTTCTCGACCGCATCGGACAGGTCCGTGTTCAGGTAGAGCGACATCACGTCTGGGTTCTTGGCATAGGTTGCCGATGAGTACACAGTTCCGTTGGACATCTGCACCAATTCTCGGATGAACTCGGCCCGGTTCTGCGGCGCATCCTTCTTCTTGCGCTCTTCTGGCTTGCCGCCGCCGGCCTCGTGGCTTTCGTCCAGAACAAACATGGCGTTCGGGGCAAGGCGGCGCAGCACGTCGCGCCGCTCCGGTTCCTTCCCGGCAGTCGTCTGCACCTGGCTGTAGGTCGTGAACAGCATCCGCTTGCCACTCGGCAGCGTTCCGGTGCGGCGGATATGGTCGAATGCCTTGGCGACGGCACGAGGGGTTTCAGAGGCGAGTCGATCAGACTGGTCTGCCGGGTTCAGCGGCACGGCCTTGTCGCCCCGCAGCCCGGTGTTCGTCATCAGGATATGCTTGTGGACATCCTTTTCGCCAATGTCGCGCAGGTCTCGGATCATATCACCGTAGAGTCCGGGCGATTTGGTGAGGAAGATCGGCACACGCCCCTGGCGCTCGGCAAACCGCAACATGGCGGCCACGAAACGGCCTTTGCCAACGCCGGTCTGGTCCCCGATGATGAACCCCTTGCCACGCTCCACGTTGTCGATCGCCATTGCCAGGGCGTCGACCTGTTCGGCAGAGAAATAGCCCTTGGTCGTCTCGGTGCCCAGCAACTCGTCCAGCATGTAGCCCAGCTGGTCAGCCACCATTTCATCAATGCTGCCGTATCGGTTCGAGTAGCGGGCCTCGATGCCATCGAGAGCGCGCGTCACGGCGTCCTGCATGTTGACGGGGACCAGCGTGCCGACAGCGAACCGGGCATTCGAGCGCGGCGTATACCGCACTTGCAGATCGGTTTCAGCTTCGGTGTTCTCGCGCTTCGGCGGGCGGGTTACATCGCCGCCAGAAACTCCGGCATCAGGTCGGTCAGAGTCTGGTCCTCGATCATCGCGGCCAGTTCCGGGTCGTCCGGCACCTGCGTCACGGCCTGTGTCGGGAACATCGGACGCTCCGTTGCCTCCACGATTTCCAGAGCCGCTTGCCGGGGATCGCTGGGGATCGGAAACGGCACTTCCGCCAGTATCAGATCCTCCGCGGGATCCCGATACCGGATCGCCGCTTCCAGCTTGTCCGTAAGGGCCATCTTGTAGTCCAGATAGGTCATTCCCCGGTCCAGCACCTTTTGCGGGATCAGGATCGCCCACGCCGGGCTGGCGTTCTGCGGCACCCAGGGTTTCAGCGTCATCCAGCTTTCCTTTCAGGTCGGACCACGAATTGAACATAGTCGGCGGCATTGCCATCGGCAATGGCAAGTCCGATTTGCCCTTGCCACGGATCACGATGACATCGACCGGCCACGCGGCCCCCTGCCGTTTGTAAAGGGAGCCATCGGCGGTGAAGTGTTCGACCACGTTGAACTGGTCATAGAGCGCCCGGTAGAACTGGCGCTTGCCGTTCCCCTGGTATCCCTTGGCACGGTCGTCGCCCTTGTATTTCACGGGGTTCACGCTGCCGACGATCAGAACGGCAGAGCCGTCCTCGGGCATGGATTGCAGAGCTTTCCACGCGATAGCGAGGTCGATTTCCTTGGTCCGCGTGCGGTTCATCGGCCACGTTTGCGCTTCCCCATCCACCTTCACCACGCCGAAAGGCGGGTTCGTGATGAGAACGTCATAGGTCGGATAGTCGACCGCCGTCGCTTCGCCCTGGGTGATCTCGGCGCCCGGCAGGTTGCGGCGCAGCGCGGCGACCCGATCCGGGTTCTTCTCGTTGGCACGCACCTTTGCCGGATCGGCCTCGATCAGCAGCATACCCGTTCCGGCAGTCGGTTCGGTCACGCGGGTATCGCGGGTGATGCCGGCGAGCCGGGACGCCAGGAACGCCAGCGGCGCTGGCGTCGAGTAGGCTTGGTTCTCGACGCTGGTCGAGGTCTTTTGTGCCAAGAGCGGTTGGCGCTCGTAGAGCGCAACCATTTGGTCGAACTTGTCGGCATCGCTACCGTCGCCCTGTGCGATTTCGCGCGCCAGACCGACAATCGCCTCTTCGGCGGCTTCCTCGATGTCCTTGTGTTCGTCCTTCTCGATCTTGCGCCCCAGCGCCTCGGCGGCCTGCTTGCGGAGCGAGCGGATGTCACCATAGGCGCCGCCATCGCGCATGTGGTCGGCCACCGCCGCGCGGAACGGGGCGTAGGTGTCGGTCTGCCTGTCGCTGGCAACGATGCTGCGAACGAAATCTGGGGTGTCCGAAGGCAGTTTGTACCCTGCCGCCAAAAGAGCGGAGAGCGCAGATCCCCAATCCGGCGTTTCGCTGATGGTCTCCCTACCATTCTCAAGGCGGAAAACCTTTTCGCCGCTGCCTTCCTGATAGCGTTCGACAATACGGTAATCGACATCCCCTACCCTGGCTCTCCACACTGAACCATCGCCGTTCGGCACAAGGCCAGCGGATGTCAGCGGGTGGCCTTGTGCGGGTGAGAACTCTTCGTCCGGCGCATTGCGGGGGGCACCCAGGTCAATCTCGCCAGTCTGCACGTCCTTGATGAACCGGTGCAGGTAGGGCTTCATTTCGACAAGCCCCTCGCGGGTCATGCCCTTACCCAGCAACGCCTTCACCAGCGCGTTGGCCATCTGAACGATGTCGGCCCCCGCCCCGGCGAACTGCGAGATCGCCTCCTTGAACAGCGGCTTGGCCGCCTCATAGGTCTCTTTCGAGAAGGTGAACCCGGACGATAGGGTGTCCTTGCCTCCGAACAGGTTGATGAGGCCGTCCATCGCCGCATCGGCGCCCTTGCCGATCTTGTCGGCGGCGTCTTTCGCGGCCTCGGCCGCATTGCGGGTGTCGGAAGTCTGTGCAGTGATCGCGTCATCGAGCGCGGCGTCGATCTGAGCGTCGATGTCATCCGTAGTCGCTACCTTGACCGGCTCACTCGGCTTGGACAGGTCGGCCTCTGCCAGCCATGCCTTGAAGCCCTCCACGGTCGTCGCCGTGGCCGAACCGATGCGGGACCGGCCCGATCCATCCGAGAACCCTTGCTCGTATATGCGCCGCGCCGCCGACTCGCTGCCGGTGCCCAGGATGACCTTGTGTTCATCGAACGCGCCCGTCTCCGGGTCGATCTGGTTGACGATCAGCACGGCATCGCTGTCGGGCATGTCGCCCATGTAGACATCGACATGATCGCCGTCCGCGCCCTCGGTGCGCTTGATGTAGCCATAGTGCGCGGGCATCGTGACGGACCATTCCTCTCCGTCCTTGTCCTTGCCGCGCCGCTCGCTGCCCTTGGCGTTCTCGATGCTGATGTCGAGGCCATTCCAAGAGACATGGCCCATCTTGTAGTTGCCCGCCTCGGCCTGCGCCTCCGTGGGTGATGTGTCGGCGTCTGCCGCTGCGGCGTCCACGCCTTCTGCGATAGCCTCGCCGTACCCGACCAGCCATTCGTTCGACAGATCCTCGTCCATCCAGCTGGGCGGCGTGCGCGGCTCACCGGCCTTCTTCGCCTTCCGGCCTGCGCCGCGCGCCTGGCGCAGCTTGTCGTTTTTGCGGGCGTCCTCGATGGGCGGCGCGTCGGGCTTGTCGGCAGGCTTCTTCCCGCCCTTCTTCTCGGGCGACAGCGCCATGAGGAATTTGACCGCCTTGCGGAAATTGCCCTTGTGCGTGCCGACGCCATTCCAGGCGCCCGGCGGCACAGAAGTCGTCATGCGCGGCGTGTCGCCATAGACGAAATACTCGACCATCACCCGGTCGCCGCCGCCTGTCGCGTTGTCACCTTCAGGGCGTGGTGCGCTGACCGTGAACCGGACATCCGTACCCTCGGGCAATCCGGCCCGCTTGGACGACCAGCTTCCGATCTCGACGTAATCCGAGTTTTCCCGCATCCAGTCGTGCCATTTCTCGATCAGGTTCTCGTCACCCTTGGTCAGGGAGCCGTTCCCGTCGAAGCTGATGGCTGCGGGGAGCGCATCAAGGAACTCTGCCTTGGACAGCGGTTTCTGGATGATCTCGCTTTGCGTCGACACGAACCCAGCGTCGCGCAGCCGGGCGATGAGAGCGGCGCGCTCTTCCCACGACAGGGTGTCGTTTCGGCCCTTGTTGGTCAGGCCAGCGTTCGACGCATAGTGGATCAGAGCGCCGTCGCCGTTCGATTGCAGACCATCGCGGATCCCCTGGTCGCGGTCGATTGCTTCGAGCGCAACGGTCGGGCTGACCCCTGCCGGGTATTCTGCCAGAGCATCACCGTTCGGCTTGAACACGCGCGCCTTGCCGCGGTCCCTGTCGACCTCGACGCGGTATCCGTTGTCGAGTGTCGTGTTGCGCAGCATATACGGGTTCCACAGATCGCCGTTTCTCGGCTTCCCGTCCTCATAGAAGCGGGACATGGGGTCGCCGTCTTCGCCCTGGTCGCGCGGGTCGTCGGTTTCCCGCGCAGTCTCCGGGGCGCTTTCGACCAGCGCCTTGGCATCCGGGTCGTTCGCCACGAAGAACGCATAGGAGAAGCCATCCGGCGTGGTCGACCGGGCCTCTTTGCCCAAGGGGTCGTTTCCGCGCAGCTTGCTCTGCACCTTCGACCCCTCGACCGGATCAACATTGGCCAGCGGCAGGTCGGTATTCATCGGGCCGAAAAGCTGCGTCTGCTTGGTGTAGGGGTCGCCAAAGTTCGACGGATGGAACCGCATGGTCGGCTTTTCGAGGCTCGTCACCTTCTGGATCCGACCGATCGGGTTTTCGAGGACATGGAACCGGGTCGGGTTTGCCGCCTCGACCACAGCCTTGGTCGCCTCGAACATCATGATATTGTATTCGAGCGGGCTTTTGGCGCCCGACAGGACCGCGTTGCGGCCAAAGACCTTCTCGACCGCCTCGGGCGTTTCCTTGTCGTGCAGGTCAGCCCACCAGCGCGCGCCGGTGCCGGTGAAGGTGGTGCAGGGGCACGCGGACAGAACGCCCACGATCTCCATGCCGGCATCCCGGTATTCCGCGATCCGCTCAAGGATGAACGCTTGGTCGACCAGCGCATCATTGCCCTGTTTCACGTCCACGCGGAGAACCTGGTATCCGGCATCGGCCCACGGCTGGGACCACGCGCCGGTATAGTCGAAGAGGCTGATGACAACCTTGTTCGCGTTGTCCTTGGTGCGGCCGATCTCGGCGGCGGCATCCTTCCAGGACTGCACGCGGGCGTCCGCCTCGCTTTGCTCGATGAACGGGCCCTTTTCGGCCATGCGCGCCAGGGTCTCGGTCTTCTCGGGTGTGGCGAACACCTGATCCGCCGGCATGGGGTCGGTGCTTTCCGGCGCGTCCCCGTCAGTCGGCGTCTCGATGCCATCCATCGGCGGGTTCTGCGCCTCGGAGTCCCAGAGGTATTGCAACGCCTGGGCCATTGCGCTGCCGTCATCGACCCAGCCATCGCCGTTCTCGTCTCGCTCCGGGTACGGGATGTCGCCCGTCTTCGCCTTTCGCGCCTGGTCGATGATGTCGCGGGCCAGCGCCTCGGCCTCTTTCGCCATGCGGGCCATCTGGTTGAACGATCCGTCCGGGCCGCGGCCCTGCTCATCGAAATCACGGATGTCCAGACCGGCTCGGCGAACGGCGCTTTCCGCGCGTCGGGCCAGCCCGTCCAGTTCGGCCAGAACCTCCCCCGCGTTGGTATCGCGGTTTGCCGCCATGAGGCGCTGGTCGCGCTTATCCAGCGCATCGGCCAGCTTGTAGGAATAGCCGGTGGCGCCGGGGCCGGTAATGGGGGTGGAGGTTTCCGGCAACCTACCCCCCTGTTCGGTCGAACCTACCCCCCTGTTCTGCGGAACCTCCCCACCCTCGGCCAATTCAAAGTCAGGGGTGCGGCCCTGGGTCCGCTGAACAGAGCCATCCGTCCCGACGCGCACGGTCTCGCTGACACGCACAGTTCCGTCCATGTAGGACCGAACGCCGTTCTGATCCTCGAAGAGATCGAGACCGTCAGAGTTCTTGCCGATCATCCGGCGACCGCTTCCCAGCCGCGTCTCGGGCGCCTGCCCGTCGATAGCAGCATCCAGAGCCGCGTCGATGTCCGCATCGAGGTCGGAAGCCTGGGTGTCCGCTAGGTCTTTCACGCCGCGCGCATCAAGCGCGAGCGGAGAAATACCGTTTGCCTCCATTTCGGATAGCGCGAAATCCCAGAGGTCGCGGCGGATCTTGCGTTTGTCGGATCGACCCCGCCCCTCGAACTGGTACAGCCAGAGATTGCCGCTGTCGTCCTTTCGGATCGTGGTATCCATCCCGCCCAGCGACTGCCCGCGAACGGCGTTTTGGATAGCTTCTCCCCACGTCCCGCCTTTCCAGAACCCGGCATTGTTCTTGGGAAACGGCTTTCCCGCCGCTTCTGGCAGGTCGGTGCGGGCATCTGCATCTTGAGAAGCGCCATCCGGCGCGGGCAGCGCATCCCGCTTCTTCGGGCCTTCGATGCGCGGGCGGTCCCGGTACATCCCTGACAGGCCCTTGATGATCTCAAGGCTGAAATCCTCGGCGCCACGCGCGGTATCCGCAATTCCGGCCATCGCGCTCACATCGGCGTCCGTAACCTCGTACCCCTGCTCTTCTGCGGCGCGGATCATCCCGGCCACCGTCGACACATCCTCCGGCTTGCGGCGCGTGCCGGCTTCGCGGCGGTAGCGGTCGATCTCGTAGGGGGTCAGATCGAGGGTCGGGTCGATGATGTCGGGTTCCGGCTCGGGCCGGGTTTCAAATTCGCCAAGGTCGAGGATGGGGTCGAGGGTTTCGCCATCGACCACGCGCGGCGCGTCTTCTGTCTCGCCCAGCTTGAAAGGCGCCTCTGCATCCACCTCTGGTTCCGGCTGTGCCTCGATCTGCGGTCGGGGCTGCGGGCCGGGGATACGGCCTGTCTGTGCCTGGGGCGGCACCTCACCCGGCGCCCGATCCGCCCCGGGCGCAACCGGAACCGGCGTTCTGTCAACCGCAGGGGCCGGAAGGCCAGCCTTTTCACGCAGAACGTCAACCGGCGTGATGGTCACGTCGCCCGCTTCCATGTCGGCACGCGGGATGCGGAACGGCTCGTCGTCAATCGTGACCAGCACCGATTCCTCGTCGGCCTCTTGGAAGATCGCATCGACCGGGTTGCCGTCCATGATGTCGATCTTCACGCGCTGGCCCGGCTCGGCGCCGGTCAGGGCGGGCCCCATCGGCTCCGGTGCGGGGCCAGCGGCGGCGGCGGCACGGGAGAGCGGGCCGCGCTGCTGCGATTCCGGGGGCGCGTCGGGGGCCATAGGGGGCGTTTCCGGCGCGGCGGGATCCGCCGCTGCGGGCGCTGTCGGGGCGGGGTCTTCATCGGGGCGTTCGCCACGCAATCCCCCCATTGCCCCAATCGGGCCACCAGCCAGCATACCCAGAACGGCATCGCCAAAGGTGCCCTCGGTCAGATCGACATCGAGGCCGGAACCGTGTTCGGTGCCCAACCGGCCCGCCAGGGTCTCGGCCACCTCCTGCACGCCTTCCTCGGCGCCTGAGATCAGCGCACCGCCACCAACGCGGGTCGGCAGGCTCTTGCCAGCCAGGGCGCCGACACCGCGCGTTGCGATAGCGCCGGTTGCAGCGCCGCCTACGGCACCAATCGGGGCAGCATAGAGCGCGGCCATGCGTTCGGCGGCCCCGGCCACCAGGTTGCGAGCCTCATCCGGTGAGGCGCCACGGGCGACGGCCTCACGGTAATAGGCGCTTTCGGCCTCAAGCCGCTCGACCGGTGCATCCATCACGGTCTGCCGGGCCTGCGCCGACGCGGCGCCTGCGCTTTGCGCCCCGCCCATTGCCGCGCCACCCATCGGTGACTTCGTGACGGCGGATGCCAGGACGACCGGCGCCAGCGAACCGAGAACATCGGCGGTCAGCATCGCGTAGCCACGCAACGATGGCGCCTCGCCCAAGGTCCACGTCGAGGGGTTGAACAGGTCGCCGTCCGGGGTGCTGGCGCGGATCGCATCTTTCGACACGTCGCTCACGCCGCCCTGGATCGAGTCGCCGTAGTCGGTCATGGACTTGGCTGCGAGACGCGAATTGCGCTCCATGTCCTTTTCCGGGCGGGGCGACGAGTCCAGGTCCCGCTGGAACTCTGCCGCCTCTTCCGGTGTGCGCTTGTCGAATGTCCCGGTTTCCGGGTTCCAGCGCGCGTCCAGATCCGCCTCGATGCGGGGGTCCATGTCCCTCCCGGCGAAGAACCGGCCCATACCTTCCACGGACGAGGCGGCGCCCTTCACCACGCCGCCGGCTCCTTGGCGGGCGAGGTCGCCCAGCACGCCGGGCTGTGCCTGTTCAACCGGCGTGCTGGGGCTTCGGCCATCCGCATCCGCTGCGTCCGGGGAACCCTGCACGCCCCCCTTCGCCATACGGATGGCCTTCTCAAGCACCGGTTCAACCGGCGCATCTTCACCGAACACGGCGCGCATGGCATCGGGCATCTTCTTGCCCCCGCGCAGTTCCGGTCCGAGACGGCCTGCAAACTCGTTCGCAAACCGCAACTTGTCGCTCTCGCTGGAAAGCTGGGCCTCGTCGGCAACAGCCCGGATCACATTCAGCGGAACCTGATGCTGCCGCGCGACATCCTCGAAGGTGGCCGGACCGCTTGGCGCGGGCGACGACGAACCAAGCGCCCCTGTAATTGTGCGCTCATGACGGCGCGATGCTGCATCAACGGGGGAGTCGAGGAAGGTGTTGCGATCAGCCAAAGCAGGGCCTCCGATAACGAGGTGTCCGGGTGCGCCGCATATTGCCCAAGCAATCTATCCAGCACCCTGCACCTCGTTACCATTGGCAGCTACAATTTCCAATCTGCAACATGTTTACTGCCCCGTATATTCCGGCGGCAGGGCACCGCGCCGCAGGGTCGCGGCTGCGTCCTGGTTCGACCTGATGTAATCCAAGGCTTTTTGGTTCTGCTCTTCCGGTGTCAGCTGGTCCCACTCTCCGTAGAGCATGGTTTCAGACAAGAATTTCTTGGCGTCCTCGACCGTCGAGATAAGGTCCTGCTCGCTGCCATACCCTTTCTTGATCCGCTCAAGCACGATCTTTTGCTGGAACTCGCGGTTCTCAGCGTCGATCGCGCGGGCCGCCTCCATTTGCCCCCACATGTGTTCGAAAATCTGCTCGGGGGAGAAGGTGTAGACGCCCATTTCCAGGATGTCCTGCTGGTCATCGAATTGCCGCGTGAACGTCTCCCCGGTTTGCAGGTTCTTCAGGGACAATTGAGCGCCGACGATGTTGCCCTGCTTGTCCTTGATGAACTCGGTCCCCTTGTCCTGAACCTCGTATCCGTCGCTCACGCCGTTGTAGAGGTCTTTCATGTGGGTGAGGAAAGCGTCGTCGTCACCAATCGCGGCGGCGTGAGTGGCTTTTGCCCATGACCGCTGTAGCCCCTGCGACTCCCGGCTGCGCGCCCAGGTCTCGTAGGCTTCCGCCTTCTCGATCTGCCCCGTGGATGCGTAATACTGGACGATCTTGGGAACCGCCGTCTGCGCGTAGTGGTCGAGGAAATTGGTCGCCGCGCGCTCCGACTCTTCTGCGGTCGTCTTGACCGGATCATCTTTCCCGAGAACCCCGCGCTGCTGGGCGCGCGGCGCCGTGGCCTCTGCGATCTTGATTGCCGGAGCGCCCCCTTGATCAGGTGCGACAGACGACGCTGCGGCTTGCGCCCCAGGAAGCGCGGCAAGCTGGGTTCCGGCCTTGGGCATGTGGTCCGGCGCCGACAACAGCGTGCTGGGGTCGGGCCGGGCGGGAATGTCCGGGCGCGTGATCGGCCTCGATGCGTACCCGGCGGGGTCGTCTTGCTGCGGGACGGGGCCAGATTCCGGCCCTTCCAGTCCAGTACGCATCGGCGCAGCAACCGGAGACGAAGCCGGGGGCGCCGCTTGCGCGCGCGGCGGGGATTGCGGCGCAGCGGTCCGCGCGGGCACGGGCGATCCCGCACTCGGGCCACCCGTGGGATAGCTAGGCATCGGCGGCGCTGCCGGGCCAGCCCCTTGGGGCGGCAGGCCGCTCGCTGGGATACCAGCCGTGACCGGTGCCGGTGGCTGTGCCGGCGCCCCGCTGCGGTTCTGCGCCATCCAGTCGTTGACCGTCCGCGCTGCAATCAGGTTCTCCTGCTCCCACCGCTGCAAGCGGCGCGGATCCGTCTGATCGCCCATGCCAGCCTGCCGCTCATGGTACTCTCGGGCGGCTGTCATGACGGGCAATGGCGCATTCATGGCCGCAAGATCCTGTGCGGTGGGGATGTGCGGTCGTTCCCGCGTGGGGGCCTCGTCAACATAGGGCGTGGGCGCCGGGCCTTCCGGCATGGAGGGCATACGCTGCGTGGGGCCGGCAGGCGCCGGGGGTGCGGCGGCGATCTGGGAGACAGGGGCGCGCAACGGCCCACGGGGCGCGTCCCGCTCAATCGGCATGAATGGCGGGGTGCCACGGCCCGCGTCATACGACACGCTCGGGTCTCCCCGCCCGTTCCACGGCTCATAGTCATCCTTGGCCGGGTTGTCCGGGTTCCACGCATAGGCGCCCGGGTTGGCCTGCTTGCCGCGCTGGGTGGCCGTTGCCGGGGGTACTTGGGATCGAGCGCGTGCGTGCTTCGACGCATAGATGCCGTCAACGATAGCATCAACGTCGACATCATCACCTTGCCCGCCAGCCAGGGTATCGTTCCCCTGCCCGCCTTGCAGGCTGTCGGCGCCACCGGGCAATATCACCGACCTCTCCTGCGATGTCTTGGGCGCCGCAGACGGGTCGGCCACTTTCGGGGCCTGCGGCTGGGGCTTGTCGTAGGTGTCGATCGCATACTGCCCTGCGGCCTCAAGGACAGAGCGTTCCTTGCTGGCCCGGTTCCACGCCGCATCAGCCGACCGCCGCGACCGTGCCCTCTGCCCGCGCGTGTAATCGCGGCTCTCGTCAATCCAGGCGTCATCCGCTTCACGGCGTTCGAGCTGATAGTCGCGGTCCTCCCGCGCCCAGTCGCGGGTTTGCTTGGTCCACTCGTGGTTTTCCTTGTCACGCTCCCGCTTGGTCTTGCGGTCCTTCACGTCCTCGCCAAAGGAATACCCTTGGAACGCGCCCTGGATAAATGCACCGAGTCCCGACATCATTTCGCCTTTCGTTGATCTTTTCGACCGGGGCGGCGCCAGCGGTCGTCTTCATCCCATAGGGACAAGGGAACTTCGTTCGGAGTCGTCACGCCGCCACCGCGTCCATGACGCCGCCGCGACGCGGCTTGGAAACCTTGCTCGACAGGTCATCGACCTTCTCGGCCAATTCCTGAACTGCGGCAGTCGTAACCCCCAGAAGGTCCTGGATCGGGATGGAGCGCCCATCACCTTTCCCGGTCGCCTTGTGGAAGTCTTCGGCATACGGCCCGATGTGGCGCCCCTCGTCGGCCACCCCCTTCTTGTAGGACCATTCCTCGACCGGCATATCCCTGACGGCCTCAAGGGCCCCGCGCGCCGGGCGCTTGTTCTCCTTGAGTTCCTTGGACGACAGCATGGAGACCCCGAGGCCGACGACGCTGCCAAGCCCGCCCCACATGGAAGCGGAATTTGCCTGATCCGTCTGCCACGCTGCCATGCGGCCGCGCCATTCGTCGCCAAGGATGCTGGCCTGCTGCCCATACCCCTGCATGGCGCCGGAGAACCCCGCCCCCGTCGCACCGTTGGACAGGCCCATCGAGGTTGCCGGGTTCACGGCCAGACCTGACCCCAGGTTGATAGCATTGGCTCTGCGGGCCTCGTCCTGGGCTTCCGCCCGCGCCCGAGAAGAGAGGCGCGTGGTATTCTTGGCGCCAGCGGTTGCGAGCGCCTGGGACATTTCCGAACGCCGCGTGGACTCAAGCCCACGACCGGACGCCGGGTTCACGCCACGCGCGGCAAGGCGCCGCTCTTCCTGCCCTTGCGCGCCCTCGAAGGCGTTGGTGACATCGGTGGCGGCCCGGCGCACATCCCCGGCAACAGCGTCGTAATCCGGCCCTTCCTGCGCTCGCTCGATGTAGTCGTCCTGCAATGGAACAAAGACGCCCTGTTGCCGCGCGCGATCCGTTTCGGCCCAATCGTTTGTGACTGCGGCCTGATCGCGCATAAAGGCAAGGAAGTCCTGGCCTGTCTGTGCCGAAAGCATGGCGGCCTCGCCCATGCGCTTATCGGGCTTCGGCGCGCTACCGTACTTCCCCATGACTTTCCTCCTTGTCGCTTTCCTCGATCCAAGCGCAGTCTTGGATCGACATGCCGAACATGATCCCATCCTTGAGCGGGGCCACCCCACTCGCCAAAGTGCCTTCTGCCCGGAACCCCAGGCGCAACATCATAGAGATATGCGCTGGCGGGGCATCGACGGGGATGATCCCCTGAACCCGGAACGCCCGTCGCACCAGGAACAAGTATCCGAACAAGCCCCCAAACACGTTTGGCCGTGCCCACCGGCCAGACCCATTCGATGCGAAATGCACGTCGATGATGCCGTCATAGGTTTCGATTGAGACCATGACAGCCAGTACCTCACCCGTTTCCGCATCCACGACGCCAAGAGCGCAGGCGGCAGGCGGCCACGTCCCCGGATCGTCAGAAACACGGCCTGCCGCCCATTGGAGAAGCGCGGGCTGATCCGACATGGTGAGGCTGACTGCCATCAGAACCGCTCGGCCAGGTCCGCAACGCCAGCCGGAATTGCGGGCCAGACGGGAACCGTGTCGTTTTCGATGGCGTCCCGACCGGCTTGCTTTGTTGCCTCGATCCACGTTTGGCCAGCGACGAACGTCGCTTGGTCGGCGGGATCCAGAGCATCAGCAACCATTGCGGCCAAGAGGCTGGCCTGCGTGTTCTGGTCGACCACCGCGAAGATGCGGGCCTGCACCTCGGCCTTGATCGCCTGCGCGCGGGCTAGCGCCTCGGCCTCGGCTCTTTCTTCGGCGGTGACAATTTTGGTCAGATCGACGTTGCTCATTGCCCCACCTGCCCGCGCAACAGGCTGACTTCACTCTCAAGGGTGGAGATTTGCGCCTGCAAAACGCTGATCTGCGCCTCCATCTCCCCCTTGAAGTCGAGAAACTCTTCCAAGGGTATGCTGGTCATCATCGAGGGGGGGGCAGCGGAATCAATGGGGGCCGCTTCGGGGATAGAAACGTATTGCGCCACGGCGCTATCGGGATAGCCTTCCATTGTGGCCTCGGCCGCTGCGACTTTTTCTTCCAACTTATCGTTACTCATTTCTCACCTGCTTCCCGCAACGAGGCGATTTCAACCCGCAGAATATCGCCGGTGTCATAGACGCGAACGATCCCGTCGAAGATTTCCACCCGCTCTTGGCTTTGATCGCGGCGCTTTTTCACTTCATGCTTGGGCATCACAGAGCCTCCTCTTGGACTTCCTCATATGGCGGCAGGATGATAGCCCCATTGGTCGGCGCTAGGGGGGCCGGGAAAAGGGTCGCCGCAGGTGCATTGGCACCGTGCGAGAGCGCGAGAGTGAGGTGCAGCGATCCGCCGATGCGCTCGACCGGGCCGACAACCCATTCGGAGGCGACGGCATCCGCCGGGAGCGTGGCGCCTTCGGGCACACCGGAGAAATCAAATGTCTCGCCGTCGATGATGAGACTGTCGCCGTTGCGCTCGATGCTGGGCCGACCCTCCCGGCGAACGGGAGAAAGGGTGATTTGCATGGGGGTCTCCTCAGTACCAGTGGCCAATTGCAACGACCGCCACGCTTGCCGAGGCAGCAGATCCAGACGCATCGAAAACATTGAACTGCACCGTAGTCGATGTTCTGCTGCCGATGGTGACTGTCCGCGCCGCAGCATTGAACGCATTTGCCATCATCGTCGGGCCAGCCGAAAACGCCGCAGGAAATGTCCAAGTCGTCGGGTTGGCGCTGATGGCGAAAACATGCGTGCAAATCTGCGTGCCATCCGCGAAGCGGACATACTCACCATTCGCGTTGCTGCCCCGCTCGACAATCGCGCCGGTCGGGGCCCCGCCCGATTGACTGACCGTCCCGACCGCATTTGCGCTGTCGAATGCATAGGCCCAGGGGGTCCAGACGCCACTGAGGTAAAAACGTCGATAGACGGTTGAGCTGTTGTCGCCGCGCCACTCCTGGGTGACACGGCTTCCGGTGTACCGCCGCTTCACCTTGAGAAAGCCGATACTGGTCGGTTTATCCCCGGTTGCGGCTGCGCCGATCCAATAGTCCCCGTTCGGAATATCGGCCGCGTCAATGTCAGAGTAGCCGGCTGGGATGGCTTCGACGATACTCGACCCCAACCCGAAATCACCGACCTTCAGGAGGCGCCCGGTGGTGGCATCGGTCGCGCTTTGCGTCACGGCCGTTCCGGTGATTGGCACATCGACCTGGAAGGCCGTCGAGGACAGGAGCCACCGCTTAACGCCCCCTGTCGCGGCGGCCAACTGGTTTGCCGCGGGCCAAAAGAGCCCCGTATCGGTGTCGCCGCTCTTTGCGATGGAAGGTGTTACAGCGGTCCCAGCCGGGAACAGGCCGGCGAGGACACCTGAGACGTATCCGTTGACCGAAGAAATCAGCGTTTGCACGCTGTTGTAGAGGTCCGTGACTACCCCGCGCGTCGGTTGGATCGCATAGGACTGCCCCGAGGCCGTGGACCCGAGATAGGTCTGGGCAAGCGTAACCTGGGTCGCGCTGTCGATGGTGTCGATCTCGTAGACGCGACCATCAGGCGCGTGGAATGCATCACCCGTTCTGATCGACGCAGCGATCACATCCGCCCCTGTAAAGGTGACGGTTGCGTTTCCGTTGGTGACTGAGGCGGTTCCGGTGCGAAGCCACGTTGCCATGATGATGCACTTCTCCCGTGGGGTTCAAAGGGAGCCTGTGCATCTTGCGCGGCTATGTTGGCTCGGAAGTTAGCACAGCACCGCCGGGCCGTCTATCACCACTCGGCGTCCGCGACGGTCAGGGTGAAGCTCGAATAAGCGAAGCCACCGAGGCTGCTGGAACTGGCCATTGAATGTCGGAATCGTGACAGGGTGAAGCTGGTGCCATCCCATTCGATAAGAGGATAGTACCAGTGTCGCCCGTTGGCTGGCTTGCTGAACGACATGACGCTCGAAAGAGATACCATCGGGGCGCCAACCGGGGCAGCGCGAGGCGTAAAAGTTACCACCGTGTCGTTTTCGAGTACGTCCTGTACCTCGGCCTGGGAGAATACCCGGAAATCCCGAACGACGATGTTATCCCCGCGGCTGTCGTAGAGGACATTTCCAGAGGCATCGAACGTCTGAATGCCATAACTCTGGGTCTGGTCAACAGGCGCATTGATCGAGCCGATGCAATATCGCGGCAGGCCGGTGTAACCGTTGGTGTCGTTTGGGCAGATGCCCGACACCTTTCGCGGCGTCGAAGCATCCGGCGGGTCGATCCAGTAGTTGACCGCATGGATAATCCCATCCGGTGGCATTTCCCAGAACACGATGTCATCGACATCTGCCGCGTAGGTGTCGGGCAGGTAGTCGTTTCGGGTCTGAATTAATTTCGACCAGCTCACGCCGGTAAAACCGTGCGCCGCGAACCGCCACATGCGCATGGCTTGATTCAGAACAGAGTTAGCTGGGCCCACCTTGACCAGGGGGTAGTCGGATTCCACCCACTCCCCTCCTGACGCGACCAAGAGACCGGATGCGCCAATGACATAGTTATCCTGATCGAACCGCGCAGAGTCGCCTGTGTGCAGCACATTCAGGGGCCTTCCGCCGCCCAAAACCTCTTCCCCGAAGTC